>JAEVEY010000140.1 GCA_016842045.1 Candidatus Thermoflexus sinensis | reverse complement strand
CAGCGGATCCGCCATGCGGGTGGCAAGGGGAACATTTGCAATTACCTAAGGAAGCTATGGATGAAGATCCCGATAGCTCGCAACCCAGCTATCTTCGCAAGCTCGCGGAGATCGAACTGAACGCATGGGAAGCAGGCTGTCAGATCCGCGTGCTGGAGGATCGAGAGCGAGGCCACCGAATCGTTCTCCTTCATCCAAGATTGGAGGAATGGATTCTCAAGGTGGCCCGACAGAATGGGGTGGATGTTGCCCGGTTGGGGCTGCCGACGGAAGGGAACTCGCTTCATCAAGTCATCGCTGTTCGCCCATCGACGTTCGAAGAGCTCCTCCGTTCCCTCCGAGAAAGCCGGGAGCTCCGATGTCTACGCCGATGCCTGGAGGTCGAACAGCTGGAGTGAGAGCCCGCTAAATGATCGGCCACGGCACAGAGCGCCAGGGTCCGGGATGGGGGAAGACCGGATGCTCCAGGAGGGCCGCCGTCCGTTCCTCCAGAGCCGTGATCTCCTCCGCGCTCAGCAAACCGGCCAGCTCCGCCCGCAGGCCCTTATCTTCCTTCAAACGTTGATAGAACGTTCGAACCTCCTCCACGATGTCCTCCGGGATCCTCTGGCCCCGATAATCCCAGATCACCGTCCGCAGCTTGGGCTCCGCGTGGAAACAGATCCCGTGATCGATGGCCCAGATCCGCCCGTTGCGATCCTTCAGACAATGTCCGGCCTTGCGGTCCGCGTTGTTGGTGATCAGATCGAACACAGCCACACGCATCAGCACCGGCTGCAACGCCGGATCGTCACGGAAGGTGAAGTAATTCTCCTCCGGATCGGCATCAATATAGAGCTGGAGCGCCCCGCGACCATAAGGGCCGGAGGGTCGCAGCACGGTGGGGGGCACCAGGCCCCAGCCGAGGGCCTCGCTGACCACATAGGCCGCGACCTCGCGATAGCAGAGCGTGCCATGGGGGAAATCCCAGAGAGGCTCCTCGCCCCGCTGGGGTTTATAGATCGCCAGACCCGCTATTCCCTCGCGAACAACAGCCACGAGAAACGTCGCATTGGATCCCCAGGGGACCAGACCCAGGAGCTGGATCTCCCCTTCCTGAAGCCAGCGGAGGACCGTTTCCTTTGGTGTTTCAGGGGGCAATGGGTCGGGGATCCTCCGCGCAACGGTGGAACGAGGACGACGCGAAATCGTTCCCATGTCTCATGGAGTTCCAGAGGGCTTTCCCCCTTCCCTGTGGACTTTCGGGCTGCGGAGAAGAGGGAGAGGGGGAAAAGCCATTCCTGTCCAGCAAGGTCAGAGGCCTGCAGGACTGGTTTAAAATACGACGGCCTTGCCGTTCCGACGAGGGCAGACATGTCCCTCGGGATCGATCGGACGGCCGCACAGGGGGCAGAGGGGACGGCCTCGGGCGACGACATCGGCGCCGTGGCGGCTGAGGGCATGCATCTGCTCCCGCGTCGCCCAGAAACGCACGACCCGCAACAGATCCGGATCCTGATCCTCCTCCGCCAGTTCCTGGATCACCAGGACGATCCAGTCCTCCCGGGGCTCATAGCCAAGCCCCATGCGGCCGGCCCGGAAGAGCGGCTCCAGGGGTTCCTCCAGTTGCAGCTCCGACTCGTCGGGTTCCTGCCTCAACGGACGCGGATATTTCTCATTGATCTCCTCCAGAAGCTCCTCCAGGGAATGCGCCAGCGCCCTCACCTGCTCCTTCTCGCAGAGGATGGTGACCAGTATGTCATCCTGGCGAGCCTGGATATAAAACGTCCGCCGTCCCGGCTCGCCCACCGCGTCCGCCGTGATACGATCCACTGGCCGCAGGTCGTAAATCAATCGAGGCATCTCCACCCTTATCGCTTTCGCTGCCTGGAAAGATGGGCCAGATCCTCAAGGGGCCAGCGAAGCGGGCCCGTATCGTTCAGCCGCAGGAGCAGCGGTGGCCCCTCCGCCAGCCAGAAAACGGTCACGGAAGCCGGCGCGATCATCAGCCGATGGTAAAGATCCAGAGGCATCCCCAGATAATACGCCGTCACCGCCCGGATCAGATCGGCGTGGGTGAAGAGCGCCACCACATCCCGGGGATGGCGGCTCACGATCGTCTCCACCGCATTGATCGCCCGTGCGACCAGGTCGACCATGGCCTCGCCGCCCTGAAAACGGGCCCGACTGATCAGACTCACCAGGCGCTGCCAGGCCTTCTGGCGCCGCAGGCGCTTCAGCGATTTCCCCGTCCATTCCCCGTAGCGCACCTCCCCCAGTTCCGGCATGATCTGGATCTGCAATCCCTTGCGGCGAGCCAGCGGCTCGGCCGTCTCCACCGCGCGCTCGAGAGGGCTGCTGTAAATCGCCCGGATCGGAAAGGATGCCAGGCGCTCCGCCAGCGCTTCGGCCTGACGACGTCCCTCCTCGTTCAAATGGATCCCTGGCGTCCACCCGGCCAGCCATTTGCCCATCGAATCGTTCGCTGCATGTCGGATCAGCAGGACCAGGGCCATTTAGATCGCCTCGACAGGTCGCTTTATGTCTCACGGGTTTGGGGTATGGTGAGAGCCGAAGGCCCCCGGCCTAACCCTCGAAGGATATGGGGGGCGGATCCCCTTCCTCTATAATGGATAGAGCACTACTTTAAGTATAACACTGGCTCCGGCAGTCATTATGTTTGGAGGATATGGGATGATGAAGGCCAATGGCCCCACCCCCCTTGCCCCCCTCCCTGCGGCCCTTCGGGCCGTGGGGAGGAGGGAAGAGGGAAATTGAATATTTTGGGGTGGGCGAGCCGCCGAAAGCGGCGCTGTCCACCCCCAAAACCCCGAGTGGAAGAAGCGCTATCGGCTTAACGGGATCGAGGAGCGGGACCCTCATGGCGATAGGGCATGGGAATATACTCTACCGAGGGACGCCGCGGGGTGGCTTGCGGGAACATTTCCATAAGATGATAGATCTCTTCAGGCAATCCAACGCGAACTGGCAATCCCAGCGCCTGCGCTTCCCGAACCGAGATCGGATAATCATGCGTCCAGCGCCCGCTGCTCAGAGCCTCCGCGATCATCGTCGCCCGCTCCGGATCCATCCCATTGGCGGTGAGCAGCTCGATCACCGTCGAACGCACCTGCTCCATCGCCTTGCGGGCGATATCCGCCAGGATGAGGGTGTGATCCTCAATGTTCGCCAGCGGCTTGGTCTCCACCACCCTCAGGATTGAAGCCGCCGGATACTGCCCCAGCTGAGGATCCACCGGGCCCAGCACAGCGTTCTCGTCCATCACGATCTCATCCGCTGCCAGCGCGATCAACGTCCCACCGGACATCGCATAATGGGGGATGAACACAGTCACCTTCGCCGGATGGCGGACCAGCGCCTGGGCGATCTGCTCGGCGGCCAGAACCAGACCACCCGGTGTGTGGAGGATCAGATCGATAGGCATATCCGGAGGGGTCAACCGGATCGCCCGGAGGACCTGCTCGGAATCCTCGATGTCAATGTAACGGGAGATGGGGAGTCCGAAAAACCCGATGGTCTCCTGACGATGGATCATCGTGATCAGGCGCGTGCCTCGTCGACGCTCGATCTGACGCATCAGCCGCGCGCGAGCTTCCTCCAGAAGCCGGCGTTGCAGGGCGGGAAACATGGTGCTGAAAATCAGGAAGATCCAGAAGAGCTCGAAAATGCTCATCGTCCCCCTCCTGATGGAAAGATCGCTTTCATCCGGGAAAGCCTCGGGTTCCTCAGCCTGCGACGGCTTGCTCCATTCACGCAGGGCTTGCGCCGCGGGTTTCTGTTAGAGGGATGGGATGAAGCTCATCCCCACAGCCCGGGGGCTGTGAGGAGAAAGAGGGAGTTTCTCAAGGTGAGGGCACGCCGAAGGTATGCCTCCACACCCTGAAACCTTGAAATTCCCCCATTCATAAGAGCCAGGGGCAGCGGCTTTGCTGCTGCTCCTGGTTTCATCCGCGGACATCAACCCCCTGGCTGGCGCACAGCGGATAGAATGTGTCCGGCCAGTCGCTGTGCCGCTATCGCCAGGGGACCATTCGGGTGGCTCAGGATGAGCGGGGTGCCCTGGACCAGCGCCACCGCCTGATTGGGGTCAAACGGCACGGTCAGCATCGGCGCCCGGCCCAGCGCGCGCTCAATCGTCTGGGCATTCAACGTGCCCGGCCCCGCTGCATGATTCACCACGACGTGCATTCGCTCCAGCGGGATCCCCGCCGATTGCAGGGCGCGCAGGGTCATCACCGTGGTCTGCAGGGAGCCCACCTCGGGGTTCATCACCAGGAATATCTGATCCGCATGCTGACAGAAGACAAGGCCAAGGGGCACCAGCGTGGAGGGCCCATCGATGACCACAAAAGTGAAACGTTCCCGCAGAACGTCCAGCGTCAGGCTCACCAGGGATTCTTCAACGGCCTCCGTAACCGGCATGAGGGGGGCGGGGAACAGGCTGAGCCCGGCCGGATGGGGCGTCAGATGAGCTTCCAGATTCTCCTTGGAACACCCATCCCGCCACCAGTCCAGCCAGGAGATCCGTGGAGCGATCCGGAGATGAAGCCCCGCATGGCCGGAGCTCAGGCTGGCATCCCACAGCACCACAGGGCCGCTGCGAATCAGCGCCAGCGCGGTGTTCACCGCCAGCGTGGTGGTTCCGGTTCCCCCTCGAAGACCCAGGAAGAGCACAACCGAACCCTGGCCGCCCGCTCGCCGGCGCCGGTTCAGCACCTCCTGCACCCGGTCCAGGAGCTCCTTCTGGGAGACCGGCTTGGCCAGATAATCATCCGCCCGAGCAGCAAGGGCGGCCTCCCGATCCACCGGTTGGGCCCGTGCTGTGAGGACCAGGACTGGCGTGTCGTTGACCAGAGGATCGTTCCGGATGGCCTGGAGGACCTGAAAGCCATCGATCTCTGGCATCATCAAATCCAGGATCACCAGATCCGGCCGGAGCTGGCGGGTTTTCTCAATCCCATCCGCACCATCCGCGCTGGTGAACACCTCGAACCCGGCCCGCTCCAGCATCACGCGGACCATCTGAAGGAGCTCGATATCATCATCGATCACCAGGATGCGGGTCATCCTTGAGCCACCTCTCCACTTAACGAGAGCAGGCCGATGAAATCTCGGTTCACGAAAATCAACTCGCCGGCGAAATTCATCTCGGGCCGCTCGCTCATCACCGCCTTCGCATTCATGATCGGGATAAAGCGCTCCACATTCGTCACCAGGAGCGCATGAAGATCAGGCCGGCCCACGAATTCAATGGTCCCCTCGATCTCAAAGCCGGGTATGGTGGCGAATACGCCATACACTTTTCGAGAGCCATAGGCAGGGGAGACGGTCTTCAGGGCCATCTCAACGCCCACGTTGACGATGGCCATAGTGATGTGGTTTTTGCTCAGGATGGCGGCCCCAAAGCTTTTGAGGATACGGGCGGGCTCCTCCAGGCGCGAGAGGAACACGGTTTCCAGGGGAATGAAGGAGGTACGGACATCGTTTAAAACGTCCCCCAGAACCCGGCCTCTTAGCACCATCTGGGCGGAGATCCGATGGGTAGGGGTCAGGAAATCGACGGTAATGGTTCCCGTTCGAATTCCAGGTTGGGTCATGGGAATTCCCTTTCCCTAACAAATCGGTGGTTTTTAGGGGCTGGGTTGGAGGCCTTTGGCCCCCAGCCCAGCCCCTAAAAGATTTTTTCCTCTTCCCTGCGGCCCTTCGGGCCGCAGGGAAGAGGAAGGGGCCATCCTCTTCCTCCACCGCATATCCCTAAAACGAACGTGGAAGAAGCAGCGGTTCCTGTATGTTCAAGCCCATTATATCAAAGAAGAACTCGCTCCGCGGCAACCCTGACGATTCGGATCAGATGCTATTCGATGGTCGAAGGCCTCCCGTCCCCGAAAACCCTCCTTCCTGGCCATCGGGCGGCATGCTGAAAGCGCGCTCTCTGACTCGCCTCCATGAGGGTTACACCGTCAGCTCTCCCTCAGGAGTTTTGGGGCAGACCAGGTGCCCAGTGGCCCAGATAAAATGAAGGGGGTGGGAGCGAGCGACCAGGCTGCTCGTCCCTACCCCCTTCCCATAGTCCATCAACCGGCGTGTCTTCGATCCGCTACGCTCTTGCTATCCGGAGTCTACGGCCCGCTCCCAAATCGGCGAGCGCGTCGCCGGATGGAAGTAGAACGCCAGGGAGGTCAGGGCGCTCGTTTCCAGTTCCTCCGCGGACGGCAATCGAAGGGGGACCGCGATCCATCGCACCATCCGCCACATGGTGAAAGCCGGATGGAACCCCAGCGCCCGTAAAGCTTCGGCCACCTCCGGGGTTTCCCGGCGAACCTGCACGTAAACCGGATGCCGCCAGCGGACGCCCAGATCCGTGAGGGTCTGCGCCAGCTCCCGGAGCGGATCCTCCGGCATGCTTCGGATTTCCTCGACCCAGGCTCCCCTTGCCCCCCGATAGAGCGCCCACGATGAAGCGTGGATCGTGGGCTCGCGGCCGGAAAGTGCCTGAAAGGCCCGCTCCACCACCCCGGCAGGGCCCGACCACACCGTGTAACGACGGGTTCGCTCGAAGCCCAGGCGATGGAGAAGGGCCGGCCGCAGTTCATCCAGCGCCACCTCCGCCACCAGACGCCGGATCCCATGGGCGGCCGACCATTCCGTGACCGCACGAAAGGCCGTCTCCCACCCGGCTATCATCTCCAGATCTGAGGTCACCGGCGCGGGCGCCATAAAAAGCAGGCGCCCCTCCTCCCCTCGGCCCCGACGGCTCAATTGGAGAAAACACGTTCCTGAGCGATCGGAAAGGGTCAGCACCGGGGCCAGGTCCGGCAAGAACATGGAAACAGTGGCGGCCTCGATTGGATGGAAGCGATCGACCCGTGCCGTGCGCTCATCCAGATATAAACCCGTGTGGGCGGCCGCCAGGAAACGCGGGCCATCCCTTATCCGCAAGGATCGGATCATCGGCGGGAAGCCTGTCGAACGATTTCCAGGAAATATCGATGAAACCGGGTGTCGTCCGTCAGTTCAGGATGGAAGGCGGTGGCCAGCAGATGTCCCTGCTGAGCAGCCACAATAGTTCCATCCTCCAGACGGGCCAGGACTTCCACATCAGGTCCTGCCGCCTCGATCAGCGGAGCCCGAATGAAGACCGCATGGAAGGGTCGGGGATCCCCTATCCGGGCCAGGGCCGGGATCTCCAGATCCGCCTCAAAGCTATCGATCTGACGGCCGAAGGCGTTCCGCCGCACCCGGATATCCATCAGGCCCAGGGTGGGCTGAGGACGGCCCACATCCCGGGCCAGAAAAATCATGCCGGCGCAGGTGCCCCAGATCGGCACGCCCGCCTCGGCTATGCGGCGGAGCGGCTCCATCAAACCATAGCGCTCCGCCAGGGCGCCGATGGTGGTGCTCTCCCCACCCGGGATGATCAGGCCGTCCACTCCTTCCAGATGGGAAGGGAGACGGACATCCACCGTCTCCACATTTAGCCGGCGAAGCATCTGATGGTGCTCCAGGTAATCCCCCTGCAATCCCAGCACCCCGATCCGCACCATGCACCTCCTGAAAGATAAGGGGTGATCCGACCGCCAGCAGATCGCGTGATTCCGCTTTCCCTATGCTTCAGCCCTTCAAGCTGCGGGAAGGGAAAACGGAAGGGCCTCACCACCCGCGCAGCGCGAGGCGCTGAGCCTCCGTGAGCTGCCGGACATCGATGCCATACATCGGCTCGCCCAGGTTCCGGCTGACCATGGCCAGGATCTCCGGTTCCTGCCAGTAGGTCACGGCCTCCACGATCGCTCGCGCCCGCTTATACGGATTCTCACTCTTGAAGATCCCGCTTCCCACGAACACGCCATCCATCCCCAACCACATCATCAGCGCCGCATCGGCTGGAGTGGCGATCCCGCCGGCGGCGAAGAGGACGACCGGCAGGCGCCCGAGGCGCCGCGTTTCCAGGACCAGCTCATAAGGAGCGCCGATCTCCTTCGCGTAGGCCACCAGCTCTTCCTCTCCCATCCCCTGGATTCGTCGGATGGCGCCCATGATCGCCCGGGCATGGCGTACCGCCTCCACCACGTTCCCGGTCCCCGCCTCCCCTTTGGATCGGATCATCGCCGCCCCCTCAGCGATCCGGCGCAGGGCTTCTCCAAGATCCCGCGCACCGCAGACGAAGGGGACTTTAAATTCCCATTTGTTGATGTGATATTGCTCGTCCGCAGGGGTCAGAACCTCGGATTCGTCGATGAAGTCCACCCCAAGGGCTTCCAGGATCTTCGCCTCCATATAGTGGCCGATCCGGCATTTGGCCATCACCGGGATGGTGACCGCCTCCATAATCTCGAGGATCTTTTCGGGGTCCGCCATCCGGGCCACCCCGCCGTGAGCCCGGATATCCGCAGGAACCCGTTCAAGGGCCATTACGGCTACCGCGCCCGCCTCCTCCGCGATCTGAGCCTGCTCCGCATTGGTGACATCCATGATCACGCCGCCCTTCAGCATCTGGGCGAGCCCTCGCTTCACGGTTACGGTCCCATAGGCACGTTGAACTTCCCCAGTCATCATGGGTCCCCCTCCACGAAGAGAAAAATCCTTCACCGGTGAGGCAGCACGTTGCCCCATTCCCAATCCTTTGAGATCATCCACGCGTACTATCCCCATGCCGCGTTGTATATCAATCCATATTTTAACGCAACTTGCTGCCTGTCCCCTTCCAGGCGAAGAGGCGGGGCCCCAGAATCCTCGAGACTCCACCTGAAACCTCCGGGCGCGTCCTGTCGGCCGGCCTCAGGCCCAGCATCCTGCACCTCCAGCGTTCGAGAGGGAATCGGGGCAGGGCTTCATCCATAATTTGGAGTTATGCGTTTGGAGGCGGGCCAAGCACCAAAGACGCCCGACCCGCCTCCAATCTTTCATCCCCTCCCTGTGGCCCTTTGGGCCGCAGGGAGGGGATCCAGAGGGGTGGGGTGATTCGCCCACTCCACTTTCGTTTTGGCTCCCTGGGGGTCTGGGGCGAGCCGGGCACCGAAGGTGCCCGGCTCGCGCCCCCAAAATGCTTTTGATTTCCCCTCCTCACAGCCCCTGGGGCCGTGGGGATGGGGAATCAAGGGGGTGGGGTCGTTGGCCTTCATCATCTCAGATCCCTAAAACCCATCTGGATGAAGCGGTAGCAAGTTGGGTTAAGATAAATAGGAGATACGCAGTTCGGGGCTCGCGAGAAGAGGTAAAATGAGCCCACCCCCCTTTATCCCCCCTCCCCACGGCCCTTTGGGCCGTGGGGAGGGGGGATCAATATATTTTTGGGGGGAGTTAACCGGGGTGGGAGCCCTCGCCGCGCGCTCCGTTTCAGGAGGCTTCCGGGGATCCACGCAATCGGTTTGCCGGCCAGACCTCAGAGGAGTCGGAAACCATGAAAGAACAGAATGAACTGGGGCGGATCGAGGTGCTGCCCACAGCCATTGCCACGATCGTCGCCCAGGCCCTCGCACAGTGCTATGGAGTCGTCGGTCTGGCTTCGCACCGTATGACCGATGTGGTCGCCAATTTCTTCGCTCCCGACGCTCGACGGAGCATTGAGATCCGGGAGCGGCCGGATGGCCTGGTGATCGATGTCTACCTCATCCTGGCATATGGGGTCCGGCTGATCGCCGTCGCCCGCAGCGTGCAGCACACCATCAAATATCAGGTGGAGAAAACCACCGGCCTTCCGGTAGCGGAAGTGAACGTTCATATTCAGAGTTTGCAGCTTCAGCAATAAAGGGAAGATCATTCTGCCTTTGGGACGAGAGGCTGGATCTTCCCCCTCGGGCTTTTCGATCTATCTTTCCTATGGCCCTTCGGGCCGTGGGAGAGCAATCCAGACAGGAGCTCGATTCTCAGGAGGATGACGTGCAACGGGAAGGGTCTTCATCCTCACGACCGGCCCCTCAGGCCATTGATGGGCCCACATTTAAAGCGATGATCCGGGCGGCGTTGCTCTGGCTTCGCCGACACCATGAACTGGTGAACGCCCTGAACGTGTTCCCGGTCCCGGATGGGGACACCGGAACCAATATGCTGCTGACCATGGAGGCAGCCTGGCAGGAGATCGCCAGCGCGTCGGATCATGAGGAGGTGGGGGTGCTGCTCCAGCGGGTGGCCCGGGGGGCGTTGATGGGCGCGCGGGGGAACTCCGGGGTGATCCTCTCTCAGATCTGGCGGGGGATGGCTCAGGTGATCGATCGCCGCCCAACGATCACAGCGGAAGACCTGGCCCTCGCCCTTGAGGAGGCTACCCGCACCGCTTACCGCGGCGTGATGAAGCCGGTCGAGGGAACGATCCTGACGGTGATCCGGGAGGCCAGTGAGGCGGCCATCGATGCCGTCCGGCGTGGCGGGGATCTCATGGAGGTTATGGAACAGGTGGTGCGTCGGGCCCGGGAGGCGGTGCAACGCACGCCCGACCTGCTCCCCATCCTGAAGGCAGCCGGGGTGGTGGATTCAGGCGGACAGGGACTCTATCTGATCCTGGAGGGAATGCTTCGCTGCTTGAAAGGGGAACCCATCGAGGAGGAAGCTCTGATGGCGGCTCCATCCTCTACAGGCGCCCGGGCGGCCGACGCGCTGGAGCCCGGATCGGAGGGCTACGGCTATGATGTCCAGTTCATCCTGGTGGGCCGCCATCTGGATGTGGACCAGATCCGCCGCGACCTGGAGGCGATGGGGGATAGCGTCCTGGTTGTCGGCGATGCGAGCACGGTGAAGGTTCACCTGCACGTTCATGATCCCGGGCAGCCGCTCAGCTACGCGATCCGCTGGGGTAGCTTACGGGATGTGGTGGTGGAGGATATGCAGGCTCAGTATCAGCAATTTATCCAGGAGCGGGCCCGAGCGATGGAGAGCGCTCCTCCCCCGTTGCAACCCGGCCAGGTCGCCACGATCGCCGTGGTTCCCAGCGAGGGATGGGCCCGGATCTTCATCAGCCTGGGGGCCAGCGCAACCCTTCGCGGTGGACAGACCATGAACCCCAGCGCCCAGCAATTCGTCGAGCTCCTGAAAGAATTGCCCGCGGATCAGATCATTGTGTTGCCGAATAATCCCAACGTGGTGTTAACGGCCCGGCAGGCTGCGGAGCTGGTTCCGGATAAGCGCGTGGAGATCCTCCCTACCCGCACCCTGCCTCAGGGCGTGACGGCTATGGTGGCATACCGGGCCGAGGCGGATCTGGAAAGCAATCTGCAGGCGATGGAAAAGGCACTGCGACTGGTGCGCAGCGGCGAGATCACTCGGGCCACGCGAGATGTGGAACTGGAGGGCGTGACCGCCCGCCAGGGACAATGGATCGGACTGGTGGAGGATCATCTGGTGGCCGCAGGGGACGACCTGGAGGAGGTCGCCCGGAGGACCCTTGAGGCGATGGATGCGGATTCTGCCGAATTGCTCACCCTTTATGTGGGGGCGGAGGCGGACCCTTCGCAAACCGCCCGCCTGATCGAGCTGCTCCGTTCCCGCTACCTCCAGCAACAGATCGAGGTGGTGGAAGCGGGGCAGCCTCACTATCCTTACATCCTGAGCGCAGAATAAGAGCGGATTCAAACATCCTGATCCCTTAGGAGCCCTATCCCTCTTTTTCCCCTTCCCACGGCCTTAAGGGCCGTGGGAAGGGGAAAACATTGATCTCCGGTGTGGGCCCAGGCACCAGAGGCATCCGGGCCCACATCCAAAATCATGGGAAGCGGAGGAAAGTTCATCTATGCCCATCCGGGTGCTGGTGGATAGCGCCGCGCTGCTGAGCACAACCGATCTGCCGGACGACCTGCTGGTCTGGATCCCGCTGACTATCCGGGTGGATCATCAAACCTTTCGGGAAGGGGTGGATGGGATCCCTCCTGAACTCTGGCCGCCTGCAGATCGAACGAAGGCCTTCACGCTGGAGCCGCCGACGGAGGAAGAGCTTCAGGCGCTTTACACCCAGCTGGCCCCCAGCACTTCCGCCATTGTGGCCGTTTTGCACTCCGGCCGGCTCTCCCCACTGGTCGCCCGGGCCCGGGCCGCTGCCTCCGCCGTGCTGGGACGGTGCCCGGTTCATGTGATCGATACCCAGACCATGGGGATCGCCCAGGGCTGGATCGCTGAGGCGGCCCTCCGCCTGGCCGCTCAGGGCCAGCCTGTCCATGAGATCGTTCGGCTTCTACGAGGCATGCTCTCACGCCTCTACACTGTTTTCGTCACGGAGAGCCTGGAAGCCCTGGAGCGGAACGGGTTGTTGAGCAAAACCCAGCGGATCCTGGGAACGATGCTGGGGATCCGGCCATTCCTGATGATGGAGGAAGGAGCCCTGCTCCCCCTGGAAAAAGCCCGCTCCACAGAGAAGGCCCTTGAAAAGCTGATCGAGTTCGCGGCCGAGTTCGCCAGGGCAGAACGGGTGGGGGTTCTTTACGGGCCCGCGCGGTCTCCTCAGGAGGCTCAGGCCTTCGCTCAACGCTTGCAGGAAGCGATGCATGCCCGGGAACTCGTGGTTCGTCCTTACGGCCCCTCCATGGCAGCGTGGATCGGCTTCGATGGGCTGGGGGTTATGATTAAAGAGTAGCCCAACCTGCTTCGAGACGAGTTCAATGCGCGTTCGGATTGTCACGGATAGCACAGCCGACCTCCCCCCGGGGTGGATCGCGGAAGAAGGGATCACCGTGGTGCCGGTGTATGTGCGCTTCGGGGAGGAGGTCTATCGGGACGATCTCGAGATCTCGCGGGAGGTCTTTTACAGGCGTCTGCGGGCCGGCAGGATCCTCCCCCAAACCGCCGCCCCCAGCCCTGGGGATTTCGAGGTCGTCTATCGCCAGCTGGGAGAGGAGGCTGAAGTCATCCTATCGATCCACGTGGCGAGTGCCTTCAGCGCTGTCTGTCATGCAGCCCGCCTGGCGGCGCAGGCCATAACGCGCCCTCGTGTATATGTCTTTGACTCGGGGCAAGTCTCCATGGGGCTGGGATGGCAGGTGCGTTATGCGGCTCGCTGGGCTCGGGAAGGGTCCTCTCCAGAGGAGATCCTCCGTCACCTGCAGGCGCTTCGGCCTCGCGTGCGATTGCTGGCCACGGTGGAAGATGTAAACTACCTGCATCGGAGCGGACGGATCGACTGGATCCGTGCCTTCGCAGCCGCCCTGCTCCACCTCAAGCCGCTGATTGAGGTCCATGAAGGGCGAGCAACGCTTCTGGAACGGGTTCGGACCTGGCATCGGGCAGTGGAACGCCTGAGCGAGATCGCTGCGCAGCGAACGGATCTGGAGGCGCTGGCGATCCTTCACGCCGATGCGCGGGATGCCGCCCAGGATCTGGCCCGCCGTCTCCAGGAGCGCCGGGCTATGGAAATCCCGATCCTCCAGGCCTGCCCGGCCATCGGCGCCCATGTGGGCCCGGGGGCCGTAGGCATTGCCTGGGTAGAACGTTGACTTCCTAAACTTATGCTGCGAATCTCGCGTGTTCCGCAAAACGATGGATCCCTCCCCAGGGAATTTTGGGGCCGGGAAGGTCGCCTGAAGGCGTGGGAGCAGAGGGATCAGGTGGACGGCTTCGCCCTCGCTCCGATCTCTCTTCCCCGGATCTTCCATGTCCAGCTGGAGCCTGAAACGAGATCCTAAGGAACCCCAGGGAAGGAGTGTGTCCATGCTATCCCGCGTGCTCTCGGCTGTGATCATCCTTTCGCTACCTGTCGTGTTGCTCCTGCTGAACGTCCGTCTGTTGATGAATGACTGGTTTATTCGCCTGGAATACATGCGGCCTGATTTCCCGCCGGATCTCTACGGGATGAGCCCGGCGGAACGGCTGGAACTCGCCCTGACAGGGCTTCGCTCCGTGACCCAGCCGCCCGGAGCAAGCATCCTGCGGGAAGTTCGCTTTGCGGATGGCCGGCCGGCTTTCAATGAGCGGGAGATCCGGCACATGCAGGATGTGTATGTTTTGCAGGGGATCGCTTTCCGCGTGGGCCTGATACTGGCCCTGGCCCTCATCGGGGCCTGGGCGTGTCTCTGGTTTTCCCCCGCAACCCGCCCGATGGCCTGGCAGAGCCTGAACCGGGGAGGCCTCCTCACCCTGGGGCTGGTCCTGGGGATCCTGCTGGGCTTCCTCCTGAGCTTCGATACCGCGTTCACTCTGTTCCACCGGCTGTTCTTCGAAGGAGACACATGGCTTTTCCTGCCCACGGATACCCTGATCCGGCTGTATCCGGAGAAATTCTGGTTTGACGCCGCGGTGTGGATCGGCGGGCTCACCTTGCTGGAAGCCCTCTTCCTCATCCTCTTCGCCCGATGGAGGCTTGCCCTTGGTTAACAGGAAAAGGATAGCACGATGCTCCGACGCGGGGAGGGTAAATAAGGCTCCCCGTTTGCAACAGAGCAACAACGCAATCCAATCCTCGATCTCCATGTAAGGTGGAACGCTCGATGCGCATCCTGATCACCGGCGCTGCCGGCTTTATCGGTTCCCATCTCTGCGATCGCTTCCTCGCAGACGGCCACGAAGTGATCGGCGTGGATAATTTCCTGACCGGGACACCAGACAACATCGCCCATCTTATGGGACACCCCCGCTTTCGCTTCATCCGCCATGACGTGACCCACTTCCTCTATGTGGAAGGGCCGCTCGACGCGGTGCTTCACTTCGCCTCCCCGGCCAGCCCGATGGATTATCTGAAATACCCCATTCAGACCCTGAAAGTTGGAGCGCTGGGGACCCACAACACCCTGGGCCTGGCGCGGGTCAAGGGGGCCCGTTATATGCTGGCCTCCACCAGCGAGGTCTATGGGGACCCCCAGGTTCATCCCCAGCCGGAAACTTACTGGGGCCATGTGAACCCCATCGGACCGCGAGGTGTCTATGATGAGGCCAAGCGGTTCGCTGAGGCAATGGTGATGGCTTACCATCGGGTTCACGACGTGGATACCCGCATCGTCCGCATTTTTAACACGTACGGTCCCCGCATGCGGCTGGATGATGGACGGGTGGTGCCGAATTTCATCGGTCAGGCCCTGCGCCGGGAGCCCCTCACCGTTTACGGCGATGGCTCGCAAACTCGCAGCTTCTGTTACATCGATGATCTGGTGGAAGGGATTGTGCGGCTCCTCGAGGTCGAGGAACATGAGCCGGTGAACCTGGGGAACCCGGAGGAGGTCAGCATCCTCACCTTTGCGGAGATCATCAACTGCCTCACCGGGAACCCAGCCGGGATCCGCTTTCTGCCGGATCGGCGGATCCCAGGGGATCCCCAGCGCCGTTGCCCGGATATCACGAAAGCCCGCCAGCGCCTGGGATGGAGTCCACAGATCCCCCTGGAAGAGGGCCTGCGGCGAACGATCCGATGGTTTGAGGAGCGGCTGAAAGCACGGTAGATCCGCTTCGTCCGCTCAAATGAAGGAGTGGGGCCGCCGTTCTTCTCCTGCCCTTCCTGGGGGGTAGAGCGAGGGATGAAGGTCTCCAGCCCACCCCCCGGGGCCTTCTCAGCATCTGAGCGTTCCCATAGGGGCGAGCCGGGCGCCTTTGGCGCCCGGCTCGCCCCCCATTCATCCCCTTCCCCACGGCCCAGAGGGCTGTAGGGAAGGGGGGATCCCAGGGGTAGGGCCATCCGCTGGACCCGAATAGTAGGATGACAGAAAAACCCGGCCTAACCCCCATGAAGACCCCTGATGAGGGCATGAGAGAGCCTGATTCCCCCGGTGGCTCCTCGGACCGCGGGGAAGAAGAGAGAAATGCCTTGCTCAGTCCAGGCGGAGCGCTCGAACAAAAAACATGCTGCCTGTCCACCTAAAGCCCGGTCTCACAAATCCGATGGAGCGACTCCCCCAGGGCCTCCGATGGAGGAAGTGGCCGCTCCATCCGGAGCTATGGTGGGGGATCCTGGCCTTCGTCCTGGGGCTGCTGCTCGTGTGGAAACCGGAGGTCCCTGTCGGGTTCGCTGCCGTCATCGCCGCGTTTGCTTTCCTCCTGCGGGTTCCGGAGGCCGGCCTGGGGCTGGCGCTGCTCACCGGGCCGCTGGCACCGCTGGAAAACGAACTCTGGCGTCCGCCCCTCAACAGCGCTCAGATCTTCCTGGGTCTGGCCCTCCTGGCCTGGGGATGGCGCGGGCTGGCTCAGCGAGACCTTCGGCTTCCCCGCTGGGGATGGGATTGGGCGTATGGGCTCTTCCTGAGCTATGCCCTGATCTCCCTTTCCTGGGCCTCATCATGGGAAGATGGGCTCCCGGAATGGATCAAATGGGCGCAGATCGGGCTGGTGGCGATTATGGTCCTCACCGCCTCCCCTCGTATCCAGCGGGTTCTCCTTGGGATCGCCCTGACCTCCGGCGCTATCCAGGCTGGCGTCGGGATCTGGCAGGCATTCCTGCGCGGGACCGGGCCGGAGCATTTCCTGCTTCCTGGCCTCCCTTTTTATCGAGCCTATGGGACGTTTCAACAACCCAACCCCTTCGCCGGGATGATGGGCCTGATCGCGCCGGTCGCGCTGGGCCTCGCCTTCGGATTGCTGGGCCATCCCCAGCGGTCCGCCCGGGAGATCGGGCTGGGGCTGGGGGCGCTCAGTGTTGGAGGCCTGGCGCTCCTGGCCCTGATCGTTTCCTGGTCCCGGGGCGCGTGGCTGGGAGCGGCCATCGCGATGGGAACGCTGATCGGGATGTTGCCCGCTCGAAGCCGATGGGGGTTCGCCGCGCTGGCGGCTCTGGTCCTGACCGGGGCCTTCCTGTGGGCTGCCGGATGGATCCCGGCCCCCATCCGGGATCGCCTGGCGGGGGCGATGGAGGAGCTCCAGATCACGGATGTACGCGGGGTGGAGGTGAACGAGGCGAACTTCGCGATCATCGAGCGGCTGGCCCACTGGCAGGCCGCGGTGGAAATGATCCGGGCTCATCCATGGCGGGGAGTTGGATTCGGGAACTACGCCGCCGCCTATCCGGCCTATGCCCTGATCCGCTGGCCGCACCCGCTGGGCCACGCCCATAATATCTATCTGAACATGGCCGCGGAAACCGGGCTGATTGGCCTGCTGCTTTACCTGCTGCTCTGGGTCGTCATCGGGGCCCAGACCTGGCGAGCATGGCGACGAAATACAGGATGGCGGAGGGGACTGGCCGCGGGGGTGATGGCGGCGTGGATGCATTTGCATGTCCATCAGTTCTTCGATAATCTTTACGTGGCAAACCTGCCCCTGCTGATCGCTCTGTATGGGGCATGGGTGGAGCTCCTGGTTCGGGAGCCAGCACGAGAGGCTCCTTAACTTCCCTTTGTTAGAAGCCCAACTGCGTAAGTCCTACCCATCAACGTGGAGGCCGTCCTGTGGAAAGAAGGCTTTTCCTTCGACCTGCGTCGGGAGATCTTTATCGAATGTATCGCAAGGAGATCGTGCGCTTCCTGAAATTCTGCGTCGTGGGAACGGTGGGCTTTGTGGTGGACACGGGGATTCTGAACGGACTGATTTTCCTGGGCGGATGGATCCCCATCCTGGCGAAGGGGGTTTCGTTCACGGCTGCGGTGGTGAACAATTTTCTGTGGAACCGCTACTGGACCTATCCAGAGTCCCGCTCGAAGCCTATCTGGCAGCAGATCTCCCAGTTCTTTATGGTGAACACTGCCGGTCTGGGGATCAACCTGGCTGTGTTCGGGGCGGTCTCGGGGCTCCTGATCCCTCGTCTGGGGATGAGGTGGGGTGTGAACATCGCTCAGGTGATCGCTGTGGGGGTTGCGCTCTTCTGGAATTTCCTGGCGAATCGCCTCTGGACCTATAACGATGTGCCTTAGCGCCTGTCCATTTTAAGGTAGGAGTTACGCAGTTGGTTTTCTCCTGGGGGATAAAGGGGGGTGGGGCCATTCAACCTCTTCTCGCGAGCCCCGAACTGCGTAACTCCTATAGGGTTTAGCATGGGCCGAAGGCCCCGCCGAACCCCCAAAAACGATTTCTCTCCTCCCCCTACGGCCCTTCAGGCCGTGGGGAGGAGGAGCGGCGAAGCCTGTCCAGCTGGTTATCCCTCTCCATGGGAGACTGCCTCAACCCTGAAATAGAGGAAAGCAAGCTCTTAATCTTCAAACCACGGAGGTCTCTATGCTGCGCGTGGAGATCGAGTATTGTGCGGTCTGAGGGTATCTCCCTCGAGCGGTCAGGTTGACCGAAGAGTTGCTGAAAGAGTTCGAAGGGCAGGTCGCCTCCTGGACGCTCATCCCTTCCAGCGGGGGCGTCTTCGAGGTTCGAGTGAACGGCGAACTGGTGTTCTCCAAAAAACAGCTGGGGCGCCATGCGGAGGTGGAGGAGATCCGTCAGGCGCTGGCAGCTCGCCTGAAGTAGGTTCAAGAAGAGCGTGGAGACCGCTTCTGCTTTATTCCTCGGGCTGGGCGGGGCCCCTTCGGCGCCCGGCCCAGCCGAAAAACCCCAGAGAGAAACGCAACGGCGTCCGGCGTCACGCCGATTGCGCCGGCTCCCTGCCTCTTAAGGAGGGATCCTGCCCTCCGCGCGCAAAGCCGGCAGAGCCCACCATCACCGCGTCCGACCCACGGGAAACGTTCCCACCCCGAAGATCTGCGGGGAGAGCCGGATGCCGACGGCCTCCAGGCGGGACATGAAATGCGGTCGGATCCCAGTTGGCCGATGGACCCCCTCCACCTTCCCCTGTTCCTCCCCGATCGCTTTCGCCTGGAAGACAAAGAGATCCTGCAACACCACCGTGTCCCCTTCCATCCCCTGGATTTCCGTGATGCGGGTGATCTTCCGCGAGCCATCCCGCAGCCGTTCCTGCTGCACAATGAGATCGATCGCCGAGGCGATCTGCGTGCGAACCACCCGCAGGGGAAGTTCCATGCCAGCCATCAACACCATCGTTTCCAGACGGGAAAGAGCGTCACGAGGGCTGTTCGCGTGGATGGTGGTCATTGAGCCCTCATGGCCGGTGTTCATGGCCTGGAGCATATCCAGGGCCTCCGGCCCCCGGCATTCCCCCACGATGATCCGATCAGGTCGCATGCGCAGGGCGTTGATCACCAGATCCCGAATGGTAACCCTCCCCGTTCCATCCGGCAGGGCAGGCGCCGCCTCCAGCCGCACCACATGGCGCTGCTGCAACTGAAGCTCTGCCGCATCCTCAATGGTGATGATGCGTTCCTCCTCCGGGATGAACGCGGAAAGCACGTTCAGCAAGGTCGTCTTCCCCGAACCGGTCCCGCCGGAGACGACGATGTTTAATCGAGCGATCACACATGCTCGCAGGAACTCTGCCATCTCCGGCGTCATGGTCCCAAAGCGGATGAGGTCCTCCACGGTCAGCCGCCGCGCCGGGAATTTCCGAATCGTGATGGTGGGCCCGTTCAGGACACAGGGCGGGATGATCACATTCACCCGCGAGCCGTCCGGAAGGCGGGCATCAGCCATCGGCCAGACACGGTCCACCCTACGCCCCAGAGGCTTGAGAATCCGCTCAATGACCTCCATCACATGATGCTCATCCCGGAATCGCACATCGACTTCGATGATCTTCCCAGCCCGCTCCACGTAAATCTGATCAGGGCCATTCACCATGATCTCGGTGATCGAGGGGTCACGCATCAGCGGCCCGATAGGACCATAGCCTACAACCTCGTCCCCGACCTCGTCCACCAGCCGCTCCAGCGCCTCTGGAGGCAGGGAAACCCGCGCGGAGGCCAGTAACTGGCTCACCCGCTCATGGACCCAGCGCCAGTTCTCCGGCGTCACCCCTATCGGCGGGGGCTCCGGACCCTTCCGAAGTTGCTGGATCAACCAGGTCCGAAGCCGGGCGTAATGTTCGGAGGGTAGTGGCAAATCCTGCTGGCTCAAGACGACCTCCTGAAATGTTCAGGATCCCTCACGGGGCACCCTTTTCGCAAGCTCCAGGATCTCACCAGCCCATTCCCGGATGCGATGGGCAGTGGGGCTTTCCGGCTCGATCTCCTGGATCGGCCGACCATCCTGCAGGGCTCGATGGGCGGTCACCGGATCCACCGGCCAGACCCGGATGGGGACGCCCCCCAGCCGGTTCTGGATCTCCATCTCCGTCCACGGCTCGGGAACAGTCCAGCGTCGCACCCAGATCGGCCAGACCTGGGGCGATCGAAGGCCCAGCTCCTCCAGCTGGCGGAGCACGACCCGCGCCCGCCGCATCCCAGGCCCATGGCTCTCAAAGGTGATAAAAATCCGCTGGCACCGAGGGAGGATCTGTATGGCCACCGGCCCGGTGGGATCCCCGACCATCCAGACTAAGAATCCAGCCTGGGAGGCCAGCCGCTCCGCCACCCGTTGCACCATGGCGGGGCTGGGCTTTCCGTAGACGGACCAGACCTGGAAGCGCTCCTGAATCGGGATCAGGCCCTGGATGGGATCCCGTCCCACTTCCAGGTCCTCCGCTGTCAGGCGGGGCTCTGTATCAAAAACCATCGCCCCTCGCCCCTGTCCTTCCACATCGACCAGGAACGTTGGGGCATGCGCGGCCAGGGCGGCCGCCAGCGCTGGGGCCAGGAACTCCCCTGCGCTGCCTGGCCAGCTCTCCCCACAGGCAATCTCCAGCGCCTGGCCTCCTGAAGGGAGAACCTGATGGGTCGCCTGCAGGGTCTCCTGCACGGTCTGCAGCAGGGTTTCAGCGGAAACGGGCTTGGTCAGGTAGGCCTGCACATCCAGACGCTTCTGCTCCGCCGCCGGAGCCACCTGCGCTTTGGCGGTCAGCACGATCACCGGCAGGCCTTGCAAATCGACCCGCTGACGCATAGCTTCCAGGACCTCAAAACCGTCCATCCCGGGCATCATCAGATCCAGGATGATGAGATCCGGATGCTCCCGGACCATCACCTCCAGCGCCTGGAAGCCATCCTCTGCGTAGAGGATCTCGTGGCCTGCACGCCGAAGCACCAGTCCGATCAAGCGTCGGGCGTCGGGGTCATCATCCACCACCAGCAGTCTCGCCATGGGAACGCCTCCCCCATGAGTTCGACAGGGGCAGACCGGCCCTCCCTACAGGTCCTATCCGTCCCTCTTCTTTCGGCCCCTTTGCGATCCTGGCGGTGCCCGCTCGGGTTCCGCGCTTGCTCCTTCCCCGCGCCGCAAAGCGGCGTGGGGAAGGAGGTAAATTAAGCCCCCAGCTTGCAACAGAGCAACCTTTTTCCTACAGCAGACGGGGCTGCCGGGCCGAGGAGACCACATCGGCCCCTCCGGCCGCCAGATGGGCCAGGCGGGTGGGCTCTGGAAGCCGGTGACCCCGAACGCAGGCCATCACGGTGGCGATCGCGTTCTCCAGAGAGATGCGATGGCCGATGGAGACAAACACCGGGCTGGTCCCTGCCTGCGTGCACAACACGGCACCGATGACCTCCTCCCCATCCCGGAGCGGCGTCCAGGCGCCCGGCTCATCCGGCGGCATCTCATAGCGCCCCCACAGCTTCGACTTCGCACACCCGATCGAGGGGAGATCCAGGTAAACCCCGAGATGGGTTGCGATCCCCATCCGACGGGGGTGGGAGATCCCATGGCCGTCGACCATCAGCAGGTGAGGTTCGAGCTCCAGGCGTTCCAGAGCTGCCAGGATGGCTGGGGCCTCCCGGAAAGCCAGCAGGCCCGGGATGTAGGGAAAGGTCACGGGGACCTCTGCGACGGCCTGGGAGAGTGGCGTGAGATCCGGGAACCGCACGGCCACTGCAGCCGCCCGGGCGACGTCGCCTCGAAAGCCGACATCCACCCCGACGATGATCGCGCCAGGTTCCGGCATAGGGCCTGTCCGGATCACCCGAGCGCGGAGCTGTTGCTGGATCAGGACCGCCTCTTCCGGCGAGACATCCCAGGGATGGATCGGACGAGCATGAATTGGCATCTTCACCTCGTGAGAGCCACCAGACGCCGGGCCAGCTCGCGGAACTGTTCCGCCAGCAGGCCCTCCGGTTGAAGCATAATGATCGGGATCCCCTGATCGGCAGCCTGGTGGGCCAGCTCAGGGGCCGGGGAAATGAAACCGATTGGTTCGATGGAAAGCGCCTCCTCGATCTGCCGCCGGGTCAGGGCGATCCCGGAGACTGCCCGGTTCACGATCACCAGCCCGAGTTGCTGAGTGACCCATCCGAGCTGGGATAACACGTGGATGAGCTCACGCGCATGGACCAGAGCCAGGGAAGTGGGCTCCATGACCAGGACCAGATAACGCAGCTCCCCCAGCAACGCCCGGGCCCCATCATCCAGCGTATGCCCCATTTCAAAGAGCACATAATCACCCAGCGCGGCCAGATGACGGGCCAGGGTGCGGATGTGGGCGGCAGAAAGCATCACCGGCCGCGGGGTATAAGGGGCCAGCAACATCCGCAGCCCGCTGACATGGCGCGTGAGATATTTTTCGATGGTGGGAGGGTCCAGCTCCTGAGGTGGATACGCCAGGACATTGGGCAGCCCCAGAGCCTGGGAGAGTCGAAGCAGGCAGGCCAATCCCCCATGCGGGGCCAGATCCGCCAGCACCACTCGAGGATAGCGGAAATCGGGAGGGGGAGTTCGGACCGTCGGGGGAAGGTGACCGCCTCCCTGGGCGAGGGCCACCGCCGTGTTCAGCGCCACAGTGGACGTTCCCACTCCTCCCTTCACGCCCAGGAAACCGATGGTCGCAGCCTGGATCCCGGCAGTGGCCTCGGCCTTCAGACGGGCGGCTCGCTGCAGCAGGGCCTCCACCCGGGAGATCAACTCCGCCGGATGCACGGGCTTGGTCAGGTAATCGTCCGCGCCCGCCTGGAAGCCGGCGATCTTATCCGCCACCGCTGTCTTCGCGGTGAACATCAGGATGGGGATCCCGGAGGTCTTGGGGTTCGCTCGCAGGCGACGGCAAACCTCCAGCCCATCCATATCCGGCATCATCACATCCAGGATGATCAGATCGGGTTGCTCGGTTTCCGCCCTGGCCAGCGCCTGAGCACCGCTGGTCGCGGCAGTGACCCGATATCCCTTCCGCTGGAGCAGCAAACTGATCAGCTTGACCGCCTGCACATCATCATCGACAACCAGGATCGTTTCAGCCATTCGATGACCACCCCAACCTCTTTGGGTTGAGCGTCTGCACCTTTGCCTGCGGTTTTCCCTTCCCTCCCCGAGGCCCAAAAGATCCCGGGGGAAATATCGTTTGGGGCTAAGGTAATTTATACCTTTGGGGGCAGGCTCCACCTCGATCCGCTTATCGCTAAGTTAGCACCGAACCTGTATGGCGTCAATTATCGTCTGAGAGCCAGTAAAAGGCGGGGTGACAGCAGGTCCTGAGCATGCCTTCCCAGCCCTCCCGGTGCCGTCTGGTGGCGCAGAGATGAGAACCGGCGCGAAGGTCTGGCTTAAAATAGATAAAAGTGCTCTGTTGCAAACTGGGGGCTTTATTTACCTCCCTCCACAAGCCATGAAGCAACATGGTTCTGGAGCTGAACGGGTGTCTTCAGCACCGGTTCAGCCCAAATGAGCGGGAACTTTGTGAGGGCAAGGTCGCCTCTAACGGTCTCGCCCTCCACCACAAATCTTCCGGATCCTTCCAAGAGGTGAACCATGCGACAACCACTGATCGCCGGGAACTGGAAGATGAACAAAACGGCAACGGAGGGGCAGGCGCTGGCCCGGGCGATCCGGGAAGGTCTCCAGACCCAAACGGTGGAAGTTGTCCTCTGCCCCCCCTTCACCGCGATCCCCGCCGTCCACGCTGTGCTTCAGGGCTCCTCGATCCGCCTGGGGGCTCAGAACGTTCACTGGGAGGACGCCGGAGCCTTCACCGGGGAGATCTCCCCGGTGATGCTGAAAGAATGGTGCCAGTATGTGATCATCGGTCACTCGGAGCGTCGCCAGTATTTCCATGAAGATGATGAGATGATCCGCCGCAAAGTCCTCGCCGCTCTGCGCCACGGTCTGATCCCCATCCTGTGTGTGGGGGAGACACTGGCCCAGCGGGAGGCCGGGGAGACCGGAACCGTGGTGGCCACCCAGACCCGGCGCGCCTTAGAAGGGCTTTCGCCGGAGCAGGCCGCTGGTCTGGTCATCGCCTACGAGCCCGTCTGGGCCATCGGGACCGGCCGGGCGGCCACCGGGGCGGATGCGGAAGAGGTGATCCAGCGCTGGGTTCGGGGGACCCTGGAGGAGCTCTTCGGGCCGGAAGTGGCGCGGCGGGTGCGAGTCCTGTATGGAGGGAGCGTGACCCCGGAGAACATCGCGGAGTTCGTCTGCCGCCCCACCATCGATGGAGCGCTGGTGGGCGGGGCGAGCCTCAAGGCGGAGACATTCCTGGGGATCATCCATGAGACGGCCCGGGCGAAGGCCTGAGCCTATCATGCCCGTGGAATCCGTTCCCGTTCGACGGATCCTGATCTTCGGCGCCGGGGCGGTGGGAGGATATCTGGGGGCGATGTTGAGCGCCTTCGGCCACCAGGTGATCCTCCTCGGCCGCCCTCATGTGGCCGAGGCGATCCAGCGCCACGGGCTGACCCTCCTGCGTCCGGATGGCCTGCAACTCACCACCCGGCCTCACGCCATCTCCGACCTGGACGCGGTCCATTCGGAGGTGGACGCGATCTTCCTGACCGTGAAGGCTTACGATACGGAGGCGGCGATCGCGGCCATCCAGCGCAAGGGATGGCGTTCCCCCCTGCTGTTCTGCTGGCAGAACGGCGTCGATGGGGAAGCCCGGCTCGCCACGGCGTTCGGAGCGGAGCGGGTGGTGGCCGGAACGCTCACCCAGCCGGTCTCCGTGGTCGCGCCGGGAGTCGTCCGGCTGGAACGGACCCGTGGCGGGCTGGGGCTGGCCCCCATGGCCCCGGTTCAGGATCTGCGGGAATGGCAGGCGCTCCTGCAGATGGCTGGCTTCTCCACCCGCCTCTACCCGGACCCCCGGGCGATGAAGTGGTCGAAGCTGTTGCTCAACCTGATCGCCAACGCCACTTGCGCGATCCTGGACTGGCCCACGGAGCGGGTGCTCCGCGATCCCCGGACGTTCGCCGTGGAGCGGGCGGCGTTCCGGGAAGCCCTGACCGTGATGCGGGCGCTGGGCCTCCGGCCCGTCCCGCTTCCCGGATATCCGGTCCCGCTGCTGGCCTGGGCGATACGCTGGGGGCCTGACCCCCTCCTCCGACCGATCCTGGCCGCCATGGGAGCGCGGGGGCGGGGAGAGAAACTTCCCTCGCTGCACCAGGACCTGCAGCGAGGTGCCCGGCTGGAGCTCGAAGCCTATTGCGGCGCAGTGGTGCGCCACGGGGCTCGCGCCGGAGTTCCCACCCCGGTCCACGCCGCCCTCGCACGGATCCTCGAGGATCTGGCCGAGGGGCGAGAGGATCGAGCAACATGGCGCGACAACGTCGCGGCATTGCTGGAGCGAACGGGGCTTCATGCCTCAGGTCGCTTGACAGCGCGAGCATCCTGAAACTCCAGGCAGAAGAAGACCTTTCCCCCTTCTTGCCTCTTCGCGCGATCCAGCGGGGCAGAAAGGAAAAGGGATGGACGCGCGGAAGCAGGGATGCCAGGCTTGCGGCCGGCCGCTCCATGAGCGACAACCGGAATCCAGGACGGAGGGATCGGCGAGACCTATGCCTGACCTGAAGATCATCGGGTTGACCCGTCGCTATGGCGACCAGGTGGCCCTCGATCACGTCACGTTCGAGGTGGCCGATGAGGAGATCATGGTCGTCCTGGGCCCCAGCGGGAGCGGAAAGAGCACGCTGCTGCGCCTCATCGCCGGCCTGGAGCCCCCCGATGAGGGGCGGATCCTCCTCGATGACCAGGACCTCGCTGGCGTTCCCCCGCACCGACGCCGGATCGGCCTCATGTTTCAGGAATATGCCCTCTTCCCCCATCTGAACGTCTTTGAAAACATCGCCTTTGGGCTGCGCATGCAGCGGCTTCCGGAACCGGAGATCCGGGATCGGGTGCGGGCGTTGCTGAGCCAGGTCGGGTTATCCGGTTATGAGCGTCGCGAGGTTCACACCCTCTCCGGGGGAGAGAAACAGCGGGTCGCCCTGGCCCGCAGCCTGGCCCCGCGGCCGGCGATCCTGCTGCTGGATGAGCCGCTGGGATCCCTGGACCGGGCGTTGCGGGAGCAACTGATGAAGGAGATCCGGGAGCTCCTGAAAGCCGAACGGATGACCGCCCTTTACGTCACCCACGATCAGAGCGAGGCGATGGCGGTCGCCGATCGGGTGCTGATCCTCCACCGGGGAAGGATCGAGCAGATCGGCCCGCCGGAGGCCTTGTATCAGGATCCTGCTACCCCTTTCGTGGCGCGCTTTCTGGATCTGGGCACCTTCCTGGAGGGGCAGGTGCTGGCCGTGGATGAGATCGTGGAAGTTCGGACACCTCTCGGGGTGCTGCGGGGTCGGCCTCGCGGGCCTGTGCGGCCCCATGACCCGGCTCTCGTCCTGATCCGCCACACGCTTCGATCCAGGGATACAGAGCCCCTCAATGTGCTGGCCGGCGAGGTGATCGATAGCCTATTCCGGGGGCTCCATCGGGAAGTATGGTTACGGGTTGGGGAAGGACAGCTTCGGCTGATCCTGCCGGCTGGCGCTACATCCGTCCGCCGAGGGGAACAGCTATCTCTGGCGATCCCCGCAGAGGATGTGTTCATCTGGCCACTGAGCAGTTCCCCATCACCGTCCTGAGGGGAGAAAAAGCAGGCAGAGATGCGGACGGGAGGGCCGTGGGATCCGGCGGATCGTCTCCCTCTTGAAGGTTGCGAAAGGCGAATCCGCGTCTCACAGGCTCCTCCAGCCTGGTTCCTTTCGATTCGGTGGGCTTTGAAAAATGGTTTCTCTCCCCTCTCCCCACGGCATGCGTTATAATAAAATAGGAGTTACGCAGTTGAAAGCTCTAAAGGTGGGACGGAATGGCCCCACCCCCCTTTCTCCCCCCTCCCCACGGCCCTTTGGGCCGTGGGGAGGGGGGAGAAAAATCCTTGCCCCCATGGGAAACGAACTGCGTAAGTCCTAATAAAAATGCGGTCCGGAGGGGTGGCCGAGTGGACGAAGGCGCGCGCCTGGAGAGCGCGTAGGGGTGTTTCCGCCCCTCGTGGGTTCGAATCCCACCCCCTCCGCCAGGAGCCCGGGCCCTGGGAAGACCGAATGGATGCAGGGGCCCGGGCTATTTTTCCTGGGCTCCAGATGAATGGGAGGCTGACGACAAGGCCGCCTCCGGTGCCCTCCAGACCTTCCTCACCCATTTCAGATCGATCCCCCCTCTTGACAACCCAAATCCAACCGAGTAAAATGGTTATAACCAACCTGACCCAAACTCTGGAGCACAGAACGATGGATAAGGAATGGGGGATCTGGAGGCGATGGATTCGGAGAGGGATTTGGGAGCTGGTATTGCTGGTCAGTTTGGTGGGATGGTTCTTTCGAAATGGGAGCCCTGAGGGCGCCTCGGGCTTTGCCTTTGTGGAACCAGGAACCCGCGTGGAGGCCGCCGAAAGCGCAACCACCTATCGAGTGTTCCTTCCCCTGATCCTCCGTCCCCCCGCCACCCTCCCCACGGAATGGCTCGCCCGCCTGAACGCTTATCGCGCGATGGCCGGGCTGCCCCCGGTAGCCGAACGACCTGAGTGGAATGATGGCTGCTGGAAGCACGCCCGGTATATGGTGAAGAACGATGTGATCACCCACGCCGAGGATCATCAGAACCAATGGTACACCCGGGAAGGGGATGAGTGTGGACGGAACGCGAACGTGATGGTGAGCTCCAGCGCCACCGCCTCCGATGCGTATGCGATCGATGTCTGGATGCAGGCGCCTTTCCACGCCGTGGGGATGCTGGATCCCCGCCTGATCCAGGTGGGCTACGGCTCCTATCGGGAGGCGGACGGCGGATTTCAGATGGGGGCTGCGCTGGATATATGGCGTGGGCTGGGAACCAGCGCAGCAGGCGTCTCTTTCCCCATCCGCTGGCCAGGCGACGGGAGCACTACCCCCCTGCGCGCCTTCCAGGTTGGGGAATACCCGGATCCCCTGACCCACTGTGGCTATACCGCCCCGACAGGCCTTCCCATCCTGCTGCTTCTGGGGACCGGCTCCTTAACCCCCTCCGTGACGGGTCATGGCCTGTGGCGGGACGGCGTGCCGGTGGAACGCTGCGTGTTTGATGAAACAAATTACACAAACCCCGATGGGAACCAGCAACGGTTAGGGCGCCAGATCCTGAACAGCCGGGATGCCATCGTCATGATCCCCAGGGATCCTCTCTCCCCCGGCTCTCGTTATACGGTCTCCATCACGGTGAACGGGCAGACTTACACCTGGACGTTCTTCGTGGCCTCAACCAGCCCCCAGGCCGCGACAGCCGTGGAGGCTGAAGAACAGGAAACCCAAATTCGCTGAAGCTCCCTCTGATCTCTCCTCGCGGCACAGCGGCGCGGAAGGATGCGCTCAGGCCTGGACTCAGCCCAGGATTGCCGGGGCTAAGCTCGCCCACCTGGAACGATGCGGGCTTATGTCGGTTTCGAGGTGAAAAGGGGCTCAAAATCCATTCAGGTTTTTTGGGGTGGACAGGGCCACCTTCGGTGGCCCTGTCCACCCCCTCCCCATGGCCCAATGGGCCGCGGGGAGGGGGGATGAAAAACAATTTGAGGGCCGAGCCGCGTACCAAAAGCGCGGCTCGGTCCCCCAAGCTCCGGGAGGAAACCCGCAGGAAACGCCCAGATCCGGATCGTGTTGTGCGAGAATGGCGGAATCGCCACACCCACCTTAATGGAAGCCTCAAGACCAGGAGGAGCGGATGGTTCGGCAGGGCAAATGGCTGGGCGGAAGTGGATGGGCGGCGGCCCTGGGGCTGGTCTGGATCCTCTACGGGATCTACGGGGAGGCTGGAATGACCTCCGCCCCTCGGGCCTATGACACCGTGTCCCCTACCCCTACCGCCTCTTATCAGATCGCGGCCACTCATCGCGTTTATCTCCCGCTGGTTTCCCGGAGCGTCTGCGAACCGATCCCCGGCGTCTCCTATGAGACTTTCCCCGTCATCAACCCGGTCTCCTTTGATGTCGCCGCCAACCCGGATTACAATCTGCTTCTCCTGGGCTACGTGCCGGTCAACGAGTATAAAGGGCTCGTGGAGTATGGAGGGGACTTCGATTCCATGGCACCCCAGTTTCGCTTCCTGTTCGGCGATCACCGCATCCCGGTTTTCCAGAACGTTTACAAAAACAACGGCTGGGACTGGCAGAACCACCGGCCTCTGCCGCCACCCCCTGGATGGCCCCCGGTCACGATCGCCGGCTTCCGGGTGAACCCCGGTGAGATCATCTACGTCCCCGACAGCGGTTACAATATCGGCAATGGTTTCGACGCGCTGGTCCTGTATGCGGATACCCAACAGATCACCCTGAAATACACCGGCGAAGATAGCACGCAACAGGGATACACCGTCTATATCACCGGGATCTGCGTGGAGCCCTCCCTGCTGGGCCTCTACCAGCAGTGGAACGCCGGCGGGCGGGGATGGCTGCCAGCCGTCCGCGGCGGGCAGCCCATTGGCCGGGCGCGAGGGGCGCAGATCGATGTGGGGGTGCGGGATAACAACGTGTTCATGGATCCCCGGTCCCGCAAGGACTGGTGGCAACGGTAACCCGTTCTTTTCCAGGGAGGTTTCGGGCGGAGGCGGCCTGCCACTCCAACCTTCTCCCTCTCCCCAGGCCGTCTCGCGATGTGGGGAGAGGATTCACGGAGGGGATCAGATAGACAGCGAGACGGCCCTCACCCATTCCGCCCCCCGATATGGCTCACCGAAAGTTTGGGAAGAAGATGCTCTTCCCTCCCCCAGCCAGGATCGGCAAGCGAACTGCAGGATTTGTGCCGGAGCCCGAAGCGTATCATTCTTACTACCCACCCTGATACGACGCCGGGAGGTCTACCGATGAAAGTCCGATCCAGAAGCTGGTGGAAGCTGCTGCGGGTGTGGCTGGTGGGAATCGGCCTGGGGATGGCCATTGTTTCCTCTTCGGTTTCCCCGGATGCCCGTGCTCAATCCAACCCCCATCTGGGTTACGGCGTCAACCCGTTGAGCTCCTCTGACCCCGGCATTGGAGCGATGGGCTTTGACTGGACCAAGGTGTTCGGCTCCCCAGGAAGCCGGCTCCCCTATCGGGTCCTGCGACGGGTGGATGTGCACGCCGGCACGTTGAACAACCTGAGCGCATGGGGGGACTGGCTGGAGAACGAGGCCAGAACCCAGGCGGACTGGATCGAGGCATGGGAGATCGGCAATGAGCCGAACCTGGACGCCTCCTACGGCTGGGCCGCGCCCCCCAACGCCGCGGATTACACCCGGGTCCTGTGCGAGGCCTATCGTCGAATCAAGCGGGCGGACCCCACGGCCATCGTGGTCTCAGCCGGGCTGGCCCCGACCGGCCGTGTGCCCTTCACCTGGAATGGTCACAAAGGCTATTGCGCACCCGGTGTGGGATGGTGCCCCGGATACTACCAGGACGAGCGGGAGTTCCTGCGGGAGATGCTCCAGGCAGGGGCGGCCAGCTGCTTCGATGCATTGGGCTTCCACCCCTATGGATTCGCCGCGCCGGCGCTCGCCGCCCCCGGATCGCCGGAATGCGGGCCCAATGACTTCTGCTTCCGAACCGTGGAAGTGATCCGCCAGATCATGGTCAGCGAGTTCGGCGTGAACAAGCCGATCTGGGCGACGGAGTTCGGATGGCTGGTGGATCCCCGTCAGGTCGGCCGACCGGAGTGCTGGAACGATCCTTCCTTCAGCGGACGGCAGTGGCAGGTGGTCTCCCCTCAGGATCAGGCCACCTACCTCGTGCAGGCCTACCAGTGGGCCGACGCGAACTGGCCATGGATGGGGGCCATGCTGGTTTTCAATTATGGATTCGGCGAGGCCCCGCCCAATTACTTCTCCCCCTGTGATCAGATGCGCTTCTATGACATCAAGGGCCGCCCGGCGGAAGCCGCTTTGCGCGACATGGCGAAGAACAAAGTTCCGGCGCGGTTCGCATGGAACACGCCGCTGATGTTGTTGTCGGACGTGGATGTCCCTGCGCCCTTGCGGGGAGCCTTCCGGCTGCAGGGACACACCCCGGACCCCTTCACGTGGTCGGTATTGAGCGTCTCCTCCCCGGATTTCCCGCTTACGCCGGATCTCAGCTCAGGAAGCGATCGCCAACCCTTATCATTCACTGCGGACCCAGCCGGAAGAGGCATTGGCGTCTACACGGGGACCTTGCGGGTGCGAGTGGCAGTGCCTTCTCCGCTTTCCACGTCAGTCCTGGTGGAAACCCCGGAGCGGGATCTCCAGGTGGTGCTCCGGGTGGTGCCGGAGGTCTATCGGGCGATGCTTCCCTTGATCATGCGATAAATTTTGTGGGGGCGAGGCAATGCCTCGCCCCTACCCGCCTTTCATCGGGGATCATGAGGGGCGTTGCTTCAACCACTCTGAAACCAGCCGCGGAGCCTGGTGGAGGGCCTCACCGATTTTGCTCGCGTCGCGACCTCCGGCCTGGGCCAGGGTGGGCCGGCCGCCGCCGCTTCCGCCCACAACCTGAGCGACCGCTCGCACCACCCGCACCGCGTCCAGGCCCCGTTCGGCCAGGTCAGGGGTCACCGCCGCCACAAAATTCGGACGCCCGCCGATCACCGAGGCCAGCACAATCACCCCGTTCGTCCGCACCCGCTCGCGGAACCAGTCCGTCATCTCCCGCAACTGCTCGATATCCCCGACCCGGCTCTGGGCGGCCAGCACCGTGATCTCCCCGACCCGCTCCGCCTGGCGGAACATCGCCTCGAACTCCTGACGGGCCACCTCGCGGCGAAGCCGCGCCAGCTCCTTCTCCAGAGACTGGATCCGGTCGAGGAGATCCAGGACCTTGCGGTCCACCTCCTCCGGCCGGACCTCCAGGTAGGTCGCCGCGTGGGTCAGGCGGCGCATGCGGTCCTGGATCAGCCGCACCGCCTCCCGGCCGGTGACTGCCTCCAGACGGCGAACTCCGGAGCCCACCCCGCCCTCGTAGGTGATCACGAAGGCGCCGATCTGGGAGGTGTTATACACATGGGTGCCGCCGCACAGCTCGGCGCTGATGGGCGGCTCATCCGGCCAGCCGATCCGGACCACCCGGACGATCTCCCCATACTTCTCGCCGAACAGGGCCATGGCGCCGCTGGCAATGGCCTGCTGATACGGCTCGTAGCTGACGTTGACCGGGTAGTCCATCAGGATGGCCGTGTTGATGTCGTAGACGATGGCGTCCAGCTCATCCTGGCTGAGCAACGCCCCATGGGTGAAATCGAAACGCAGCCGATCCGGCGCCACCAGGGAGCCGGCCTGAACCACATGGGAGCCCAGGAGGGCGCGCAGCTCCGCATGAAGGAGATGGGTCGCGGTGTGGTTGCGCATGATGTCCCAGCGGCGCTCGAAGTCCACCACCGCCCACGCAGGATCCCCTACCCGGGGATGGCCAGACTTCACCCGGCCGACATGCACGATCAGGCCCGGGATCGGCTGGCGGGTGTCTTCCACCTCGATCTCCCACAGCGGATCGCCTCCGCCCTCCGGATAACGCGCAATATGGCCGATATCGCTCACCTGGCCGCCGCTCTCCACATAGAAACAGGTCGCTGGCAGGACCACCTCCACCCGGTCCCCCGGACGGGCGACCTGAACCATCTCCCCATCGACCAGCAGGGCAGCTACCGTGGTCTCACGCTCGGTCCCGCTGTAGGGATCGTATTCCACTCCCTGATCGCCCACCAGGCCTTTGTCCTGAAGAGTGGCCAGCAGCCGCCGGTAACGGGCGAGCTGCTCCGTGTCCAGCTCGAAGCGCTCCGTTGCCCGGGCCCGCTCCCGCTGCTGGGCCAGCGCCCGCTGGAAGCCGGCCTCGTCCACGGCGAACCCGCGCTCCCGGGCCACATCCCGGGTGATCTCCAGCGGCAGCCCGTAGGAATCGTAAAGCCGGAACGCTTCCTCCCCTGGCACCACGCGATCGCCCCGGGCGGCCACTTCCTCCAGCACCTCCTCCAGCCGGGAGAGCCCCAGGTCCAGGGTGCGCAGGAAGCGCTCCTCCTCCTGGGTGAGCGTGCGGAAGATATGCTCCCGGCGATCCACCAGCTCCCGGTAATGCCCGCCCATGATCTCGACCACCGCTTCGGCAACGCGGGCCATGAACGGCTCCTCAAAGCCGATCTTGCGGCCGAAGCGCGCGGCGCGACGGATGATCATCCGCAGCACATAGCCCCGCCCCACGTTCCCGGGCAACACCCCATCGGCGATCAGGAAAGAGGCCGCGCGGGTGTGATCGGCGATCACCCGGTAGGCGACGATGTGCACTTTCATCTCCTCTCGGGTGTGCCCACGCACCTCGCGGGTTCGTTCCATAATGGGAACGAACAGATCCGTCTCGTAGTTGGAGAATACGCCCTGGAGCACCGCCGCCAGCCGCTCCAGGCCCATCCCGGTATCCACTCCAGGCCGGGGGAGCGGCACCCGGGTGCCATCCGCCTTCTGGTCGAACTGCATGAAGACCAGGTTCCACAACTCCAGCCAGCGGTCGCACCCGTTGTCCAGCGCCACGCTGCAGTTCGGGTCCCCACAGGTGCAGTATTCAGGACCCCAGTCGTAGTGGATCTCGGAGGTGGGCCCGCATGGGCCGGTGTCCCCCATCATCCAGAAGTTGGTTTTATCGCCCATGCGGAAGACCCGCTCCCGCGGGACCCCGATTTCCTCCACCCAGACCCGGTAGGCCTCGTCGTCGTCCTGGTGAACGGTGAAGACCAGCCGCGCCGGATCCAGGCCGTAGACCTGAGTCAGGCATTCAAAGGCATAGTGGATGGCTTCGCGCTTGAAATAGTCGCCGAAGGAGAAATTGCCCAGCATCTCGAAGAAGGTGTGGTGGCGCGGGCTGGGGCCGACGTTCTCCAGATCGTTGTGCTTCCCGGAAACCCGCATGCATTTCTGGACGGAGGCCGCCCGCTTGTAGGGACGGGTCTCCAGGCCCAGGAACACGTTCTTGAACTGGTTCATCCCTGCGTTTGTGAACAGCAGGGTGGGATCCCCAACCGGCACCAGGGAGGAGCTGGGAACAATGGTGTGGCCCCGGGCGGCAAAGAAGTCCAGGAAGGCCTGTCGGATCTGCGCAGCACTCATCGGAACCGAATTCTGCTTTTCCATAACCTTACCGCTCCTGAAACGCAGAATCTGGAGGAGCCCCTCCCCCAAACCTGGGGAAGAAGGCCAGCGACGCAATTCTAAAATCTATCTTACCCCTACCCCACGCCTCCTCCGAAATTCGGCAAACCGCCGCAGGGCTTTCCTGCCCTCATACTGGTCAGGCCCAGCGGATGGGCCCACCCCTCTGGATCTCCCCTCCCCACGGCCCGAAGGCCATAGGGGGGAGATGAAGATGAAAATGATATTTAGGGCGAGCCGGGCACCAGAGCCGCCTGGCTTGCCCTAAATCCCTATGCGAACGCTCAGATGATGAAAAAGCCCTGAAAACCGCCGAATGGATACCTCGTCCTGGCCCATCGCGAATGGGAGAAGCCAGCAGCCATCCTTTCATCAAACCCGTTTCTCATACCCTCGATAGCTCAGCCGGGGATCCAGCGCATCACGCAGGCCATCCCCCAACAGATTGAAGGCCAGCACAGTTAACATGATGGCGATGCCCGGGAAAAACACCAGATGCGGGGCATTAAACACGCTGTTCCGCTCCTCCCCAAGCATCAATCCCCATTCCGGCTTCGGCACCTCTGCTCCCAGCCCCAGGAAGGAAAGCGCTGCCGCGTCCAGGATGGCTGTGGCGATCCCCAGGGTGCCCTGGACGATCAGCGGGGTCAGGGCATTGGGGAGGATGTGAACAAACAGCACCCGCAACGGGGAAGCGCCCACCGCCCGGGCCGCCATCACATAGTCCAGCTCCTTCACGGCCAGGACAGCGGCCCGGACGATGCGGGCGTAGACCGGGATGGAGACGAAGCCGATGGCCAGCAGGGCGTTGATCAGCCCTGGCCCCAGCACGCTGACGATGGCGATCGCCAACAGCAGGCTGGGGAAGGCCAGGATCACATCCATCACCCGCATGATCGCGTTATCCAGCCATCCCCCTGCATACCCCGCAATCGCCCCCAACAATCCCCCCACAACGATGGCGAACGTGATGGTGGAGAAGCCAATCTGCAACGAAAGCCGGGAGCCGTAGATCACCCGGGAGAACAGGTCCCGGTTGTTGCCATCGATGCCGAAGAGATGCTGCGATCGATCTCGCGGGCATCCCAGCAGGTGGATGCAGGGCGGTGACCGGCGTTGCACACCCGTCAAGGGCTTGATCGGATCGTAAGGCGCGATGACATCGGCGAAGATCGCCGCGAAAACCATCAGACCCAGCAGGAAGAAGCCCGCCTGGGCGGACCGATGACGGATCAGGCGGCGCAAGGCCTCCATCGTCGGCGAACGCCGGGGCGTAACCAGTTCCCTCGTCAGAGGAGGAGCGATCGCGCTCATCGATTCGCATCCTTCCCGAATCTATGGAATTTCTTTAAGGGGTGGGCCGCGTACGCGGCCCACCCCTTAAAGAGTTTCCTCGTTGCGACAAACTCTACTCCAGCCGGATCCGAGGATCCAGGTAAGCGTATGAGAGATCCACGATAAGGTTCACCAGAGCGAACATGATCGCCACGGCCAGGGTGAACCCCTGAACGACCGGATAATCCCGGGCCAGGATGGCTGAGACCAGCTGGGTCCCCACCCCCGGCAGGGCGAACACCGTCTCGGTGAGCACCGCCCCGGAGAGGAGGCTCCCCGTCTGCAGGCCAACCACGGTCACAATCGGGATCATGGCATTGCGCATCGCGTGGCGGGCCAGGACGATCCGTTCCCGCAGTCCCTTCGCCCGCGCGGTCCGGATATAATCCTCCCCCAGCACCTCCAGCAGGCTGGAACGGGTCATGCGAGCAATAATGGACAGCGGGATGGTCCCCACGGCCACCGAGGGAAGGATGAGATGGCGCAGGGCATCCCAGAACGCCGCGAAGTTCCCGGTTACCACGCTGTTGAAGAGCACGGAATTCGAGAGAAAGATCAATGCCACCCGCGGGAACCCCTCCACATCCTCCAGCCCCCACACCCGGGTCAGCGGCGGCAACGTGAGCCCGGGCGAGAGACGCCCGGAGGGCGGAAGGAAAAGCGGGGTGTCTTTGAATACCAGCGCAAACACATAGGCCAGCATTAACCCCAGCCAGAACACCGGCATGGAGACCCCGATGTTGGCCAGGACCATCGTCGCCACATCGATGGGGGAATTCTGATGGATGGCGGAGAGCGTTCCCAGGGTGATCCCCACCACGGTCGCGAACAGGATCGCCCCGATGGTGAGCTCGATGGTCATCGGGAGCCGCTCGGCCAGGATCACCGCCACCGGCCGTCCGGTGCTGATAGAAGTCCCCAGATCCCCCTGGAGGATCTGAATGGTGTAACGAACGAACTGAACCGGAAGGGGATCGTGCAGGCCAAAGCGCTCCTTGAAGGCCTCGCACTGGGCCTTGGTGGCCCGCTCCCCCAGCATCACCAGGCATGGATCGCCGGGGATCAGCCGGACCATCACGAACACCACGAGCAGGATCCCGAAGAGCACCGGGATCATCGAGGTCAGACGACGGAGAACGTAACGGGACATCGCGGGATTCCCACTCCACGCAGGTTCAGATAGCCGCCCCATGGAATCGGGATGATTTTCCCGATGGCTCCTCTCCCTGTGCGACAGAGCCCACCAGGAGGGAGAACGCTTCGCTCAGAGCAACCCTTCTCTCTCCCGGCCGGGGAAGGGGGATAAGGCTCATTTTTGGGCTGGGCACAGTGCCTCCGGTGCCGGGGCCAGCCTCAAAAATCCAGGAGAGGAGATCCGCCACATAATTCCTGTTCTATTCATTTTACCAGAGGACACGACCTGCTTCCGCGCAGCCCTCTGGGGTTCACCCCCCCTCGTCTTCAAGAGCCTGATTCCGACCGGGCCAATCTGGCTTCTTTCCCCTCCCCTTTCCGTGTGATCTTCAACGAGGCACAGGCACGAGGCGCGATCTCCAGGCTCAGCACAGCCAGTTTCTGAAAATGCCTCCCGCCTCGCTGGGGCTTTATCGGATCGCGGGCCTTGCTCATAACGAACCACAGCGAAGATGAATAGATATCAAAAAATTTGCATATAAGATAATTTGCATATAAAATGTGAGTAGATTATTCCTGGGAGGGCATATCCATGGATCAGCGCCCGTTATGCTGGGACGACGTGGTTCGCCATTTCCACCCTGGCTGGTTCGCCTCGGTGATGGGCACAGGCATTCTGGCCGTGGCCACATTGCATGTCGCTGCATGGATGCATACTCTGCGTGCCGTGTCGATCGCTCTCTGGATCCTGAACACCCTGCTTTGCGGACTTCTCCTGATCCCGTGGGGAATGCGCTGGGTCCTGTTTCCTCAGGACGCCTGGGCGGATCTGGGCCATCCCATACGTGGCCCGTTTTATTCCACCATGCCGGTCGGCCTGATGGTGCTGGCCCTTAACTTCGTAGCGATTGGCCGTCCTATCCTTGGCGACGCGACGGCCACTCCGATCGCACAGGGATTGTGGGTGGCCGGGGTCATCACGACGTTCCTGTTCGGGGTGCTCATCCCTTATCGGTGGTTTACCTCTGAGCACATCCCTCTGGATCATGTCCACGGTGGCTGGTTCATCCCGCCGGTAGCCGCCATTGTGGTCCCTGCCACCGCAGCCCCATTGATCCCAACATGGGGCTCCCCGGAGCTGGGCTATGCCGTGAGTCTGATCGCTTTCGCGTTCACAGGGATCGGGCTCCTGCTCTTCCTGATTGTCCTGGCTTTACTGTTTATGCGGCTGGTCGCTCACCCCCTTCCCCATCCGCATCTCGGCCCCACCCTATGGATCGGTTTAGGCCCTGTAGGAGTGGGTAGCATCGTGCTGGTTCGGCTCTCCGAAACCGCCCTGCCGCTTATGAGGCTGGGAAATCCTGAAGGCGCCTGGATCCTCCCTTTGGGAGGGTTGATCCTGTGGGGCTTTGGGGTCTGGTGGCTGCCAATCGCGATCCTGTTGCTCTTCCGCTACATGAGGGAAACTTTCCCCTTTGCAATGAGCTGGTGGGCGTTCACCTTCCCTCTGGGAGCTTACACGGTCTCCACCTTTCTGCTGGGGGATGTGTTCCACGCCCCCACCCTTCACGGAATCGCGATTGCGCTCTGGATGCTACTGCTATGCTTCTGGGCCGTCGTCTTCCTTCAGACGCTGAGGGGCGTTCTCAATGGTGAGCTGCTCCGACCACCGGCCCCCGGAGTCCAGCGTGCGGGGTCTTAGAGGATCGACAAGTTTCTTCCGGTAACGTTCGCAGCGTTCGGGGATAGGCTCTTTCGCCTTCCTCCCATGGCTCAGAGGGCCGTGGGGGAAGGGGACCGAAAATTGATGGTCTGGAGGGCGCGCCCCCCGGACCCCGATAATCGATTACGATTGACGTAAGGAAATCCTTGCCTCTGCTCTGGATTGGAGAAAGAAGATGAAGGCCACGTCTCCGTTGATTCAATACCTGAAGGCGATGGCCCATCCGGATCGGTTGCGGATTCTGGCCATACTCCGGAAAGGGCCGGCATGCGTGTGCCATCTCCAGCGGCTTCTGAACAGGCCCCAGCCGTATATCTCTCAACAGCTGCGTCTCCTGCGGCAGGCCGGGCTGGTCTCCGCGCGCCGGCAGGGCCAGCTGGTGTTTTATGAGCTCACTGAGTTGGGGCAGCTTCGATGGATGGATCTGCTGCTCCGCTCAGCAGTCCCCGCCCTTCCCCGACGCCTTAGCGGCTGCCCATGCCCGACATGCCACCCGAACCCCCGCAAGCGCTCCCCGAAACGGCTGAGGAGGCGAATATGATCGTCCGAATCCTGGGGACAGGATGCGTGAATTGCCTCCGGTTGGAGGCCCTCGTGGACCAGATCCTGATCGATCTGGGAAGGACGGACGTGCGGGTGGAGAAAGTGGACGACCCGGATGAGATCCGGCGCTACATCCCCCTGGATCTCATCCCGGGCCTAGTGATCAATGACGTCCTGGTCAGCGTCAGGGAGGTTCCGGCTCCGGAGCTGCTGCGGCAGTGGTTAGAGGAAGCCCTTCGCTCGTAGACGATCTTTCCCCGGAGGGATCCCTATTCAGTCCCACTCCGGGTTCCCCTCTCCATGGCCTGGCGGGCGTGGGGAAGATGACCGCTGTTGCCAGCAGCGCCGCCTCCACCGGCGCGGCCCAGCGCATCCGCCGGGGTCTCCCATGGCGACCAGAATTTCCCGGTGGGAAACACAATGGAGATGGATGGAGTCGCCATCTCCAATGACCACCATCTTGATTCCCATCTTCCAGACGCGCATTGACGACGGGCTGCTCGCCATCTGGTGCCCCAGTTAAAGGCGAACACCTCTTCTCGCGGGCCCCGAACTGCGTAACTCCTGCCCGTGTTCGCTCTCATACGGGATCTGATCCTGGGCCTTCATGCCCTTTCGGGCATTGGGGGCTTTCCAACGAATCCTCATCTGGATCCTGCTCACGGCCGCCGGGGGATGTCTTAATGCCCTTTCGGGCAAAGGGGTGTTTGCCAGGACCCCACCTCCACCACGCCTGTTCCTTCTTCCCCCAGCGCCCCCAGGCATCACCCACCCCTGAAAAGGGCCTCAATCATCCTCCATGCCATCCTCAGATTTTTCATCATCGGAGCGTTCCCATGAAGGTTTGGGGTGGGCCAGGCGCCTCTGGTGCCTGGCTCACCCCAAACATCTTTTCATCCCTCCTCCCCAGCCCTTCAGGCCGGGGCCATCCACTGGCCCGAACGGTATGAGGACAGAACAGCCCGGGTAAACGATGGCGGGGCCCCTGAATGCCCTTCCGTGAAGGAGAGGGGAACTCACCGCACCGGACGGGCGATCACAATCAGGCGATGGGAATTGCTCCACGGAGGCCAGCAGGTGGTTAGCGTCAGCCGCTCGTCTGGAAACGCCCCGATCCAGCGGGCGTTCGACTCCCGAACCAGCAGGGGCTGACCTCGCTCCAGAAGAACATGGCGTTCGGTCACCTCGTAGAGGAAAACGCGGTCGCGGGTGTAGATCCAGACACGATCTCCGATCTTCACATCGGCCAGGCGGCGGAATACGGACCCGGCGATGTTGTTGTGGCCGCTGAGCACCATGTTGCCGGGCATCCCCGCCCGCGCCGAGGTGGGATGCCATCCCGCCGCGTAACGATCCGGGGCCTGCCATTCCCGATAACGACGCCCCTGGATCGAAACCACCCGGGATCCCGCGGGAACGATCGGCGCGTCCAGGGAGATGGATGAAATCACCAGGCGTTCGGGGAGCCCTTCGGCCGGAGCAAGGGCAGGCTCCTCTGGCGCCTTTGCCCCCACCTGATGTTCCAGCGCCTTCCGCTGGAGCGGATCTTCCATAGCCACCGCAGCCTGAGGGATCCGTTCCATCGAAGCGGAAGGGATAGCGGCCTTCCACGCCGAGGGCCCCGGCATAGCGAGGGGGATCTCCTCTCCCTCCCATGCGGAGGATACGGCCCCGGGGATCCCCCCCAGAACCAGCCCAAGACCCAGAATCCAGTATGCAGGAGCCTTCATTCGAGTGACCTCTCAGGTTCAAAAGTGTTGCGGAAGGGAGTGCCTCCTGCTTTGAAACGTCGCTCCACGATCGTTTACCGCTGGCTCCGGCGGCGCGCGCGCAACCCCAGTGCAATGCCTCCTGTGACCCAGAGAACCAGCCCGATGAGCCAGGGGATGGGTGAAGGAGAGCGCCCCACACCGGTGCGGCCCAGCAGCTCTCCATTTAAAGGCTCTGTGGGAAGTGGGGTGGGATCCGCCGGAGATGGAACGGGTGGAGCCACCGGCGGCACAGCGGTTGGCGCTTCCGTGGGCAGCGGGCTGGGGATCGGCGTGGGTGTGGGAGGAGGCGGCGGAACCACCCCGGGGGTTGGGGTCAATGTAGGCGTCGGTGAGGGGGAAGGAGTGGCGATAGGCCGCTCGGCCAGACAGAAGATATCCCAGGGATGCCCCGGCCCGATGGTCCCAAGCAGATTGGTGCCTGCCCGGGCATCCGCCTCCGTCGGGTAGATCTCGAAAACCAGATCCACGTGCATCTCGAAGAATCCTTCCGGCCACGTCTCCCAGGCCGGATAGGTAACCTCCAGACGATAATCTCCACCCTGCAACACGTCCCACCGCTGCACCATCTGGCGGCCCCCGTTATTGGGGATCACAAAGTCCAGCTGGACATAACCCCTCAGCCAGCGGGTGCCCACGTTGCTCAGAGCCACTACATCGGAGTCCGTCCCGGTTGGGCAGAGCACATAGGTCTGAGGGACGGTGAGCACAATATCCGCGATATTCGGGTTGCCGTCATGATCCGCCTTTACCTGCCCCTGCGCATGCATCGTATAGAGCAGCCCGAACAACAAGATGATCACACCCCAGATCCTGATCTTGTGGAAATTCATCGCACAGGTCTCCTTTCAGGTGGGAGAGCAGAAAATCTGAAGGAATTATGTCGCCCTCGTGGCTTAGCGAGCCCCCGGCGGCCTGCCCAGCCTCGAAATCCGTGAGAACATAGAGACAGATGACTTTATTGTCCATATAAAGGTTGGAATTCGGTAAAAAGCGGGTTACAGTAATGAAGGGTATGCTTGCTCTGGCATGCTCTCTCACGGGGTCTATCGAAGATCTTTCCTCTTCTGGAGGTTTTGAGTTGATTCAGCCGTCTGGGGTGCCCCTCCTGAAAGGTACGGAGAGCAAATCGGTGTCTCACGGTTCATTGGGCCTGGTCGCTTTCGATCCGGAGGGCTTCAAGGGGAGGGGCCTATCTGGTGGGCTATCGGAACGAGGGAGGTCATCCTGTCTGGAGGAAGAGCTTGGCGTTTCCCATAGGAGTTACGCAGTTGAAAGCTCTAAAGGTGGAACGGAATAGCCCCACCCCCCCTTTCTCCCCCCTCCCCACGGCCCTTTGGGCCGTGGGGAGGGGGGAGAAAAATCCCTTGGGGGCGGAGCGGGGCGCCTTCGGCGCCCCGCTCCGCCCCCAAAGCCCCCATGGGAAACGAACTGGTAAGTCCTAACCATATGAGCGCCATCTTAGAGACAGAGAGAGGGCAACCTCAGTTGACCTTGCTTCGCCGGGACCGCGGAGAGCGAAAGGGGATGGGCCCAGGCGGGTCCTCGGGCCTGCCCTGGCGTTCTATGCCCTCTTTTGAAAGCGGGCCCACCAGCGCGGCAGCGTCTCGCCGACCGGGCCGCGCCAGATCTCATCCATGAGAGGTGTTAGGGGGGTGTCCTCGATGTTGAACTCCACCAGGTAAGCCCCATGCGCTCGAGCCAGGCGGGGGAGGCTGGCCGCCGGTTCCACAATCCCCGAAGTGCCGATCACCAGGAAGATCTCCGCCTCCCGAGCCGCTTCCACGGCACGTTGCCATAACGTGGGGGGAAGCGGCTCGCCGAACCAGATCACATCCGGGCGAAGCAGCGCCCCACAGGTGGGACAGCGAGGCGGGATCTCCGGCAATGGAACCCGAAGGTCCTCCCATGTTCGCCCTTCCCGGACGCACCGCACACGCCAGAGATTCCCGTGCAACTCGATGACCCGGCGGCTGCCGGCCCGTTGATGCAGGCCATCGACATTCTGGGTGATGAGGGTGAAGCCTGGCAGGGCTGCTTCCATCTCGGCCAGCGTCCGATGGGCGGGGTTGGGCTCCGCACGGGCGATCACCTCCCGGCGCCATGCATACCATTCCCAGACCCGGGATGGATCACGGGCGAAGGCCTCGGGTGTTGCCAGCTCCTCCGGGCGATACCGCCCCCAGAGGCCATCGGGCCCTCGAAAGGTCGGCACCCCGCTTTCCGCGGAGATCCCCGCCCCCGTCAACGCGACCACCCGTGGTTCGAATTTCGAGGAGCGCTCCATCTCTGGCTTTGAACAGGCGATCGGATCCTCAACCCTTCAATGGGGCAACCGCCTCCCCCGGGTCTGAACCACCGTCCACAGCAGGCCCACGTTTCGAACCAGCACCACCAGCATCACCGCGAAAGCCACCGCCAGTCGTTCTGGAGGGACCTTCCACAGGAGCATCAGGATTAAGCCAAGGGGGAAGGCAACAATGCCCACGCTGGGAAGCCAGCGGAAGCGATAGGCTGCCAGAGCGCCCAGCACATACGCGGGGATCACCTCCCGAAACGCCAGCGCAAACAACGCCCCTGTTGCGGGCCCCAAACCCCGCCCGCCTCGCTCCAGGCGGATGACCTTATAAAACGGCCAGCAATGGCCGATCACCGGGGCGACAGCGACCGCGATCAGCTCCGGCAGGCTGAGCCCCCACCGGAGCGCGATCCAGGTAGGAACCGCGCCCTTCCCCAGGTCAAACAGGATGGTGATGATACCGGCCACCGGCCCGGCCAGGCGCCATGCCCCTCCGCCGCCCGGGTTATCTTCGAACTCATGAGGGCTGCGACCGGTTTTCCAGCGCACGAAAAGCTCCGCCGGGAGAACCGAGCCCACCAGATACGCCGCGAGAGCCAGCCAGAACCCCATGGCTCCTCTCTCCTCATCTTCCTGCTTCTATCTTAACCTTCCTTCGCGTCCAGGGAATTTTGGAAGCGGGCACCGATAGGATCGCACCCAAGCATCCTGAATCCGATAGGAGTTACGCAGTTGAAAGCTCTAAAGGTGGGACGGAATGGCCCCACCCCCCTTTCTCCCCCCTCCCCACGCCCTTTGGGCCGTGGGGAGGGGGGAGAAAAATCCTTGCCCCCATGGGAAACGAACTGCGTAAGTCCTATCCGAAAAACAGAGGGTCTCTCTGCAGCAGGAAACTCAACGTGGAAGAGGGGAGCCACCGGTGGAACGGGGCACGGTATTGCCGTAGCCCCGCTCCACCTTCCCTGACTAAGACGATTGGAAGGGCAAAACCCGCACCGAATCCGGGCCCAGGAGGCTCTCCAGGCGGGCCAGCAACTCTGGGGAATACGTGGTGCCGTGATGGGGAAACCGCAGACGAACCTGCCGCCGATCCGGATACACCACCACCACGCTAAACGGATCCGGACCCGGCCGCTCCGTCAGCACCCGATGAACTTCCTGAAGACGACGGAGATCCTCTTCTAACTGTTCGGTCCGATAGAAATAAACGAGAATATGGCGCGATGGGGCGGCTCTCGGCCCTGGGGGAGCCGTCGGTTCCCCGGACGGCCTCTCCTCCTTCGTCGGGCCGAGGGAATCCGAAGGCGAACCTTCCAGATCCGGGGCGCGCGCCGCCTTCCCGACGTTCGGCGATGGATGCCAGCCCGAATTCTCCGGAGACCATGAGGCTTCCGCTGAAGGAGCGGGGAGATGGGATGTGGTCTCCTCATGTCTCCCGGATCGCAAACCCTCGCCGGGGGCCCCTGGGGGCTCGCCTTCGCGTCCGCTCATGGAGTCCGGGGTGCTCAAAGAGGGCTTCTCCAGGACCGGGCCTGCCAGGGCACTGCTGTCCTCGAGGCCTGTCCTCACAGCGGAAGGCGGTTCCTCCATATTCTCCCACAGCGCAACGAAGGCTTCTTCCTCCCGGAGATCCTCCAGCGGCCGCACGAGCGTGTCCTGATCCCGCAGGTCCTCCGCCACGACCCGGGGCTCACGTCCGCCCACCTCCGCCCTGCCAACGACGATCAGGATCGCTTCCGGACGCACCAGGTTCCCCTTTTGCTTCCAGAGCCGTGGGAAGATCACCACCTCCACCGTCCCGTGGATATCCTCCATGGACACGTAGGCCATCGTCTCCCCGGTCCGTGTGGTGGTGGTTCGCACCGTCCGCACGATGCCCGCCAGCTTCACGATCTGGCCATGCGTCTCCTCGCTCAGATCCGTGGTGGTATGCGTGATGAGCTGTTGCAACAGAGGCCATTGTCGGGTGAGCGGGGTCTCTGAGAGATATGTGCCGACGAGATCCTTCTCCCATTCCAGGATCTGGGTTTCCTCGACTTCTGGAAGCGCAGGGAGCGAACCGATCAGCGAGGCCGCCTCCACGGATACGCCGCTCAGCTCGAAAAGGCTGAGCATCCCCTGCTGACGCTCCCGATGGTAGCGGGCGCTGGCCTCCATCAGGCGATCCAGGATCTCCAGGAGCTGCGCCCGGTTCCCAAAGGCTCCCAGGGCCCCTGCCTTGATCAGCGACTCCATGGCCCGCCGGCCGATCTCCCTCAGATCCACCCGCCGGGCCAGATCGTCCAGATCGCGGAACGGGCCGCCCTCCTGACGAGCGGCCAGGATGCGGGCGACCGCCCCTTCCCCCACATTCTTCACCGCCGCCAGCCCGAACCGGATGGCCTCTTTTCCGTCCGGCGTTCGCTCGATGGTGAACGTCGCCTCGCTCCGGTTGATATCGGGCGGCAGGACCGGGATTCCCAGCCGTCGGCATTCCGCCACATAAAGGCCGATCTTCTCGGTCTTGTCCCGGTCCACCGTCATCAGGGCGCACAGATACTCCACCGGGTATTTCGCCTTCAGATAGGCGGTCTGGACGGTGATCACCGCGTAAGAGGCGGCGTGGGCGGCGTTGAAGCCGTAGCGGGCGAAGAACTCGATGTCCCCCCAGATCGCCTCGGCGATCTCCTGCGGGATGCCGTTGCGGACGCAGCCTTCAAGGAATTTCGCCCGCTGCTTCGGGAAAGCTTCGCCCTTCTTCTTGGCCACCACCTTGCGCAGCTCGTCCGCCTCCGAGGGCGTGTAGCCTGCCAGGTCGATGGCCACCCGCATGATCTGCTCCTGATAGACCAGGATGCCCATCGTGCGCTGGAGGATCGGCTCCAATCGGGGGTGGCGGTATTCGATGAGCTCCTGACCGCGCATGCGACGGATGTAGTTGGGGATATACTCCAGCGGGCCCGGGCGATAAAGGGCTAAGGCATCCATCACGTGGGAGAAGGCGCGAGGCTTGAGATCCCGCATCATCCGGCTGAACCCGCGACCTTCCACCTGGAACACCCCCACGGTCTCGCCTCGACTTAGCAACGCGTAGGCCTCCGGCGCATCGGTGGGGATGGTCTCCAGATCCAGCCGGACGCCATGCCGACGGGCCACCAGATCGCAGGTCTCCCGCATCACCGTGAGGGTGGAGAGGCCCAGGAAGTCGATCTTGAGCAACCCCAGCGCCTCCAGGGCCTCCATATCGAACTGGGTGACCGGCAGGAGGGCCTCCCCTTCCCCGTTCCCCTCGCCGTTTTCCTCCCGGGCACTTCCTTTCACGCCGGTGGGCCGATGCAGCGGGACATAGTCCACCAGCGGTCGATCGGCGATCACTACGCCGGCGGCGTGGGTTCCGGCATGGCGCACCGTTCCCTCCAGCTGCATCGCCAGATCCAGCAATTCCCGGATGTAATCTTTCTCCTCATACAGGCGGCGTAGCTCTCGCCCTTCCTCGTTGGAGGGATCCAGGAGATCGCGGATCGAAACATCCTTGCCGGGGATGGCCGGGATGAGCCGGGCCACACGATCTACCTCCGGCAGCGGGAGATCCAGCGCCCGCCCGACATCCCGGACGGCCGCCCGGGCCTTCATCGTTCCGAAGGTGATGATCTGGGCCACCCGATCGGCCCCGTAACGGCTTACCGCATAACGGATCATCTCATCCCGTCGGTCGTCCGGGAAATCGATGTCGATATCCGGCATCGACACGCGGGCCGGGTTCAGGAAACGCTCGAAAATCAGGTCCAGCTCAATGGGATCCACCCGGGTGATCCCCAGGCAGTAAGCGACCAGGCTCCCCGCGCCGGAGCCCCGCACATTCCACCAGATCCCCCGCTCCCGCGCATAGCGGATGAGGTCCCACACAATCAGGAAGTAGGTGTCAAACCCCATCCGATGGATGATCTCCAGCTCATAGTCCAGCCGTTCCCGATAGCCCGGTTTGGGCTGGGGGAAGCGCGCCCGGAAGCCTTCCTCGGCCAGATGGCGGAGATACGCGGCGGGGTCCGGGAACCCCGGCGGGGGTTCAAACCGGGGCAGGCGATGTCGGCCCAACTCCAGGGTCAGCGAACACATCTCCGCGATCCGAAGCGTGCTGGTCAGGGCTTCGGGGATCTCCGCGAAGAGCGCTCGCATCTCCTCCGGGGAGCGAAGGTAGTAGGTCTGATCGCTCATCTTCATCCGGCCGGGCTCTTTCAGGCGCTTCCCCGTCTGGATACACAGCAGGACATCCTGGAGCCCGGCGTCCTCGGGGCGGACATAATGGACATCGTTGGTGGCCACCAGGGGGAGGTTCAGGCGTCGGGAGAGCGTCAGCAGGCCGCGATTGATGTCCTCCAGCTCCGGGACCCCTGGGTGGGATTGCAGTTCCAGGAAGAAGCGGCCAGGGAAACGTTCGGCGAACCAGGCCGCAACAGCCTCCGCTTCCTCCATCCGCCCCTGGGCCAGCAATCGGGGAATCTCCGCCGAGGGGCATCCGGAGAGAACGATCAGCCCCTCTGCGTGGCGTTCCAGCAGGGCCTTGTCGATGCGCGGCTTATAGTAGAAACCCTCTAACTGAGCGATGGTGGCCAGCCGGATCAGGTTGCGCCATCCGGTTTCATCCATCGCCAGGAGGGTGAGGTGATACAGGCTTCGATCGTCCGGTTCCCGATCCTGGATCGTGCGGCGGGCCAGATAGGCTTCCATCCCCAGGATCGGGCGGATCCCCGCTTCCTGGGCTTTCTGATAAAACGCGACGGCCCCATACAGGACGCCGTGATCCGTCAGGGCGATCGCGGGCATGCCCATCTCGACCGCCCGGCGGACCAGGTCATCGAGTCGGCTGAGGCCATCCAGCAAAGAATATTCGCTGTGGACGTGCAGGTGGACGAACGACATGAGGCCTTTCGCGCTGATCCAGCCAGGGTGATGGAAGAGGCGGCGTTACTTTACAATTCACTTATACCACTGTTCCCTGGAGGAAGGGAGCCCTGGGGGTTTGCTTTAACCTTCGCTGGCCGATGCGTCTCCGAGCGCCGATGGGGGCCGGTCTTCCGGCTCAGTCATATGAAGTTTTCAGATACTCTATTCGGGATGCGGGCCGCCTTCGGCGGCCTTCCCGGCCCGGGGAAATTCTTCCTCGGGCTTTTCATGCCTGTGCATCTGTCCCTTTCGATGGGCGCATCTCCGGCGCGCCCCCGGAGGATCCGCGAGGGCGCGGGATGGAGAAGCTGAACGAGGAGCCGCGCCCCGGAGTGCTCTCAACCCAGATCCGCCCCCCATGGGCTTCCACAATCGCCCGGGCCAGATACAACCCCAATCCGGTCCCGGGGGTCTGCCGTGCCCGGGCCGCGCTGGCCCGATAGAACCGCTCGAAGATCCGCTCCTGCTCTTCCGGCGGGATCCCAATCCCCTCATCGGTGACGGTGACGATCACCTCCCGCGGCGTCACGCGTCCGGAGATCCGGATGGTTCCTCCTTGAGGGGAATACTTGATGGCGTTGCTCACCAGATTCGCCAGCACCTGCTCCAGCCGGCGAGGATCGCCCTGAATCAGCGGGAAATCCCGGGGGAAATCCACCACAATGAAGTGCCGGTCCGTCTGAGGACGAAATCGATCCGCCACCCGTTCCGCCAGCTCGTCCAGCGCCACTTCCACAAATTGCAATTCCAGCGCCCCCGCCTGCAACCGGGAGGCATCCAGGAGATTATCGATCAGCTGGGTCAACCGATCCGCTTCCTCCTCAATGATCGCGGCGATCTGTCGCACCATCCTGGCATCCCAGGTGGCATCCTCCCGCCGCAACGTCCCGGCGTATCCCTTGATGATCGAGACAGGCGTCTTGAGCTCATGGGAAATGATCGAGATGAACGTGGATTTCAGCTCCTCGGCCTCGCGGATGCGCGTCATATCCCGAACCACGCCGATGATGTTCACCAGACGGCCCGTGCGGTCCAGCAGGGGGGAGTACGTGATCCCCACCGCCACCCGTCCCCCATCGCGGCGGATCAGATCCCCCTCCACATAGATCGGCTTATCCCCGGCCAGGGGCCAGCCCCCGGCCTCCGCCTCCGCCAGGGTCATTCCAGAGCGGCGGGGGTTGAGAATCACCACCTCATCGTGAGGGCGGCCGAGGACTTCGGAGGGGGACCATCCCGTCAACCGGGCCATTGCCCGGTTGAAGACCTGGATCCGATGGGCAGGATCGAGGATGATCACCCCATCGGCGGTGGCCTCGATAATCGCTTCTAACCGTCGCTTCTCCGTCGCCAGTTGCTGATATAGCTTGGCATTATGGACCGCGATGGCGGCCTGATCGGCGAAGGCGCGCAGGACCAGTCGATCATCATAAGTGAACGCAGTCCCAAAGGTGCGGAAAACCACCAGGAGGCCCAGAAGATCCTCTCCCACCATCAGGGGAAGGGCCACGGCCTGCTGGGCCTCCACGCGAAGCCAGCGGGCGATCTGGGTGAGCACCCGTTCCACTTCCGCTCGCCCCCAGGCCTCCGGATACACGGGGAGTTTGGCCAGCAGGGCATCCAGCTCCTCCCATCGGGTTTCCGGCAAACCGTATGCAGCGCGGATGGCAAAGGCGTCTTCTTCCCGCAGAGCGATAAATGCCACCTGCCCGGCCAGCATCTCCGCCGCTGCCTCGACGACCAGCCGCAATACCGCATCCAGATCCAGCTGCGCCGTGATCGCCCGGGTGATCTCCAGGAGATAATCTCGCTGTCGAACCCGAAAATCCGTCAGCATCCCTGGCGCTCCTCTTCATGGGTCGATCTCCATCACCTTCCACCCCCCTCCTCACATTATACGTTTAGGAGTTACGCAGTTGAAAGCTCTAAAGGTGGAACGGAATGGCCCCACCCCCCTTTCTCCCCCCTCCCCACGGCCCAAAGGACCGTGGGGAGGGGGGAGAAAAATCCTTGCCCCCATGGGAAACGAACTGCGTAAGTCCTAATCATCTGAGCGTTCCCATGGAGGTTTGGGGGAACCCAGGGAGGTGAGGCCATCTGCTCGACCCGAACGGTATGAGGACGGAAAAGCCCCGGGCAGATCTCCGATCAGTTGACGAAAGTCCAGCACCCCGGATAGAATACCCATATGGTCGTTTCGGAAGATCCCAGGCCCAGGAGGTGCATCCTTGCCGAACACAAAATCCGCGTTGAAAGAGCTGCGTAAATCGGAACGGCGACGACAACGGAACCGCGCGATTCGCACACGGGTCCGCACTTTTGTGAAGTACGCCCGTCAGGCTATTGCCCAGGCTGACCTGGAAGCGGCGAGGAAGGCCATTCAGGAGGCTTATCGGGAGCTGGACCGGGCGGCTCGCAAGGGGGTGATCCACAGGAACACCGCCGCCCGCCTCAAGTCCCGCCTGATGCAGCAGTTCCATCGAACTTTCGGTCCGGTTCAGGCGACCGCATCAGCCTGAGAAGACCGGCAGGTTCAGAGAAACGGGGCGGGCGGCAATGCCGCCCGCCCCGTTTTTTGCTTTCCCGGAGAGATCCAGAAGGCAAGGGGGCGGCGGATGCGGGCCTTTCGAGCGGAGAGGAGCGCTACGATAAGGGGGAAAGGAAACGGCGTAACCCCTTCGCTCCCGTCTGGAGAACGGTTCGCAGCGCTGCTCTTGCAAAAAGCAATCCCCATCCCTCGCGGGAATGAGCAAAGGCCGGCTCATCCCTGCCTTTTCTCACAGCAGGTCCTGAACCGTCACCCGGGGAGGTCCCGTTATCCCTCCCCAATGGCGGCCCGCCCCTGATCGGTGATGCCGTAAACCGGGTTGGCCAGGCTCTGGCGCACCAGCCCCCGGGCGGAGAGCTCCTCCAGAATCCGGATGACCTCCCGGGGGTTCATCGCCAGATCCCGGGCGATGGTGTAAGGGCTATGATATCCCCGGTGGTCCCGCAGGTAGATCAGAACCTTCCGCTCCGCCTCACTGAACGTCGTCGCCGCCATGGGACACCTCTGGACGCCAAAGAGACGGACTCCTGTGATCGGCTCGAGAGGCAACGGATTTTTCCGTTTCGCGACGGCTTCGAATCCTCCGATGAAGGAACGACACAGCCTGATCCGTTTTTCGCCCCGGGTTTGAGAAACTGGGCCGGGCACCGAAGGCGCCGGGCCCAGCCCCAAAAAAGGAAGAAAGTTGACGGCATCATTCTTAATAGGAGTTACACAGTTCGGGGCTCGCGAGAAGAGGTAGAATGGCCCCACCCCCCTTTATCCCCCCGCCCCAGGGCCCAAAGGGCCGTGGGGAGGGGGGATCAATATATTCTTTGGGGGGAGTCGCGCGCCTTCGGCGCGCGACTCCCCCCAAAACCCTTAGGAGAAAACCAACCGCGTAACTCCTATTTAATTTTAACCCGAGATCCTGGGAGCTCCAGGAATCGGTGCAGCGCACCCCGGTCTTCCACCCCCGGATGGCGTCACCATCCCTGCGCCGATACCTGGGGTCTCCACGGGCGCGGCGTCCATTGCGGATGATGTGGAGGCAGCCACAACGAGTGCACCGGTGAAGAACCGTCTCCCGGATCCTCTCCAGCCTCCTCCCAAAAGCCTTCGGATCCCTGCACCCCACATTACTACCCCGTCGCCCTGAGCGCCAGAGCACCGGGCTTCAACCCTCATTGACGCCCTTCTCAAGAGGTTGGCGAAGGCTTTAAGCGATCGCCTTGAGTCAGCTTCCGAGGCGGCGACTCCATCTGCAAAGCCCCCAGGCTAATGCCTGCAGGGGTTCTGGAAGGAGACAAAAGGCGAGCGCAAGGAGCCGGATAGAAGCCACCGACGAAAATGGGACGCGCCCCCTCACCGGATGGCTCCCTCTTGACAGTAAGCCCCCCTGCTCTTACAATCGTTGAAGAAGTTGACTCTTTATTCACATTTGCGACCTCCCTATGGATGACGAGCGATTGGCCGAGATCGCGTCCTGGTATTACGAGGAGGGCCTGGATCAGGCGGCGATCGCCCGCCGGTTGGGGTGCTCGCGTTCGATGGTTTCCCGCTACCTCAAAGAAGCCCGCGCCCGCGGCCTGGTGGAAATCCGGGTTCGCCATCCCCTCAAAACGGATCCCCAGCTGGCGAAAGCCCTGCAGAGCGCCTTCCCTCTTCGGGAAGCCCGTGTCCTCGCTGATCCTCCCTCCGATTCCCGTTTGCTCCTGCGTCGCCTGGGGGAGCTGGGGGCCCGTGCCTTGCAGGAGCGGTTGCGCCCTGGCGTTCGGATCGGGATCAGCTGGGGAACGGCGGTTTACGAGGTGGTGCGGGCGATGCCGGAGCTCCCGGTGAAAGGAGCGCAGGTGATCCAGATCATCGGCGCCCTCGGAGCGGGCGATCCCATGATCGATGGGCCGGAGCTCGCCCGCTGGCTGGCGGAGAAGCTGGAGGCCCCGGTCCGACATCTGCACGCCCCGTTGCTGGTGGAAAGCGAAGCGGTCGCCCAGGCGCTGCAGCGCGAGCGCGCGATTGCGGAGACGCTGGCGATAGCCCGCAAAGTCCATGTGGCCCTGATCGGGATCGGCTCGGTGGATCCCCGTCTTTCCAGCCTGCGGCGGGCAGGTTACCTCACCGAGGCCGAGCTGGAAGCGTTGCGGACGGCCGGCGCGGTGGGCGATGTGCTGGCCCGGGCGCTGGATGCGGAGGGGAACCTTCTGGATCATCCGTTGAACCGACGGGTGGTGGGCCTGGAGCCGGAAGCCCTGCGCCGGATCCCCACGGTGATCGCTGTGGCAGGCGGCGTTGCGAAGGCACCGGCCATCCGGGCAGCGCTTCGTGGCGGCTATGTGGATGTGCTGGTGACCGACGCCGAGGCCGCTGCCGCCGTGTTAGCCCTGGAAGGAGCGATGGCCTATGCGTGAGACACCGACGATATCGGCCCTGGAGGCAGAGATCGATCTTCCCCCGGAGCGTCTGCGGGACTGGCTCTATCAGATGCATCTCATCCGGGCCTTCGAAGAGACCGTGGAACAGCTTTACGCGGCCGGGAAAATGCACGGCACGATGCATCTTTCCATCGGCCAGGAGGCCGTGGCGGTGGGAGCGATCGCTGCGCTCCGGCCGGACGATTCCATCACCTCGACCCATCGAGGCCACGGCCACGCCATCGCCAAAGGGCAGGACATCCGGGCGATGCTGGCGGAGTTGTTAGGGAAGGAAACCGGCGTGTGCCGGGGTCGGGGCGGGTCGATGCACCTGGCGGACCTGGAGCGCGGGAACCTCGGCGCCAATGGGATCGTCGCCGGCGGGATCCCGATCGCGGTGGGCGCGGGCTTGAGCATCCGTCTGCAGGGGCAGGATCGGGTGGTGCTGTGCTTCTTCGGGGATGGGGCGGCTAACCATGGGAACTTCCACGAAGGGCTGAACATGGCCGCCATCTGGCGGCTGCCGGTGATCTTCCTTTGCGAGAACAACCAGTACGCCATGTCCATGCCGATCCGGAAAGCGATGGCCGTCCCCCGGGTGGCAGATCGGGCGGCCGCTTACGGGATCCCCGGGGAGACCGTGGATGGCATGGATGTCCTGGCTGTTTATCGGGCGGTGCGGGCAGCGGTGGAGCGGGCGCGGCGCGGAGAGGGCCCCACGCTCATCGAAGCGCTTACCTATCGCTACAGGGGACACTCCAAGAGCGACCGTCAGGTCTATCGCACGAAAGACGAAGTGCAGGCCTGGATGGCCCGGGATCCCATCGCCCGCTTCCGGAGCTGGTTGATCGCCAGGGGCTGGCTCTCCGAGGCCGAGGCGACCGAGCTGGAGGCGCGGGCCCGGCAGGCGATCGAAGAGGCCCTGCAGGCCGCTGAGGGAGATCCGGAGCCGGCGGTGGCGCAGCTGACCGAGGACGTCTACGTGGAGGACCCCTCGATCCCGCCCCGCTGGATCCAGCGGACTTTTGGGCCGGAGACGGCCGTGGAGCCGCCTGCGGGGACGCGGGAGCTGTCTTACGCGGAGGCGCTGCGGGAGGCGATGGCCCAGGCGATGGCGGCCGACGAGCGAGTCTTCCTGATGGGGGAAGATATCGGCGTCTATGGCGGCGCTTTCGGGGTCACCCAGGGGCTGATCGAACGGTTCGGGCCGGAGCGGGTGCGGGACACGCCCATTTCCGAGAACACGATTGTAGGAGCTGGGGTGGGCGCAGCGCTGACCGGGATGCGGCCCATCGTGGAGATGCAGTTCATGGATTTCGTGACTCTGGCGATGGAACAAACCGTCCTCCAGGCGGCGAAGGTGCGCTACATGTTCGGCGGGAAGGCCCGGGTGCCCCTGGTGATCCGGCTCCCCGGCGGCTCCGGGACCGGCGCGGCGGCCCAGCATTCAGAGAGCCTGGAGGCGTGGTTCGTGCATGTGCCCGGGTTAAAGGTGGTGGCGCCGGCCACACCTTACGATGCCAAGGGGTTGCTGCTGGCCGCGCTGGCGGATGAGAACCCGGTGATCTTCGTGGAGCACAAGTTGCTCTACCGGGCCCGCGGGCCGGTGCCGGAGGCGCCCTATGTGGTGCCCCTGGGGCGCGCGGTGGTGCGGCGGGCCGGTCGACACCTGACGATCGTGGCTTACTCCCTGATGGTGCTCCGCGCCCTGGAGGCAGCGGAGCGGCTAACGGCAGAAGGGATCGAGGCGGAGGTGATCGATCTGCGCACCCTGAAGCCCTACGACGCGGAGACCGTGATCGCTTCCGTGAAGAAGACCGGGAAGCTGTTGATCGTGCATGAAGCGCCGACCCTGGGCGGCTTCGGCGGGGAGCTGGCCGCCCATATCGCTCAAAGCGAAGCCTTCGCCTATCTGGAGGCCCCCATCGTTCGGTTGGGCGGGGCGGATGTTCCCATTCCCTATCACCCCCGGCTGGAGCGCGCGGCCGTGCCCCAGGTGGAAGATATCGTCGAGGCGGCTCGACGGCTGGCACGGCTGGAGCTTTAGCCGGGAGGACGGGCCAATCAACCCCAACGTCGACCTCGGGGGGTTGGGATGCCGGTGCCGGTGATCATGCCGAAATTTGAAATGGCACAGGAGAGCGGGAAGATCCTTCGCTGGCTGAAGCGGGAAGGGGAGACCGTCGCGAAGGGCGAGGCCATCCTCGAGGTGGAAACGGATAAGGTGGCGATGGAAGTGGAGGCGCCAGCCAGCGGCACCCTGATCGGGATCCGCGCAAGCCCCGGGGAGGTGGTGCCCATTGGAGAGCCGATCGCTTATATCCTGTTGCCCGGCGAGGTCTGGTCAGAGGCGCCAGCGCCATCCCCACTCCCTTCCCCGGCTGCGCCACGGGCGACGCCGCTGGCCGAGCGGCTGGCCCAGGCCCACGGCCTGGATCTTTCCGCCGTGCCCGGGACAGGCCCGGGTGGACGGGTGACGAAGGCCGATGTGGAAGCGTATCTGGCCCGACAGGAGGTGGGAGAAGCTTACGAAGGAAAGGTGAAGGCTGTCCCGGCCGCTCGACGGCTGGCCCGGGAGCTAAGTGTGGATCTGCGGAAAGTGGAAGGGACCGGCCCGGGAGGCCGGATCCAGTCGGCGGATGTGTTGCGGGCCGCAGCGGGGATGCAGCGGATCGCGGAGGTGGAAGCTCTGCCCCGTATGGCCGTGCGCCGACGTGTGCCCCTTACCGGGATGCGGCGAGCCATCGCGGAGCGGATGACCCGAAGCGTTCGGGAGGCGCCTCAATTCACGGTCAGTATAGACGTGGTGATGGACCGGGCATTGGGTGTTGTGGAGGATCTTTCCGCCTGGGCGGAGCGGGCGGTCGGGGTTCGGGTGACCCTGACGGCCCTCCTGATCCGGGCCTGCGCCTGGGCCCTGCGGCGGCACCCCGCCCTGAACGCTACCCTGGAGGGGGAGGAGATCCTGGAGTGGGAGGATGTGAACATCGGGGTGGCGGTGGCAGTACCGGAGGGCCTGGTGGTGCCGGTGGTGCCCGCCGCGGACCGAAAGGGCCTGACGGAGATCGCCCGCGAGCTGGAGGAGAAAGCCGCCCGGGCGCGGGAAGGACGGCTTCGGCCGGAGGACCTGCAGGGTGGGACCTTCACCATCTCGAACCTGGGGATGTATGGGGTGGATCGCTTCACCGCGATCCTGAACCCGCCCCAGGCGGCCATCCTGGCCGTCGGGCGGGTGGCCAGGCGGCCCGTCGTCGGAGAAGGGGATCGAGTGGAGGTCCGTTCGATGGCCACCCTCACGCTCACGGCCGATCATCGCATCGTGGACGGCGCCCAGGCGGCGCGGTTCCTGGAGGATCTGCGCATCGCTCTGGAGCGGCCAGGGATCCTGCTGGGGTAAGGGGGAAGCGATGGATGAAGGACGTCGGGAAGCTCCTCCAGCGACGCCAGAGGTGGTCGTATCGCCGCGTCTGATTATGGTGCGGATGAAGGCTTCCTCCGCGGAGGAGGTAATCCGGCATCTAGCCGCGCGCCTGGAGGAGGAAGGGTTTGTCCGGCCCTCGTTCGTAGAGGCGGTCCTGGAACGGGAGCGGACGAACCCGACGGGCCTCCCGCTGGCCGGTGATCTGCACGTGGCGATCCCACACGCCGATGTAGAGCATGTGATTGTTCCTGCGCTGGCGATCGCCACGCTGGAGCGCCCAGTAGCCTTTCGGAACATGGCGAACCCGGAGGAAATCGTATGGACTTCGGTGGTAATCGTGATGGCACTGAATGAGCCCCACGGACAGATTGAGATGTTACGGCGTCTGGCGCAGCTGTTTCAGGATCCGGAACGGGTCCAACGAGTCTACGAGTCCAGTTCGCCTGAGGAATTGATCGAGCGTCTGGGGCTCCCCTAACTTCGACCGGATGCCCATCTGGTCTGGAGTGCTTTTTCTCTCTGCGTTTCGGAGAGTTTGCAAGGAGAAGGCCTTTTTCGCAGGATTCAGGGACTCATCATGAAGCTATGATTCGGTCGGGAGGTGCCTATGACTCAACCGAAGCGGGTGCTGGTGGCCTGTGGAACGGCTATTGCGACCTCCACAGTGGTCGCAAAAGCGATCGAGGAGGGATTGGCGGCACGGGGCATCCCGGTGGTCACTCGCCAATGCAAGGCGGCAGAGGTCCCAGCGCTGGCCAAGGATTTTGACCTGGTGGTGACCACTACCCCCGTTCCTCAGGACCTGGGGATCCCGGTCATCCAAACGCTGGCCTTCCTAACGGGGATCGGTAAGGATCAGGTGCTGGATCAGATTGCGGATATCTTGCGGAAGCGCTAATCGAGAGGAGGAATGAAGCGTGGATGGGAAGAGGCAAACCCCCGGGGACTGCCTCTGGTGGTCTGAGTAGAAGAACGCCGTGTTTCTTCCATCCCACGTAAAAGGAGGTAGCCATGGAGGTCTTCCTGAGCACATTGAAGGCGATCATTGATAATCTGGGAGCCACCGTTGCATTGCCCATTATTATCTTCCTTTTTGCCGTCGCCCTGGGGGCGCAGCCTGGGCGGGCGTTTCGGGCCGGTGTGACCATTGGCATTGCCTTCATTGGGATCAACCTGGTCATCGGCCTGATGTGGACCAACCTCTCCGAGGTCGCCCAGGCGATGGTGAAGAACACGGGCATCCAGCGGGACGTGGTGGACGTAGGCTGGCCCTCGGCGGCGGCCATCGCTTTCGGCTCCGCGGTCGGCCTGTGGGTGATCCCTCTCACACTGCTTGTGAACATCGTGATGCTGGTGACCCGTCTGACCAAAACCCTGGACATTGATGTCTGGAACTACTGGCACTTCGCGTTCATCGGCTCGCTCGTCGTGGCTGCCACGGGAAATCTCCTCTTTGGCCTTCTGGCTGCAGCGATCGCCGCTGCGCTGGCGCTCTTTTTCGCTGACTGGACAGCTCCCGCAGTTCAGCGCTTCTACAGCCTCCCGGGGATTTCGATTCCTCATCTGACCACCGCTCCAGGAGTGCCCATCGCGATTGTGGTGAACTGGATCATCGATCGGATCCCGGGTCTACGGGATGTGCAGGCAGACCCGGAGGCCATCCGCCGGAGGCTGGGGGTCGCGGGGGAACCGGTGATTCTGGGACTGATCATCGGTCTGATCCTCGGGATCCTGGGTTTCTATAACGCCGGTGATGTTCAGACTGTGGTGGTGAAGGTTCTCAAGACGGCGATGAACTTGGCGGCGGTGATGCTCCTTCTGCCGCGGATGGTGCAAATCCTGATGGAGGGCTTGATCCCGGTCTCGGAGGCAGCCCGGGACTTCATGCAGCGGCGGGCGGGCGGTCGAGAGATCTACATTGGGCTGGATTCAGCGATCCTAATCGGCCATCCGGCTGCTATCTCGACCGCATTGGTGCTGGTGCCGGTGGCGATCCTGCTCAGCGCTATCCTGCCCGGCAACCGGGTGATCCTCTTCGCAGACCTTGCGGTGATCCCCTTCGTGGTGGCGATGTTCGCCCCTTTGATGCGGGGGAACATCTTCCGAATGATTCTTGCGGGCACCCTCACGCTGGCGGTGGGCTTCTATATCGCGACCGGGATGGCGGATCTCTTCACCTCGGCGGCGGTGGCTTCCGGGTTCCAGATGCCAGAGGGTGCGGTGCGGATCACCAGCATTGCCGATGGCTTCCTCTGGCCGCCGTTCGTCTTCGTAAGCGCCGTGCGGTTGGCGGGGGTAATTGGGCTGTTGATCCTGCTGGCCGTCCTGGCCGTTCTGATCTTCCTTTACCAGCGGAACCCGAAGGCCTGGGAGGTGGCCGCTGGAGCCCCGGCGGAGGCGTAAAGAAGGCGTAAGGGTGTAAGATGCCGGGAGGGGCAGCCGCGACGAATCTGCGGCTGCCCCTCCCGGCTTTGAGCTTCATAGAAGGCCAGGCCGCTGGGATTTCTCCGGGTGATCCCCCCTAATGTTCTGATCCACTTGCCAGGGCCAGGAGGTGGTATCGGTGGTGGAACGAACGAGGGCGCTCCTCTATCGGAGCCGGGACGACCTGCAGGTGGAGGAAGTGGCCCTCCGTCCGCTCCAGCGCGGGGAGGTACTGGTGCGGATCCGGGTGTGCGGCCTGTGCCCGGGGGAGCTGATGGACTGGTATATGGCGAAAAAGGCTCCCTTCACCCCCGGCCATGAGCTGGTGGGGGAGGTGGTGGAGGTTGGTCCCGGGGTGACCTCCTTCCGGGGTGGGGAGCGGGTGGTGATCCATCATCACGCGCCATGCGGCTCCTGTCGGTTTTGTCAGCGAGGCGATTACGTCCATTGCCCGACCTGGCGGGCCACCCGCCTGATCCCCGGCGGGTTGAGCACGTATGCGATCGTTCCCCCACCGGTGGTGGAGCGGGATCTCCTGCTCATCCCCCCTCACGTGAATGATGAGGCCGCGGCGTTCACGGAGCCCCTGGCCACGGTGGTGAAGGCGCTGCGGCGGGCGGGGTTGCGGGAGGGGGATCGGGTGGCGGTGATCGGGCTGGGGGTGATGGGATTGCTCCACGGGCTGGTGGCGCTGCGCTGGGGGGCCGAGCGGGTGTGGGGGATCGATCGGATCCCGGCGCGCCTTGAGGTCGGATCGGAGATGGGCCTGATCCCCGTGCCGGCCTTCGAGGCCGTGGAGCGAATCCACGCGGAGAGCGAGGGCCTGGGCGCCGATCTCGTGGTGGTGGGCCCGGGATCTGTGGAGGCCATCGAACTGGGATGGTCCCTGGTGGCCTCCGGAGGGACGCTCCTGCTGTTCACCCCAACGCCACCGGAGGCCCGCTGGCCGGTCGACGTTTACACCCTGTATTTCCGCGAGATCCGGGTGATCCCCAGCTACTCGGCGGGACCACCGGATATGCAGGAAGCCTTACGCCTTCTCGCGGAAGGCCTGCCGGTGGAGCGCCTGATCACCCATCGCCTGCCCCTGGAGGAAACCTCCCGGGGCTATCAGGCCATGCGGGCCTATGAAGCCCTAAAGGTACTTATCTATCCGTAGGACAACTGCAAGCAGTTGTCCTACGGATCGCGGGATCGCCCCTCCATCCAGGCAAGCCCCCACAGTCCGAGCATGAGCCCGGCGAACGCCAGGAGCTGAGGAACCCGGAATCCCATCCACGTGGGGCTCTCCGCCCGAAATCCCTCCGTGGTCAGCCGCGTCGCGCTGTAAAGGACCAGAGCCAACACGAATGAGCTTCCAGGAACCTGCAGGTGTTTTCGAATCCGGTACCAGACCGCGAACCCCAGAACCACCAGACCGGCTTCATAAAGCTGGACCGGATGGCGTTCTCCTCCGCCTAACATCGCCAGGAATGGGATGGAGGTGGGTTCCCCATACCGGCGGCCCTCCGCCCAATCCCCCAAGGCCCATGCGAGGGCGATCCCCAAAAGCAGGGGCGCCATTGCATCCAGTCCGACGCCCCAGGGGATCCGATGCCGATGCCAGCGCCAGGCGATCACGCCTGCGGCCACCAGAAGGGCCGGGATAGGAGCCAGCGTGGGATCGACCGGGCGGATGAGGCTGAGCAGATCCCATGGCGAGGAAAGACCGTAGAGGAGCAAAGCCCCCATCCGGCCCGCGATGTAGCCCGCAGTCAGGCCCCACAAAGCGTCTATCGCCAGGACCCCACCGATTCCCCGCCGCCGCCCCTCCCGTTCCACGAGGCTCACCCCCAGCCACAGGCCCAGCAGCAGGAGGACGGGCCGGGTGGGTAGGGTGAACGGACCCAGGGAGAGCGCGGGTAACATCAGCGGTTCCCTGCTGGAAGGATCTCGGATAGGCGGGCTTCGATGGCCGCCTCGCTCAGCGGGCCGCCGACCACCACATCCCGGATGATCCCACGGGAGTCGATGAAGAACGTTGTGGGAAGGGCCGTCACCCGATAGCGCCGGTTCACCTGGCCGGTTTCATCCAGCAGGATCGGAAATGTCAGATGATATTGCTGGCGGAAGGCAAATACCGCCGCCAGGTCATCCCCCAGCGTGGCGTTCACCCCGATCACGGTCAGCCCTCGATCCGCATAGCGGGCGTAGAGCCGCTGAAAGGCGGGCATCTCCGCCCGGCATGGCGGGCACCAGGTGGCCCAGAAATTCAACACCACGGTCCGGCCCTGCAGATCAGAGAGCGAGAGGGATTCTCCATCGAGGGTGCGCAGTGAAAAGCCGGGCGCCCGATAACCGGGTTGAGGAGCCTCTCGAACGGCAAGCCCGGCCTCGCGAACCCGGCTCCCGATCAGCCAGGCGCCACCGACCAGCGCGATCAGCGCGATCCCCAGCGCCCATGATTTCGGCATCCAGGTTTCCTCCCGAGTGGACTTCGAGTAGCAGGTGGCCTCGAACACTTCCGGTCTCCTTATTTTAGATGCGATGAGGAGCTCCCTGGTGGCAGCCTGGACCCGCTCCATCGCCAATCCTGCCCTTTATCGGCGCATCGGGAGACGCGCCCCCAAAACGCTGCGCTGGCCCCCGCGCCCCAACTTTCCTTTAGGACTTACGCAGTTCGTTTCCCATGGGGGCAAGGATTTTTCTCCCCCCTCCCCGCGGCCCAAAGGGCCGCGGGGAGGGGGGAGAAAGGGGGTGGGGCCATTCCGTCCCACCTTTAGAGCTTTCAACGGCGTAATTCCTATTTCCCTGTTAAAATCAAGCGGGAATGGGCTGTTCGATCGTCTGGCGATTTTTGTCTTCTTCCCCGCGACCCTCAGGATCGCAACTGTACAGGTAGAGCTCAAATCCGGGGACGGGGTGCCGGAGGCGACCCCGCTTCAAACCCCTTACGAGGGAAAGCAATGAGGAAGAGGCTTCTCTGGGGCATCGGGATCGGGCTTGTCTTCATCGGCTGGGTGGCGCTGGCCCCTATCCTCCACGCCCAGTCCCCCACCCCCATCGCGGAGCGCCTGGATGTGGAGATCCAGGTGCTGGCCGATGGCACGCTGGAGATCACGGAGCATCAGGCCATCCGCTTCATCGGAACGTTCCGCCGTGGATTTCGGGAAATCCCGCTTCGACGAACCGAGGGGATCGTCATCCTGGATCTCCGGGATGATCAGGGGGTCTATCGTCGCGAGGCCTCCGGCCAGCCGTTCACTTACGAAGTGGAGGAAAGCGGGGACACGATCATCGTGCGCTGGTTCTTTCCTCCGACCACCAGCACCGTTCGGACCTTCCATCTTCGCTACCGGGTTCGGGGCGCGGTTCGACGGTATCCGGAGGGAGATCAGCTCTGGTGGAACCCGCTGCCCGCGGAGCATGCCTACGAGATCCGTAGCAGCACAGTCACCGTGTTCCTGCCTCCGGGGGCGATCGCCCAGCGGATCGCCGCTTACGGCCCTGCGGATGGCATGGTTCTGGAGAACGGGCAGACGGTTCGCTTCCAGGCCCGACGTCCGCTTCAGCCCGACGAATCCTTCGAGATCCGGGTGCAATTCCCCCACGGGATCCTCCCCCCGGAACCTCCGGCCTGGCAGGTCTGGGAAGATCGCCTTCCGCTGTATAACCTGGGCCTGCTGGCCCTGGGGCTCCTGATGCTGGTGGGTGGACCTGTCCTGGCCCTGATGGTCTGGGCCTGGCGAGGGCGAGACCCCTATGTGGGGATAGTCCCGGACGAGCTGGCGGAGCCCCCTTCGGCCGATCCGCCGGCGATGGTCGGGGTGCTGCTGGACGAGCAGGCGGATCTCCGGGATATCCTGGCGACGGTGGTTGACCTGGCCCGGCGGGGAGTGCTCACGATAGAGGAGGTCCGCGAAGGCTTCACCCACGATTTCGTCCTGCGGCGGACCGGTCAGGAAGCGGATCTGCGGCCGTTCGAGGCCGTCCTGCTGCGAGCGCTTCTGGATGGGGCTTCCGCCCGGCGCTTAAGGGAGCTCCGCTATCGCTTTTTCCAGCGCCTGCCCGAGATCGAGGCTGCCCTCTATCGTGCCGTTGCCCAGGCGGGCTGGTTCGTCGGTCGTCCGGATCGGGTGCGGGGTGGTTATCGGCTTCTGGCTTTCCTGACCGGCGGTCTGGCGGTGCTGACCGGCATCGGCGCGGGGAACTGGGGCGGGCAGGGGCTGTGGGGGTTGTGGGCGGTCGTGGTCGGTCTGGGAGGGACAGCGCTGGCCTGGTTTCTGATCGCTCCCCATATGCCCCGGAAGACACGGAAGGGGGCGGAGCTGGCGGCCCGCTGGCGGGCCTTCGCTCGAGGGCTGCGCCGCATGCAACAGTTAGCGCCGGAGGAAGCCCGTGCCCGATTGGAGCAGTATCTTCCCTACGCCGTTGCCTTCGGGATGGAACGTCGGTTCCTGCGGCAATGGCAGGAAATCGCGCCGGACCTCCCGCCACCGCCCTGGTATCGTCCCTGGGTCCGTCCTGTCCCAGATTCCGCTCCGGGACGGGTTCCGGGGCACGCCGTGCCCACTCCCTCCGGGGAAGGTCCGGGAGTACCTTCCCTGGACGATATGGCCACTTCGTTGACGGGGAGCCTGAACGCGTTTGCGGATAGCCTGACCGCGATGCTAAACACCGCGGCGGACACCCTGGTCAGCCGTCCCCCATCGGATCGGGGAGGGAGCGGGCGCTGGAGCGGGGGGAGCAGCTTCGGCGGTGGAGGAGGTGGAGGCGGGCGAAGCGGGTTTGGATAAATAAAGGAGTTACGCAGTTCGGGGCTCGCGAGAAGAGGTAGAATGGCCCCACCCTCCTTTATCCCCCCTCCCCACGGCCCAAAGAGCCGTGGGGAGGGGGGATAAATATATTTTTTGGGGGGAGTCGCGCGCCTTCGGCGCGCGACTCCCCCCAAACCCCCAGGAGAAAACCAACTGCGTAACTCCTATAAATAAAAACGCTCCGTTGCAAACTGAGGGTTTTCTCCCCCCTCCCCGCGGCCCCTGGGGTCGCGGGGAGGGGGGAGAAAAAATCTTTCGGGAGCTGAGCCAGGGGCTTTCAGCCCCCAGCCCCCGAAAACCCCAGAGTTAAAAATAGGCAAAGCAGCGGGAGGCTTCATGCATCCACGCACGATGCAGACCCTGGGCTGGATCCTCATCGGGGTGGGGGTGTTCCTGATGATGGCCTTCCTGGGGTTCCTCGCGGTCCAGGGAGCCCGGGGGGCGTTGACCCCCGGTGGGTTCGCCATAGGGGCTTTCCTGATCTTTATGGTCTTCTCGCCCCTGATGGGGGCCGGGATTTATCTGTGGCGACGGGGCAGCGTGGAGGCCCAGGAAGCAGAGGCCGCGGAGAAACAGCGTCAGCTGCTGGGCTTGATCCAGGCTCGGGGGAAAGTGGCCCTGTCGGATGTGGCCCTGGAGCTCCGGGCGAGCCGGGACCAGGTGCGGGCGTGGATTTACGATCTGGTGCATCTGGGGCTCTTCTCTGGATATATCAACTGGGCGGAAGGATGGCTGTATTCCGCTGAGGCGGCAGCTTTGCGGGATGCCGGCAAATGCCCGAATTGCGGTGGGGCGCTGGAGCTGGCCGGGAAAGGGGTGATCCGCTGCCCCTATTGCGGCACAGAGATCTTCCTCGCCCGGTGAATTCACCGCCTCCCTCCCTTCAGTTTGGGAAAGCAGGGCTGAGGGCCTTCAGCTCAGCCCCCGTGGATGTTCTTTGAACCCCTCGGGGCAGGAGGGAGGAAGGGGGATCCTCCCCGCTTGCTCGGGGAAGCGCTCCGCATCCCGAAAAGGACGGAGGACCGATGGCCATCCGCGCGCGCACGCTAAAGGAGGCACTGAACCTGTTCGATCCCCGGGTCCCCTTATCGGGGAAGGCGCTGGCCGCCTACTATGTCGAGCGGCCGGATGTGCCAACCCACGAGTTGAAGGCCTATCTGGAGGCCATGGACGAGCCGGTGAAGGTGCTCTTCTCCGGCCATCGGGGGAGCGGCAAGAGCACCGAGCTCAACCGCCTGGCGGGCCTCCTGAAAGGCCGGTTCTTCATCGTCCACTTCTCGGTGCTGGAGATCCTGAATCTCACCGACCTCACTTATGTGGATCTCATCCTTGCCATCGCCCTGCGTCTGCTCCAGCAGGCCACGGATGAACGCATCCTCAAAGGCCGCAAGCGGGGGCTGGTGGGCGTTGGGATGTTGGAGGACCTGTACCGGTGGCTCACTCACGAGATCGTGGAGGAGGAGATGGTCAGCCCATCCCGGGAGGCCTCGGCCGAGGCGGCGCTGAACCTCCTGGCCCTTAAGCTGGAGGGGCGGGTCAAGACCGAGAGCAGCACCCGGCGTATGGTCCGGGAGCGGGCGGAGCTTCGGCTCTTCGAACTGGTCTCCCGCACCAACCGGCTGATTGAGGAGATCCGTTCGAACGCCCGACGGCCAGTCCTGGTGATGGTGGAGGATCTGGACAAGCTCTCCTTCGAACGGGCCATGGGGCTCTTTCTGAACCATGCGGCCCTGCTGGCGGAACTGCGTGCCCATATCCTGTTCACTTTCCCCATCGCCCTGCGCTATGCCCGCGAGTTCCTGCAAATCCGCAGCCATTTCAGCGAACGCTTTATCGTCCCCAACGTGATGGTTTACGATCGCCAGGGACAGCTGCGGCCTGAAGGATACCGGGTGATGCGAGAGATCGTGGAGCGCCGGGTGGAGCCCTATCTCATCGACCCCGAGGCGATCGACCTGGCCGTCCGGATGAGCGGCGGGATCCCTCTGACCCTGATCCAGCTGATCCAGTCGGCGATCCTGCACGGGCTTGCGGCTGGCCAGGATCGGATCGGTCTCCCCCAGATGCAAAGCGCGGTGGTCCAGTTGCAGAACGACTATCGGGGAACCCTGCGGCCGGAGGACTATGGGGAGCTATTGCGCTATCATCGCACGCGGGCCTTTGTCAACAACGAACGCACGCGGGAGTTCCTGGCCAGCCTGAGCCTTCTGGAATACAACGATGGGGAGCCCTGGTGCGATGTCCATCCCATCCTGCTTCCCCTGTTAGGGGAGCAAGCAGATCCGGACTCACGCCGTTGACCTTCGCCCTCAGGTTTTCAGGTGGGTCGGGCGTTGCAGCGCCCGACCCACCTGAAAATCAAACTAAGGATTCAGGCGGTAGCCTTGCCGGCGCACCGTCTGGATCCAGCGCGGACGCTTGGGGTTGGCTTCCATCTTCTGGCGGAGATTCCAGATATACCAGCGGAGAGCCTGGAGGGATCCTTCCTGAGGTCCCCCCCAGACCAGGGTGAGCAACTCAGGGATGGAAACCACACGTCCAGCCCGCTCGGCCAGGGCGACCAGGATCGCATATTCAATGGGGGAGAGGTCCAGGGGCTGGCCCTGAAACCGCACCTGACGTCGCTCCCGGTCGATGAGCAGCGCTCCGTTCCCTATCTCCAGGACGGGGGATGCCGCAGGGGTGGCCTGGCGCACCCGCCGCAGGATCGCTTCCACCCGTGCCAGCAGCTCCTCCACCGCGAAGGGCTTGACGATGTAATCATCCCCACCCAGGACCAGCCCGCGCACCCGATCCGGGATCTCCTCCAAAGCGGTCAGGAAGAGGATGGGTACGGTGGAGACCCGCCGGATGCGCCGACAGACTTCCCAGCCCTCGATGTCGGGAAGCAGCACATCCAGGATCACCACATCCGGATGGTGGAGGTCGAACAGGGAAAGCCCCTCACTTCCTGTGCCTGCGGCGAGCACCTCATAGCCATTCTGGATCAGTGCTCGCGTCAACAAATCCCGTAATAACGTATCATCATCGATGAGCAGGATCAGTGGTTTCCCATTCATCATCGGTTCCCTTCGCCTCAACCAGGGATTCTCAAAAGGCGTCGATCTTCTGGAGCCGCCATGTCTCTTAGATGTCTCTTAGGGATGGCAGCAAAATTATATTTTCTGAATTTTTTATGATTTTAACTCAATTTTGCCCGGTGTTCACCACTCATACCAATCGGAGGGCCAGACCGGGCGAGGCCGGGGGCGACGGGCGAAGAGGCGGACCAGCAGCCAGCCGGCCACAAATCCGCCGATGTGGGCCCACCAGCCGATGCCGCCCACGGAGGGGCTGGCGGTGGTGATCGCGGCCATGCCGTTAATGAACTGGAGCAGGAACCACATCACTAACAGCACGGCGGCTGGGACTTCGAAGAAGCCCAGGCCGAAGAAGAAATAGGGGGCCAGCACCGTCACCCGCGCTCCGGGAAATAGCACCAGGTAAGCGCCCAGCACCCCGGCGATGGCTCCGCTGGCGCCGATCAGAGGGACCCGGGAGCCAGAGAGGACCAGGGTCTGGATCAGGCCGGCGATCACCCCACACAGCAAATAGAAAACCAGATAGCGTACATGGCCCATGCGATCTTCCACATTGTCCCCAAACACCCACAGGTAGAGCATATTGCCCAGGATATGGGCCCACCCGCCATGCAGGAACTGACTGGTGATCAGCGTGATCAGCCAGAAAGGATCCGCCCGCCCCAGCAGGGCCCCCCAGACCCGAACAGGCACCGCTCCCCATGTAAACAGAAATCGATCCAGCGCCTGTGGGGGCAGTGAGATCTCAAAGAGGAAGATCAGGATGTTCAGCAGGATCAGCGTCCAGTTAACGATGGGGATGGACCGGCTTCGTGGGCTGTCGCTGATTGGAATCATTTCGGAAATCCCTTATAGGAAAGGTCAAAACCCATTATACCTCTTTGGAGGAAACCGCGGAGCGGAGGCCGCGCGTTATGCGTTGCTCTTAACGGGTGCGGGGCAAGCCGCTCCTCCCCGTCGCCTGAAGGCCACAAGGCGGGCGGATCCATCGGAGAGAGGCCCTGCGGCTGGTCAGGGTCAGCCGTCTGGGGCCCGGCCATCGATTCGCTTGACGGAGAAAACGGAGCCAGGCATAATTGCCTATGGAGGGATGGCCGAGCGGCTGAAGGCGGCGGTCTTGAAAACCGCTGGGAGGCCTGAGAGCCTCCTCGGGGGTTCGAATCCCCCTCCCTCCGCTTGGGATGTGGTCGGGTAGCCCCGGATGGGGCGGTTGTGGAAGTGGAAGGGTAATCCGGGTGACGGGGAGACTGGTCACCCGGGTTGTCTTATTCTCCGATGGAGGGGTGCCGGAGTGGCCTAACGGGACCGCCTGCTAAGCGGTGGGGGGTGCGAAAAGCCTCCCTCGAGGGTTCGAATCCCTCCCCCTCCGCCTCCAATCGGGGCCGCGCGTCGCGCGCGGCCCCGATTTTTACTGTGGAAGATGCCCTGTGGCGATCCCGGCCGTGTCCGCTCAGGTTCCGCGCTTGCCCCTCCCCCCTGCCCTTCTTCCCACGCCGCTTCACGGCGTGGGAAGAAGGGCAAATCAAGCCCCCAGCTGGCAACGGAGCAGGCGGAAGGGCTTTCCAGGCTGGGGAGTAGAGGGACCTCCGCCACGATGCCATCGCACGCGAGGCATAGGAGCTCAGCGGATGTCCCGTCGTGCCGCCTGTTCGCACAAGCTGCGCCCTCCCGCCTCCAGCCACTCCTGAAGTCGAGTGCTCTGAGGTGCTCCCCGACGGGCATCCTCATAGATGCCGATCCCCCAGTATACGTAGCGTCGAGTCTCCGCCGTCCAGCGTTCCGGGCGCCCGATGACCGTATGGCCTCCGTTATACCCGGCCAGGGCCTGGGCGATATCCCCGTTCGCCTTGCGCAGGGCCTCTGCCAGATAAGAGAGCCCGGCGCGGGCATTCGTCTCCGGATCCCATGGATCCTCCCGGGCCCCGAAATGGAAGGGCATCACCTGGAAGAGCCCCAGGGCGCCGCTGGAGGAGCGGGCCAGGGGATCCCCACACGATTCGATCTGCATCACCGTGGCGATCAGGTTGGGGTCCAGATTGTAAGCCTGGGCCCAGGCCAGAATCTGGGTCGACCAGCGCTGCACTTCCGGGGTGAATAGGGGAGCCAGCCCCCCCATCTCCGACGGACGGGAGGGGTTGGAGATCGGCGCGACCATCCGTTCCATGGAGGCGACGGCCTCGTTCGGATTCAGGGCCATGGCGACCACCCCGGCCAGAGGCGTCAACAGGAGGGCCGCCAGCACCGCAATGCCGAACGGAAGACCGCGCGTGACCCAGCGTTGCGCTTCCAGGGTTAGCATCGATCAACCTCCAGGGAATAGGGGAATCACCCTGGGCAGCGAGCCTCTTCACCGGGAAATCGATGAGGCGGGGGAGCCCTCACAGGGGCAACCTGCGCGGGTTGCCCCTGTGAAACGCCGATCAACGCGGGCCGATTCGCTGTCGGCGAAGCGCCTCCTGTTCTTCCGCCGTGATCAGGCGAGGCCCGGTGGTGGCCCCTCGCGTCTCCCCTGCCGCTTCTGACGTCTGTGCGATCCGGGCGTCGGCCCATGCCTGGAGACGATCGGCGAGCCGGCGCAGCGCCGGCATCAGAAGCCCCATCATCGTGCTCACCAGGAGGACACGCCCCGTCCAGACCAGAAAGGCGGTCGCCGTTGGGATGTAGGGCATCATGGTGTTGACCAGGGCCGTGCGGGGCGTGCCGGGCTGTGTGAGTGGCGAGGCCATCAACGCCAGGGTGACCGCCCACCACTTGAGCAGGGCGTTGGCTCCTGAAGCCAGTAGCCAGGCCACCAGCACATACCAGAAGCCAGGTTTCTCCCGTTCATGGGGGATCGAGAGATAAAGCAGGCCCGATAAATCCACCAGCCACAGGCCCAGCGCCAGCAACATCCCCCAGGTCACCCCATCGGCGGTCAGGTTGCCGAAGAGCGTGGTCAATGCATATTGAGACGCGGAGTAATTGAACCATTCCAGTGCCAGCCACCCACCGGCCATCATCAGCCCAACCACCAGCGGCACTCCGATTTCCGCGCTCGATACCGGAGCCGGCCCGGCCGATCCGGGGATCCCCTCCTCACGGCCCGGTCGGGGAGCCAGACCTTCCGGTTGAGCGGTCTGGAACCAGTGCCAGGCCATATGAACCTCCTTAGAACATTTGTTCTAATCCGCAACCTCATCATAACACCGGATGGACCGGGCGTCAAGTCCGGGTTTTTCACGATCTGAAGGGCTGCGGAGGGAGGAAGGAGATGCTGAGGTTGGGCAGGCGGCCCGTAGAACAGGTCCCGGCGCGACATCCATTTTGCGGTGCGGGGGAGGGATCTTTGTGACGTCAGGGAAGGTCCTTCGGTGGCCAGCGGTGTTCGCACATAAAGGGAGAATCAGGCTTCCGGCACCGTCCGAACGGGAGGAGTGGAGAAAACCGCAGGCTTACTCCGGGAGCGCGGCCAGCCAGAGGATCAGGTGTTCCCGCTCTTCACGGGAAGCCGGCGTCGTTCCTTCCAGCCGCTCGATAGGCCAGAGCAGGGGATGACCGCACAGCGGGCAGATCGGGGAAATTCCGCTTTCCACGAAGCGAAGCGCTTGCCCTTCCAGCTCCACGATCCACTCCTCCGCCTGCGCCCGACGCACCCATGCGCCTTCATGGGCCGGACACCCCGCTCGATCACAGAACAGTTGCGTCTTTTCCATGAGAACTTCCCTCCACAATATCTTTTACATTATCCTCCGGATAAATGGATACGTCCACTTTCTTTCTCCTGACCTGAAGGGCCGTTCCTTCGGGTCAGGCGGGCCGCCGAAGGCAATCGCCCGACCTGAAAATCCTATGAGAGGGATCATCCGGGGCTTTTTAAAATAATTAGGAGTTACGCAGTTCGGGGCTCGCGAGAAGAGGTAGAATGGCCCCACCCCCCTTTATATTTTTGGGGGGAGTCGCGCGCCTTCGGCGCGCGACTCCCCCCAAAAACCCCCAGGAGAAAACCAACCGCGTAACTCCTAATAATCCGAGAGTTCCCATGGGATTTGGAGGCGAGCCAGGCACTTCTGGCGCCAGAATCCTTTTCATCCCCTTCCCTCGGCCTTCGGGCCGTGGGGAGGGATCCATGGGGGTGAGGCCATCCGCTGGGCTCGAACAGGATGAGGACGGAAAAGCCTTGAGGATCAGCGGCGCAGCAACAAAGCAATGGCAACTTACGCTACAATCGTAGGAATTGGGAAGGCGATCCGGCGGAATCGAGGGAGAAAGAGATGGAGGTGAAGATCCGACCCCTGCGCACCCTGGAGGAGATCGAGGCGTGTGTGGAGCTCCAGCGTCGGATCTGGGGCTCAGACGATCTGGATGTCGTTCCCGCCCATGTGCTCATCACGGTCGCCCATAATGGAGGAGTGCTCCTGGGGGCCTTTGCCGGCGACCAGCTGGTGGGGTTCGTGTTCGGCTTCCTGGGAACGGATGAGCGTCGGGGGCGGGAGGCGCCGGCGACGGTCAAGCTGAAGCACTGTTCCCATCAGCTGGGCGTGCTCCCCGAATGGCAGGATAAAGGCATCGGTTACCAGCTTAAGCTGGCGCAGCGTGAGGCGGTCCGCAATCAGGGCCTGCGGCTGATCACCTGGACGTATGATCCGCTGGAGAGCCGCAACGCCTATTTCAACATCGCCAAGCTGGGGGCCGTGTGCAACACCTATATCCGGAACGCTTATGGGGAGCTTCACGATGCCCTGAACCGGGGGCTGCCCACGGATCGCTTCCAGGTGGACTGGTATATCGCCAGCCGGCGCGTGGCGACCCGCCTGAGCCAGGGCCATTTCGCCCTCTCCCGCTCCTCTTTTGAGCAGGCGGGGGCCATGCTGGTGAACCCCTGCCGCTTCGATGACCGGGGCCTGCCGATCCCTCCGGAAACATTCCAGACCCCGGATGTCGGCTTCTGGCTGGTGGAAATCCCTCACCGCTTTCAGGAGATCAAGCGACAGGATCCGGGCCTGGCCCGGGCCTGGCGGTTCCACACACGGGAGCTTTTCGAAACCGCCTTCGCCCTCGGTTACCTGGTGGTGGATTTTGTTCGCGAACAGGAGCCAGGGAAGCCCCCCCGCAGCTTCTACGCCCTGGTCCGGGCCCATCTGACCGGAAGGGAGCCATGGAGTGTCTTCGCCCGGGATCTTGTGGACCTTCGGGATGCGGAGTGATCGCGGATGCAACTTTGTCGGTTCCAGGATACGGCCATCTTGGATGAGTTAAGGGAGGCCTGGATCGATCTGCTGCGCCGGTCGTCAGTGGATTCCCCCTTTCTGCGACCGGGCTGGCTGCGGATCTGGTGGGAACATTTCGGGGAGGGGGAGCTTCACCTGTTGACCTTCGAGGAGGAAGGGCGGCTGATCGGCATCGCTCCCCTGCGTCGGATCGCCCGGGATGGCCACTGGGTTCTGGAGACCTTCAGCGAGGAGGTCACGGATTATCTGGACCTTCCGGTGGAATCCGGCCGGGAGGAGGAGATCGCCCATGCCCTCCTGGCCTGGCTCGCCAGTCCGGCGGCGCCGGAGTGGGATCTCCTGATCCTGTGGAACATCCGGGGGGATTCCCCGATGTATCCGACATGGCTGACCGTGGCAGCCGCTTACGGCCTGACGGCCCGGGCGGAGCCGTTAACGGTGTGCCCGGTGTTGTCGCTCCCCGCGACCTGGGAAGGCTACCTTCAGATGCTGAGCGGGAAGGACCGTCACGAGCTGCGGCGCAAGATGCGCCGGGTGGAGGCGCTGGAGAGCGTCCGCTGGTATATCCTGCGGGAGAATGGGCCGGATGCCGGGGAAGCGATCGAGGCGTTCCTGGATTTGATGGCCGCCAGCAGTCCGGAGAAGGCCGATTTCCTGAGCGAGCGGATGCGCGCTTTCCTCCGTCGGGCGATCCGCCAGGGCCTTCAGGAAGGATGGGCGCGGCTTTCGTTTATTGAGATCGAGGGAGAGAAGGCCGCGACCTACCTGGATTTCGATTACCGGGATCGGATCTGGCTGTATAATGCCGGCCTCAACCCCCGTTTCGCGGGCCTGAGCCCGGGGGTCGTCCTGCTCGCTTATTTGATCCGTCAGGCGATCGAGCAGGGGAAGCGGGTTTTCGATTTCCTGCGTGGGGACGAGCCGTATAAGTTCCGTTTCGGCGCCCGGGAGGTGCCCCTGTATCGCATCGTGATTTCCCGGCCGGAGGAAAGCGGTTCGGCCGCCCGCTCGGGCTGATCGCTTCCGATAAACCGGCGGGGAAGCTTCTGGGGCCGGGAAGGCCGCCTTGCATCCGGAATCTCCTCCTGACCTGCTGAAGCGCGGAAGTGTAATCGGCGCTGACGAACTCTATGCTCTCAGGAGGTGCCCCATGGCGATCGAACTCAAGGTGGTGCGGATTGAGAAGCCCGATGAGCTCAACGTCATCCTGGGCCAGAGCCATTTCATCAAGACCGTGGAAGACATCCACGAGGCGCTCGTAAACACGGTCCCCGGCATCAAGTTCGGCCTGGCCTTCTGTGAGTCCTCGGGCCCCGCCCTGGTCCGGGCCAGCGGCACGGACCCGGAGCTGGTGGAGCTGGCCAAGAAGAACGCCCTGGCGGTCGGCGCCGGCCATTTCTTCATCGTGATCCTGGGCAAAGGCTACTACCCGATCAACGTCCTCAACGCCATCAAGATGGTCCCGGAGGTCTGTCATATCTACGCGGCCTCCGCCAACCCGATGCAGGTGATCATCGCCGAGACCGAACAGGGGCGAGGGATCCTCGGGGTGATCGACGGCGTGGCCACCCGGGGGATCGAGACAGAGGCGGACGTCGCCCATCGCAAGGAGTTCCTGCGCCGGATCGGCTATAAGATGTGAGCGTGGGTCATCCACTGGGGGTAAGCAGGGCCGAAAGCCCTGCTTACCCCTTGAAAACCTCAAGAGCAATGAAGAAGGCGCCGCGCCGGGGCATCCCCGGAGAGCCCGATCTTCCGAATCTTCCCATGGGACCTATGGTGCTGGTTTTTCTGGACGGGGTGGGATTGGGGGAGCAGGAACCGTGGAATCCGCTGTTCCTCCCTGGCCTTCCCCGGCTCGTCGCCCGGCTGGGGCGCGCGCTGACGCGGGGCTGCGCAGGAGAGAACGGGGATCTCCTCTGCCGCGAGCTGGATGCCGCGCTGGGGGTGCCGGGTCTCCCTCAAAGCGCCACCGGGCAAACGGCGCTGTTCACGGGTTTGAACGCCCCCGCTCTCATCGGGGGGCATCGAACGGGTTACCCCTCGGCCGAGCTGGTTCGATTGCTGGAGCAACACAGCCTCTTCGTCCGGGCCCGGGCGGCGGGCTTTCGTCCGACGTTCGCGAACGCGTATTCGGATTTCTACTGGGAACTCGTCGCCCGGGGGCGATTGCGGCCTTCGGTGACGACCTGGATGAACCGGCTGGCCGGCCTCCCGTTCCGGACGTTTGAGGATCTGCTGAGCGGGCGCGCGCTGCTCTGGGACATCACAAACGCCTTCGCGCCGGAGTGGGCCCGACGGCACGGCCGGCCGTTCCCGGAGCTGCCGCAGATCACCCCCGAGGAGGCGGCGATGCGCCTCCTAAGATTGTTAGGGGAAGCGGACCTGGTGCTCTTTGAAAGCTTTCTCACGGATCTGGTCGGTCACCGTCATCTCCCTCCGGAGCCGGTCCTGGAGACGGTGGATCGCTTCCTGGACGCTTTGATGACCCATCGGCCGCCAGAGGCAACCGTGGTGGTAACCAGCGACCACGGGAATATGGAGGATCTGCGAACCCGGCTGCATACCTCGAATCCAGTTCCCCTGCTCGTCGCCGGGCCAGGGGCCAGGGCCTTTCGGGATGCGACGTCCCTGCTGGATCTTACCCCCGGGATCCTCCAGGTGTTGATGGCCTGAGGGTATGGTGGGGATCCAGACCCGGATGGACCCTCCACCTACTCCAGTCGGGAAGCCGCCCCCCGATCGACCAGCCACAACACGCGGCCCGCTGCTGGCCGGATCCCCTGGGCCGGTCGACGGCGGGGATCCACTGGACCTCGCAGCACTTCCTTCAGGATCTCTGCCTTGCTCGCGCCGCTCACCAGAAACGCCACCCGGCGGGCCTGATTGAGCGCAGGGAAGGTCAGGGTCACCCGAGGGGGGAGGGTTCCTTCCACTTCCACCACCCAGCGGGTTCGTTCCTCCAGGGCGGGGTGGAATGGGAACAAAGAGGCTGTGTGCCCGTCCTCTCCCAGCCCCAGGAAAACCAGATCGAAGCGGGGAGGTCCTTCCCCAAAGAAGCGGCGCAGAACCGCCTCATAACGGACGGCCGCCGCAGCCGGGTCGCCCTCGCAAACGATCGGATGGATGTGATCCGGAGGGATCGGGACGTGGTTCAGCAGCGCCTCGCAGGCCATGCGAGCGTTGCTGCGCGGGTCCTCGAGGGGAACGCAGCGTTCATCCCCCCAGAAGACATAAACGGCTTCCCACTCCACCGTGTTGCGACAGGCCGGATGGGCCAGCCATTCGTAGGTCCGTCGGGGCGTCTGTCCTCCGGCCAGGGCCACCACGAACCGCCCGGAGCGACGGATGGCCCGCTGGGCCTGGCGGATGAACAGGGCGGCTGCCGCGCGGCTGAGGGTTTCCAGATCCGGGAAGATCCAGAGCATGAGCGGTTTGTCACTCCTTCTTCGTGAAAACTGAACGGACGCTCCACGCCATGCTACAAATCAGGACAACCCTGCGGGGCTCTTAGAGGATGGGTTCCTTGAATCAGCATCCCCTGAAGTCCGGGATGTCGCTTCGAGGATAGTCGGCAGTGCCCATTGACGCCCATCCTGGGCCAGCAATTGATCGGCCTCCGGAGGCCCCCAGGTGCCGGCCGGATAATTCGGGAAGTTTTCCGGCGGGCGTGCCGCCCACGCTTCTAAGATCGGCTGGAGGATGGCCCAGGCCGCTTCCACCCACGCCGCCTCCAGGGATTGAGTGGTGTCCCCCCGGATGAGATCGAGGAGCAGCGTCTCGTAAGCCTCCGGCGGGGCGTTCCCGAAGGTTTCCTCATAGAGGAAATGCATATCTACCGGCTGGAGCCGCATGACCGGGCCGGGGATTTTGGCCTGGAACCGGAAGAGAACTCCTTCCTCAGGCTGCAGGCGCAGGATCAGCCGGTTCGGCTGCCAGGATTGCACGGCCGTATCCGGGAACGCCCGGTGCGGCACCGGGCGGAAGGTGATGGAGACCTCCGAGGCCCGGACCGGGAGACGTTTCCCGGTGCGCAGGTAAAAGGGCACCCCCTGCCATCGCCAGTTGTCCACGAAGAGTTTTAACGCCACGAAGGTTTCGATGTTCGATTGCGGATCGACGCCGGGCTCCTCTCGATAACCGGGCACTTCCCCGGTAGCGATGCGCCCCCGCCCGTACTGGCCGCGGACGGCGTAAGCGCTTACCTGATCGGGAGGAATCGGTCGAATGGCCCGTAATACCTCCAGCTTTTTGTGGTGGATCTCCCCGGCATTGAAGGAAACCGGAGGCTCCATGGCGATCAGGCAGAGGAGCTGCAGGAGATGGCTCTGAACCATGTCCCGCAGAGCGCCGGTCTGATCGTAATAGCCGCCTCGATGCTCCACGCCGACCGTTTCGGCCACAGTGATCTGCACATGGTCGATATACTGGCGGTTCCAGATGGGCTCGAAGAAGGCGTTGGCGAAGCGCAGCGCCAGGATGTTCTGGACGGTATCTTTCCCCAGATAGTGATCCAGGCGGTAGATCTGGTGCTCATCCAGGAACTGCCGCAGGCGGCCGTTCAGGGCGCGGGCGGAGGCCAGGTCCTGTCCGAAGGGTTTCTCGATCACCACGCGATCGCGATCCCGATCCTGCACCAGGCCCGCCTCGCTGAGGTGGGCCACAATGGTTTCAGTAACCCCGGGCGGCACGGCCAGGTAAAACACGTGGTGGGGAAGGCCGTTCCCCTCTTCGTCCAGGACCCGGAGCCGTTGCGCCAGCGCCGCATAGAGGGTCGCGTCATGGTAATCCCCGCAGAGGTAGAAGAGGCGAGCGGCGAACACTTCCCACAACGCTCCATCCGGGGGGCGGCGGGCGAAACGCTGGACCCCATCGAGGATCCGGGCGCGGAAGGTGAGGTCGTCCATCGCGGTGCGGGCGACCCCGATAACCGTCCATGATTCCGGCAGCCATCCCCCGGCGTGAAGATCGAAGAGAGCAGGTCCCAGCTTCCGCCAGACCAGATCACCGCTGGCACCGAAGAGGATCAGGATCACCGGTGGGAAAGGAGCCATCGCTGGGCCTCCGCGCCTTGGATTTCATTTGCTCTGTTGCCGGCTGGGGGCTTGATTTATCCCTCCCCACACTGCTTCGCGGTGTCGGGGGAGGCAAACCATGAACCCGAGCGGGCACCGCCAGGATCGCAACAGAGCAGGTTTCATCCGGAACGATCAGGTTGGGCATGCAAAATAGGGGCAGGCACTGGAGCCTGCCCCTATTATTCGTGGAAGCGCCCGGTTATCCCAGGCGCTGGGGTTTCCCCTTCGCCCAGGCCAGCAGCCGTTCCAGCGGCCAGGTGTTGGCGATATCCGAGGGGGTAGCCCAGGCTCGCCGGGCCACCGCCACGCCGAAGTGGATCAGATCGAATTCCCCGGGGCTGTGGGCATCGGTGCTGATCACCAGCTTGCATCCCAGCTCCAGCGCCCGCCGGGCCAGGATGTCCGGGAGATCCAGCCGGGCTGGGTTCGCGTTGATCTCTAACAGCGTCCCCGTCTCCGCCGCCGCCCGCAGGATAGCCTCCCAGTCCGCATCCGCCCCTTCCCGCTCCCCCAGCAACCGTCCGGTTGGATGCGCGATGATGTGCACATAAGGATGCCGGATGGCGGCCAGGAAACGGGCCGTCACCCGCTCCCGATCCTGGCGCAGGCCGGTGTGCACAGAGGCCACCACCAGATCCAGCGCGGCCAGGACCTCATCAGGGTAATCCAGGGTGCCGTCGGCCCGGATCTCCACCTCCGCGCCGTGGAGCACCCGAAAGCCATCTCCGAGCTCTGCGTTGACCGCCTCGATCTCCCGACGCTGTTCCCACAGGCGCTCCGGCGTCAGGCCCTTCGCCACCCCCAGGCTCTGGGAGTGGTCGGTGAGCAGCATGTAGCGATAGCCTTTGGCCCTGGCCGCCCGGGCCATCTCCCGGATGGAGGCCTGGCCATCGCTCCACACGCTGTGAACCTGCAGATCCCCCTGAAGGTCCTCTACTTCGATCAGCCGGGGGAGACGCCCTTCGAGGGCCGCCTCGATTTCCCCGCGTCCCTCCCGCAACTCCGGTGGAATATAAGCCAGGCCCAGACGGGTATAGACTTCCTCCTCTGTCGCACAGAGGATCTCCTGCTCCGTCTCCACCCGGGTGAGGGCGTATTCGCTGAGGCTGTAGCCGCGCTTCAGGGCGTGTTCCCGCAACTGGATGTTATGCTGCTGGCTGCCCGTGAAGTATTGCAGCGCCGTCCCCCAGCGCGCCGCCTCGATCACCCGCAGATCCGCTTGCAGGCCGTTCCGCAACCGCACGCTGGATTTCGTGGAGCCTTTCAGGAGCACCGTCTCCACGATAGGAAGCGAGGTGAAGCGTTCCATCACGAGCTCCGGATCCTTTGCCGCCACCAGGAAATCCAGGTCGCCGATGGTATCCTTCATCCGGCGGAAGGAGCCGGCGGCAGCCAGCCGTTGCACGCCAGGGACTTCCTGGAGGGCCTTCAGGATTTCCTGGGCCAGGGGCCAGGCCACGCCCAGGGGGACGCGTCCGGCGATCTTCCGGCGCTTGACCGCCTCGATGCCCGCCAGGATCTTGCTTTCGAGCTTGGCGCCGAAGCCGGGCAGACTCCGGAGCTTCCCGGCGCGAGCGGCCTCCTCCAGCTCCTCTATGGTGGTGATCCCCAGCTTCTCCCATACGGCCTTAATGCGTTTGGGGCCCATATCGGGGATCTGGCGCATCTCCAGGAGGCTCTGAGGGATCTCGCTTTTCAGGCGCTCGTAGAGCTCCAGGCGGCCGGTGCGGAGCAGGGAGTCGATCTTCTCCTCGATGGCCTCGCCCACGCCGGGGATGGTGCGCAGGGCCCCTTCCTGCCAGAGGTCGTAGATATCCCGCCCCAGGGCGGCAATGTTCTCCGCCGCCCGCCGGTAAGCCATGACCTTATAGGGGATCTCCCCCTGGATCTCCAGCATGTCGGCGATGTTCTCGAAGATCTGGGCAATCTCCTGATTGGTCCACCGCCGTTCCATCGCCGCCTCCTTACCCGTTCTTCACACCACGGTCTGGAAGGGGAAAGAAATCCCGGGTCGGATCGGGCCTTACACCTCCCGACTCTCATCATACCTCGAATGGACGAGAGGGGAGCAATGAGCGGGCGAGGGGCTTCCCCGCTCTCCTCTTGAGCGCCTCACGGCTGATGAGGCGGCGTGGGGGCGGGTGAGGGATGTTCCCGGTCACGGCTGGGGGTGGTCCCTTCGGGGGGATCCACGCCGATCCCGCGCAGGCCGAGGGCGGCGAATCCCCCCACCAGCATCATGAGCAGCCCGGCTCCCAGAAGCACCGGCCGGGGCCCCCAGAGCTGCCCGAAAAGCCCGGCGCTCCCTTGAGCGAAGGCCAGCGCGCCATTTACGGTCAGGTTCACCAGGCTATCGACCCGCCCGCGCAGGCTGTTCGGGGTGATCTGCTGGATCAGAGTGGCCAGGCCTGCACGGGCCACCACAACGCAGAGCCCCATCGCCAGGGCGGCCAGGAGCACGAAGCCAAAGGTCTGGGCCTGGCTGAAGGCAATGGTCGAGAGCCCTGCGGCGGCCAGGAAGAGCCCCACCACAAGATGGGAGGGAATCCGATGGCCCAGCAGGGGCACAATCCCCAGCCCGAGGGCCAGGCCGATGCCCATCATGGCCATGGTCATACCGAACCCCCCGGCCCGCACCTGCAGGACCTCAGCAAGGAAGGCCAGGCCGAGGACCTGCACCACACCGATCCCGATCGTGGCAAAGGGCGTGACCGCGGTCACGCCCCGGAGGGAGCGGTGAGTCCAGACAAAGTGGAGGCCCTCCAGCAGATCACGGCCCGGGGAGTTCCGCTGGGCCGGCTGAGGGCGATTCGCCGATTCGGGCAGACGGATCCAGGCCAGGGTGAGAGCGGAAACCAGGAATGTTCCGCTATCGAAGATGAAGGCAGCGTAGGGTCCGAAGCGATCGACGAAGAATCCGGCGGAGATCCCTCCCACCACCAGGGCGAGGATGTAGCTGGCCTGGAGCATCGTGTTGGCCTGGAGCAAATGGGCAGAGGGAACCAGGGCCGGAAGCACGGCGTTGCGGGCTGGATAGAAAAAGAGCCCGGCGATGGCCAGGGCCGAGGCCAGCGGATACAGCCGCCACAAATCTGCGTTGGTCTGCACCGTCAGCGCGCCCAGGACGATCAGGGCCCGGGCTACATCGGACCCGATCAGCACGTAGCGGCGCGGCCAGCGGTCGGCGAAAACCCCGCCCCACAGCCCAAATAGGATCTGGGGGAGGGTGATGGCCAGGGCCAGCCCTCCGAACGCGGCCCGGGAGTCCGTCAGGCGGTTCAGGAGGCTTAATCCGGCGATGAACAGGAACTGATCGCCCACCTGAGACAGGAACTGGCCCACCCAGAGCAAGGTGAAGGACCCCCCGAAGGGCCAGAGCTCTCGTCCGCTCAGCCGGGTTTTCCTCATCGGATTCACAACGGCAACTCATAGATTCGATAGATCTTATAGATCCGCCCGCCCATCGCCTGGATGTCCCGGTTCATCATCAGATTGTTCTCCAGCACCCACGACATCTCCGCGCGCCGATAGCCCTTCGGCAGGGCGGCTTTCGCCGTCTCGTAATAGAACAGCGCGCTCACCCCCTGCGAGCGCCAGCCTTCCACGACCCCCATGGCGAAGACCCGGATCGTGTCCACCACCCGGCGCACCTTCCAGTAATAGAGAAGCTTGAGCAGCGTCCACCACTCCGGGATCCCGGGGCGCGGATACGCCTTTCGCAGGGCCTGGTTCATATCCGGCAGGGTCAGGGAGAACCCGATGGGCTCCTCATCGACCTCCGCGATGAACACCAGATCGGGGTCGACGAAGTGGATCAGCTGGGCCGCCATATGCTCGATCTCGGCATCAGTGAGCGGCACAAATCCCCAATTCCGCTCCCATGCCGAATTGTAAACCTTTTTAATGCGGTCGAGCTCCTCCCGAAAGCGTCGGATGTCTGCCCGTCGCACCCGGAACCTCGCCCGGTTCTTCAGCTTCTCCACCACCCGCACCAGCTTCTCCGGCCAGTCGAAAACTTCCACCGTCAGCTCGTAAGCGTAGAGGTCCATCGCCTTCTGAAATCCAAATCCTTCGATGAAATCCCGGTAATATGGGGGGTTGTAGGGCATCAGAATGCGGGGCGAGTCCTGGAATCCCTCGATCAGGAGGCCGCACTCCTCGTTGGTGCTGAAGGTGGCCGGCCCGCGCAGGGCGGTCATCCCGCGGGCTCGGACCCAATCCCGGGCAGCGGAGAGGAGCGCATGGGCAGCTTCTCGGTCCGGCAGCACCTCGAAAGCGCCGAAGAAGCCCACTCGCTCATCGTGGAAGGTGTTATGCTGATGGTTGATCAGGGCCGCGATGGTGCCCACCGGCTCTCCGTCCCGTCGGGCGATGAAAAGAGCCACTTCGGCATGCTGGTAGAAAGGATTACGCTGGGGATCGAAGAAGATCATCCGCTCGCTGATCAGCGGGGGAACCCAGTAAGGATCGCCCCGATACACACGCCATGGGAAGGTCACAAAGGCCCGGCGTTCCGCCGGCGTCCGGCATTCATGGATGGTCAGCATCGCCATGCTTCCCCTCATCTCATCCAGATTTGCCCACGAAAGGGCGCTCTCTGACATGCGAAGTGGCATGCGGAGAGCTTTCTGAAAAGCCCTGGCCATCTGGCACAATCCGATTCGAGCAGGGGCATAGGGGCGAGGCATGCCTCGCCCCTGCTCAGGCGAGAAACGCCAGCGCCCGCGGAAGGATGCGGAACGAGGCTGGGGCTTCCCCAATCAGCTCTCCCTCGGCCTGGAGGAACATCCGCTCCTTCGCCTCCACATGGATCTCCTTTGCGCGCCGCCAGGTGATCTTCGGGTGGGTCAGATGGGTCCCCCGATAAACCCGGGGGAGATTCCACACAATTTCCCCTTTCCCCAGATCCCCCAGGAGGATCACATCGAACCACCCGTCGTCCACCTCCGCCGGAGGGGCGATGAACATCCCACCTCCGAAATACCGGCCGTTGCAGACCAGCACGGAGTTCATCCGCCCCGAATGTTCTACCCCATCGAACCGGAGCTTTACCGTCTTGTTCTGATACAGGATGAGGGTGAGGAAGAGATACACCAGATACGTGCCGGTAGCCCCGAAGGCTTTGATGCCCCGGTTGGTGCGATCGGCCACCTCCCCATCAAACCCCAGCCCGGCCGCGTTGATGAAATAGCGGGTGATGGTCTCCCCAGCGCGCTGGCAGGTTACCTGGCCCACATCCACCAGGTGGATCCGTCCCTCCCGCAGTCGCAGGGCGGCTGCGATCGGATCCCGGGGCAACCCAAAGGTGCGCACGAAATCGGACCCGGTGCCTAAGGGGAGCATGCCCAGGCGGATGGCCTGCATGCGCCCGGGGTCTTCCAGAGGGAGTCCATTGAGGATCTCATGAAGGGTCCCATCGCCGCCCACACCAACGATGGTGGTGAAGCCGGCCTCCAGGCCCTGGCGGGCGAGGGCGGTGGCATGGCCGGGCTCCTGCGTGAAGACCACTTCCATGCGAATCCCCTCCAGGCGCAGGCGAGCCTCCAGCCCACCCCAGCGCCGGCCGGTACGCCCGTTCCCGGCCACCGGGTTCACGATCACCCACCATGGACGCTCCGACATGGATTGCGGCTCCTGCTTCAGAAAGATTCAACCGGTTGTGTAGCTACCGTTAAAAGGCTCTTCCTTAAAGTTTCCTGAAGACAGGCGGGACCGTCTTGAGCGACCCCGCCCATCCCTGAGATCCACTTTGACGGCTCAGGAAGGCCATGGTATGCTCAGAGCGGCAAATCCTCAAGCGACGGAGCGTCCCCGATGGCCAGGTCCCGCACCGAGTTGATCGTGCAGCGGCTGAAGGATCTCCAGGCCAGTACGCCGGACATCGAGGCCTCGGCCCTGGTCTCTGTCGATGGGCTAATCATCGCCTCGGCCCTGCCTCGGGACGTTGAGGAGGATCGGGTCTCGGCCATGTCGGCGGCCATGCTTTCCCTCGGGGAACGGATCGCCAGCGAATTGGGGCGTGGCGCGCTGGATCAGGTCTATGTGCACGGATCGAACGGCTATGTGATCCTGATGTCGGTGGGCCAGGAGGCGGTGCTGACGGTGCTGGCCCGGGAGAACGCCAAATTAGGCCTGGTCTTTCTGGATATGCGACGCGCAGCCCAGGATCTGGCCAGACTGATGGGCTAAGGCGAAAAGGGATGCGGGGCGCTCGGGGCGCCCCGCACCCCTTTTGACGGGGAGTTGCTCGAAGCCGGGTACGGAGGGATCCAGGGGGTGGGGCGATAGAGCGAATCCATCCTGCTCTGTTGCGATCCTGGTGGTGCCCGCCTGGGTTCCGCGTTGGCCCCTCTCCACGCTGTGAAGCGGTGTGGGGAGGGATAAATCAAGCCTCCAGCTTGCCACAGAGCAAATCGATCTCTGAGAACACGGCCGCCCTTTCGTTTAGGATAGGAGTTACGCAGTTGGTTTTCTCCTGGGGGTTTTGGGGGAGTCGCGCGCCTTCGGCGCGCGACTCCCCCAAAAATATATTGATCCCCCCTCCCCACGGCCCTTTGGGCCGTGGGGAGGGAGGATAAAGGGGGGTGGGGCCATTCTACCTCTTCTCGCGAGCCCCGAACTGCGTAACTCCTATAGGAGTTAGGCCGGAAGCCGAAAACCTCCAACCCACCCTCCGAAGGATCGTATTTTGAGGAAGTCATAGTGCTTTGTCCATATAGGGTGGGTTCAGGGGCTGGGCCGGAGGCCTAAGGAGAAAGAGGGAGAGGCCATCCCCTTCCTCTTCCTCCGCATATCTCTCGAATGGGAAGGTAGTAGTGGGAGGGATGTATGACCAAATACATTTTCTGTACCGGCGGAGTGGTGAGCAGCGTTGGGAAAGGAGTGGCCGCGGCGGCCCTCGGGCGGGTGCTGAAGACCCGGGGGCTCCGGGTGACGATGCAGAAGCTGGATCCTTATATCAATGTGGACCCGGGGACCATGAACCCCTTCCAGCATGGGGAGGTCTTCGTTACCGAAGACGGGGCGGAGACGGATCTGGATCTGGGGCATTACGAGCGCTTCATCGATGAGAACCTGACCCGGGCCAGCAATGTGACCACCGGCCAGATCTACGCGGAGGTCATCGCCAAGGAGCGCCGCGGGGATTACCTGGGTGGCACGGTTCAGGTCATCCCCCACATCACCAATGAGATCAAGCGGCGCATCGGCCTGGTGGCCAGGGCTCACCAGAACCCGGATGTGGTCATCGTCGAGGTGGGCGGCACGGTGGGGGATATCGAGGGCCTGCCCTTCCTGGAGGCGATCCGCCAGATGCGGCGGGACGTCGGCCGGGATAATGTCCTCTACATTCACGTGACCTGGCTTCCTTACATTGGCGCGACCGGGGAGCTCAAGACGAAGCCGACGCAGCACAGCGTGAACACCCTGCGCAGCGTGGGTATCCAGCCCGATGTGATCATCGCCCGGGCTGATCACCCGATACCGGATAGCCTGCGGGAGAAGATCGCCCTGTTCTGCGACGTCGATCTGCGGGCAGTGGTCCCGCTGCCCACGGCGAAGATCCTCTACGAGGTCCCTCTCATGCTGGAGGAGGCCGGCCTGGGCGCCTTCGTGGTGGAACGGCTGGGCCTCCCGGGCCGCGACCCGGACTGGACGGAATGGTCCCGGATGGTGAGTGAGATGCGGCGCCCGAAGGAGAAGCTGCCCATCGCCCTGGTGGGCAAGTATGTCGATCTCCATGATGCTTACATCAGCGTCCGCGAGGCGCTCATTCACGCCGGCGTCGCGCACGGGGTGGATGTGCAGATCGAGTGGATCCCGGCGGAGGACCTGGAGCACGGCCGTTGCTGGGATCGCCTGAAGCGGGTCCATGGGATCGTAGTGCCCGGCGGCTTCGGCTATCGGGGGGTTGAAGGGAAGATCCTGGCCGCACGCTACGCGCGGGAGAACAAAGTCCCTTATCTGGGCCTCTGCCTGGGGATGCAGGTGATGGTGATTGAGCTCGCCCGCCACGTCCTTGGCTCCGATGAGCCCAACAGCACGGAATTCAACCCTCACACCCGCTACCCTGTCATCGACCTGCTGCCGGAGCAGCGAGATATCACGGATCTGGGCGGGACGATGCGGCTGGGCGCATATCCATGCGTGCTGGTTCCGGGCACGAAGGCCGCCGAGGCCTATGGGGTGGATCTGGTTTACGAACGGCACCGCCACCGCTTCGAGTTCAACAATGCGTTCCGGGATCTCCTGCAGCGGGCGGGGCTGGTGCTGAGCGGCCTCTCGCCCGACGGCCGGCTGGTGGAGATCGTGGAGCTGGCGGATCATCCCTTCATGCTGGGGACACAGTTCCATCCTGAATTTAAGAGCCGGCCCAACCGTCCTCATCCGCTTTTTAAGGCCTTCATCGCGGCCGCGGCCGCCCGGCTGGATTAAACGAAACGAAGGGAAATTAGGGAGTGGAGGGCGCGCCCTCCACTCCCTAATGCCCGGCTTCACTTGCGCGGTAAGCGCTACTCTTCATGTCTCTTCTCCTGACACTCCCGAAGGCGTGTCTGTAAGTCCGCGTTGGCTGCCCGCAGGGTTTGAAGCTCCGCCTGGAGAGCGTTGACTTTCATCTCCAGGGCTTGAACCGCTTTCAGCAATGTGAAGGCGCGATACCGCATCACCGAGAGCTCCGCATGGAGCCGGAGCGGACTCTGTTCTGCGGCGCGAGGGCCGGATCCCAACCGCTCCTGCAGGGCCGCCAGCCCCTCCGCCAGAGCCGCGCGAGCGATATCCTCGATCGTCCGACCATGAGCCGTCGCGATGGCCTGGAGCGCCTCCATGGTCTCGGCCAGCACGGGAACGGCAAGGGTGACGACTTGAGCCTCCGGGAAGAAGGTTTTCTCAAAGTCCTCCAGCATCTTAGCCTCCATTCAATGGAGAGGGAGAAAGCCCCTCAAGAGATGCCCCGCCTCCCATGCGTGCGGCATAAAGCCGGATCGCGTGAAGGATCCGCTCCATGGCCTGCTCGGCGTTATCCCATCCCAGCGCCCGGACCCGCCCGCCTTCCAGGTCTTTATAGACCGTGAAAAAGTGGGCGACCTCTCGAAGGAAGTGCTGGGGGATATCCGAGATGTCGTGATAATCCTGAAACAGCGGATCATGGGCGGGGACTGCCAGGATCTTATCATCCGGGCTATCCCGATCCATCATCCGGAACAGGCCGATGGGCCGCGCCGTGATCATACACCCCGGGAAGGTGGGCTCGGTCACCATCACCAGGACATCCAGAGGATCTCCATCGTCGTAAAGGGTCTGGGGGATCAGCCCGTAATCTCCCGGATAGTGGATGGGGGAATAGAGCACCCGATCCAGTCGGATCATGCCAGTGGATTTATCGAACTCATATTTATTGCGGGAACCCTTCGGGATCTCCACAATCACATGGATGAGGTGGGGCACAGCAGGCCCTGGTGAAAGATCCTTCCACAGATTCATTAGTGGTCCCTCCAGCTGGATTTTGAGCAAACTGTCGGATTCTCCCGTCGAGGGAATTTGGGGAGGAGCTCGCTTCTTCAGGGGTCTTCCTGGCCTCAAGAAGCCTCTCCAATCCTCTGCCAGTATGTCAGCATGAGCAGCGCGCCGATCTGCAGACCGGCTGAGGACCAGGCCATCATCGCGATCGATCGATCATAGAGTTTCCCCAGCAGCACGCTCCCCAGCATCCACGCCAATCCGTAGAGCGTATGGAAAACCCCGTAGGCGGTCCCCCGACGATGGGAGGGAACCTGGGCGGCCAGGATCGCCCGCATGATCGATTCCTGGAATCCCATACCGGTCCCCCACATGAGCAATCCGATCATCCGTCCTGCGGGCCCGCCCAGGAAAATCAGCGGAGCGGCCATGGCCGTGAAGAGCACGGTGCCGCCTAACAGATGAGACCCTGCCCGATCCCAGGCCCATCCTAATGCAAGCGCCGCGAGGGCATCGGTGCCCATCGCGATCGCGTACGCGATCGCGATCCAGGATCGGGCGACAAGCCCTGTCCGCTCCAGATGGAACGCGATGAGGGTGAAATCCACAAACCCGGCCGCGAAAAGCGCGACGCCGGCCATATAGAGCCAGAATCCCCGGGGAAGCCCCGGGGAGGTCTCCGGCTTCTCCGCTGCGCTCACTGCTCCCAACCGGCTCGGATCCGGATAAACCATATGGGCAGCCCCAAGAACGCTAAGGGCCAGCAGGGCGGGCAGCGCCAGGACCCCGAAAGCCAGCGGATAGACATGCGTGTGCCAGAGCACCAGCGCCACAATCACCGGGCCCAGGACCGCGCCGATTTGATCGAGGGCCTCGTGGAGCCCAAAGGCCCTTCCTCGTCCAGCGATCTCCGCGGCATGGGAGAGCATCGCATCCCGGACCGGCGTGCGGATCCCCTTGCCGATGCGCTCCAGCACTAACAGGACGGCAGCGATCTCCCAGCGACCTGCAAAGGCCAGCATGGGGACGGCCAGGAGATTCACTCCATAGCCCACCCACAGGATCCGCCAGGGCCGTCCGGAGCGATCGCCCAGGATCCCGGAGAACAGGCGGATCCCATAGCCGGCGAATTCGCCAATACCGGCGATCAGCCCGACGATGGTGCCGGTGGCGCCCAGAACGGCCAGATAGGAGCCGACAATGCTCCGTGCCCCTTCATAGGTTATATCGGCGAAGAGGCTGAGGACGCCTATCAGGATGACAAACTGGATGGCGGCGCGACCGGAAGCCGTGGAAGTCAGTCGCTTAGCTTTCGACACGGCTGGATGCCTCCTCAGAGGCAGCGCTTTCCCACACCGCCCGGGCGGCGCGCCGGATCGTTTCCGAGGGATCGTTTAACGCGACCCGCAACGCTTCACGGGCCCGAGGGTCATGGAAGGCCCCGAGGGCCTCTACAGCTGCCAGCCGCACGGGGAGCGGAACTTCCATCCGTAAGAGCAACGCCAGGGCCGGGATCGCCTGGGGATCCTGAAGGCGCCCCAGGCTGCGGGCCGCCGCCTCCTGGACCCCGAAATCCCGGGCATGAAGGGCGGCCTCGATCAAAGCGGGGACCGCCCGGAGATCTCCGAGTTGTCCCAGGATGAGCGCCGCCAGAACCGCCCGGGTTCGCTCCGGGTGCCAGAGGGCGCGAAGCAATTTCTCGAAAAAAACCCGTGTCCTCCACCAAAGAGGCCCCGCAGGTCGGGCAGACCTCATGAGCCTCGGCCGGGAGCTCCGCCCAGCAATGTGGGCAAAAGCGCGTGATGCGCTCCATGGGAGGCCTCCTGATAACCGTGTCGGGCAGCCATCCGCGCCCTGAGATGTTGGCCCTGAATGCGGGTATGAATACACGAATTCTGCCAGCGGTGCATTTTCCGGATGCTCCGACGCGGCCTGAAAGGGCCGTCATTTCGGAGAGGCGCTCTCCGAAGGCGCCGGTAGCGGCGGGTTGGGACGCTCGGCCTCCTCCAGGAATTCAGGCGTCGAGGTTGCCCTGCAAATGGCGCAGGGCCTCCCGGAGACGGGCGTTCTCTTCCTGCAGGCGGCGGACCACCTCCTGGAGCCCGGCGCTCATGGTTTCGATGGCGCCGTGGCTGAGCTCCCAGCGCTGGAGGGCCTGTTCCGCCTGGAAGAGGCGGAACTTCATCACCGCATAGCGTCCCTCCAGCTCCACCAGCCGCCGGATCAGGCGTTCCACCTCCTCCGGGGGATGTGTTCCTGCAGCCACCCCGTTGAGCACCGCCTGTCCTTCCGCATAAGCAAATCCAAGACCCAGGAAATAGAGCAGGCCCTCGGCTTCGCTCAGACCATGAGAGCCCCAGAAATCCCGCCATCGCTGCGCGGTCTCCTCATCCACTTCGATCGTCCAGCGAGCCATCGCTTTCCACCTCCCCAGCGAAAAAGGCGACTGCCCGGATCCATGCCCGGCGCTCCTCCGGGCTCATCGTCTCATCGCGATAGTTCCAGTCATGTTTGCGGATATATTCCCGCAGGTTACCCAGCAAGCGCTGAAGACGCCGGTTCGCATCGGTGGCCAGCCAGACGAAGACCCCCGGGGCTCGATCCTGAGCACGGACCAGCGCCATTCGCAGGTGAGGCAGACATAGCCCATCCGAGGTCTCGTAGCGCGCGCGAACATCTGTTTCCTCCAGACCCTCAATCAGCCATTCCGCATACGCCTGGGCGGTCTCCTGCCCCAGCCGGCACACCCGACATCGCTGGCGTCCCTGAAGCCCTGGAAGCCGGTCCGGATCCTCTGTATCGGAGGAGGAACCTGGCCTGAAGGATCGGGCAAGTCGTCGATAAAAAGGGGGAGGGCTTCCGGCGGCTTCCCGGGCCAGCGCCTCCAGAGCAGAGATCACCCGTTGCAGGAGATCCTCATAGAGGATCGCGTTCCCCAGCCCATCGCCATAACGCCGGGCTTCCAGGCGCTGGAGCTGCCAGGCGTGGCGAGGACAGAACCCCAATCCGGCGGCCCACTGCTCGCGGGTGGCCGGGTCGTTCACGTTCTCCCAGAGCAGGTTATCGAGATACCGCTTCTCCGCTTCCCGTTGCAAACGGCATAGCGGGCAGCCTGGCTCCCGCATCGCGTGTTTGAGATTCGCCAGTCCCCAGCTCATTGCTCTCCCCCCATAACAAAAAAGCCTCTATCCCATAACGGGATAGAGGCTATCAGCCATGCAGCAGCATGGCGGTTTGCGGGGGAGCCGTTTCGTGGCGCATCGTCAATGGCAGCTGCTGTCAACCCCCGCCCGGCGAGCCTCATCGCCGGCTTATTCCCGCCCGCGGCCCGAAATCTGATCGGGATTGAAGGCCTCCCAGCACAACCCCGGAAGAGAAGGGGAGAGGGGCCATGCGCCTTCCTGACCCGTCCACATCACCCCCATCTTCCCCATCACCAATTCATAACTGGGCCGGGCATTACCTTCTCGCGGCGGGCTTCGAAATCGAGCAGGCTGTCCTGAGCAGCCTGCCCTCATGTCCTCAAATATAGTCCAATTGGGTGGAGATCGCAAACTCTGAGAGGTGCCCGACTGCAAACAGGACTTTTCCTGTTCGTAGTGCTTCGTCCAGAGAGGATATAAGAGGGTGTGGGCCAATGGCCCCACCCCAAAGAGATTTTGGGGGCGAGCCGGGCGCCTTCGGCGCCCGGCTCGCCCCCAAACCCCCAGGGGACCAAAACCAAAAGTCAAATCTGGAGGGAACACTACGAACAAGGGGTTTTTCCTGTTCGTAGTAGGGCACGCAAGTGCCCGTCCCCTTTTTGGGAACGCTTAGACAGGCACTTTGCTTCGCTTCGTGCCCTACTACGAACAAGGGTTTTTCCTGTTCGTAGTAGGGCACGTAAGTGCC
>JAEVEY010000025.1 GCA_016842045.1 Candidatus Thermoflexus sinensis | reverse complement strand
CCCAAAAAGGGATTTTTCCCCCCCCTCCCCACGGCCCTTTGGGCCGTGGGGAGGGGGGAGAAAGGGGGGTGGGGCCATTCCGTCCCACCTTTAGAGCTTTCAACTGCGTAACTCCTAATGGAATGATGAAAGCCGACGGCTCCACCCCCTGAGATCCCCCTTACCCACGGCCCGGAGGGCCGGGGGAGGGGGATGGAAAATCTGGGGGGGCAGGCGCCGAGGGTGCCCGGCTCTCCCCCAGGGGATTGGGCCGAGGGCTGGAGGGGCCTGTGAGGAAGCGGCGAAACGGAGGGGGGGAACCCGTTTCTTCCCCTCCCGGTAAGGTTAACCGCGCAATTCAACCTGCCATCATCTGTGGCGTGGAGTATGACCGATGCGGCGCTTCTTCGGTGCGTTCATTCCGATCCGCCTCGCCCTGACCGGGGCGGACATCGTGATCCTGTTGCTGTTAGTCACCCTCCTGGTGCTGGGGATGACCCTGGCCGTCCGGGCCCCGGCGGCCATCTCCGGGCCTGCGATCCGACTGGACCCGGAGGTCCTTCCTTACTACGCGGTCCGCTCCCTTCTGCGTATGGCGGCCGCCTACGCCCTGTCTCTTCTGTTCTCGCTCACGGTGGGATATGTGGCGGCCACGCAACGCTGGGCCGGGGCTGTGATCCTGCCGGTGCTGGATGTCCTGCAATCCGTCCCCATCCTCTCGTTCCTCCCGGTAGTCGCCCTCTCCCTCACGGCGATCCTGCCTGAGGATATCGCCGTTGAGCTCGCCTCCATCATCCTGATTTTCACCAGCCAGGTCTGGAACCTGACCTTCAGCTTCTATCAGGCGATGATCACGATCCCGGCGGATCTTCGAGAGGCCGCCCAGATCTTCCGGCTGAACCCCTGGCTGCGTTTCCGACACGTGGAGCTCCCTTACGCAGCCATCCCCCTGATCTGGAACAGCATGATGAGCTGGGCCGGCGGCTGGTTCTTCCTGATGGCCGCGGAGACCTTCACCGTCGGCGCCCGGGACTTCCGGCTGATCGGACTGGGGACCTACCTGCAGTTCGCTGCGGAACAGGGGGATCTGCGGGCCCTGGCCTGGGGGCTGGGGACCCTGGTGGGGGTCATCGTGGGAATGGATCAGCTGCTCTGGCGCCCGTTGCTGGCCTGGGCGGATAAGTTCCGGCTGGAGATGGTGGAGAGCGACGAGGCGCCTTCCTCCTGGCTTTATGATCTGTGGCAGAGGGCCACACTGTCCGAATGGTTCAGCGAGCGGATCTGGAATCCCCTGCTGGAGCGGGTGGACGCCACGCTGGGACGCCTGAGCGCACAGCTCGCTGCCCGTCCGGCGTTGAACCCGATCCCGGCCTGGGTTTTCCTGCTCCCGCTGGCGGTTATCGCCGGCCTCGGATTCGCCCACGGGTTCCAGATGGCATTCCGTCTGTTAAGCGCACTGCCCCTATCCAGCGTGCCCCTGCTTGGGCTCGCGACTCTCGCTTCCATGGCTCGCGTCCTCATCGCTCAGCTCATCGCCCTGGTCTGGACGGTTCCCCTGGGGGTGGCTGTGGGGATGAATCGGTCGCTGGCCGCGCGGATCCAGCCCCTCATTCAGGTCGTCGCCTCCATTCCGGCAACCGCGCTGTTCCCCGTGATCCTGCTCTTCCTGCTCCGCGTTCCGATGGGGATCGAGCTGGCCGCCGTTGCCCTTATGCTGATGGGGACGCAGTGGTATCTCCTTTTCAACGTGATTGCTGGTGCCTCTGCTATTCCCCGCGATCTGATCTTCACCACCGAGATCCTGGGGGTTCAAGGCCTGGAACGATGGCGGGTGCTCATCCTGCCGGCCATCTTTCCGTATCTCATCACCGGCCTGATCACGGCCAGCGGGGGGGCATGGAACGCAACGATCGTGGCGGAGTATGTCGAGTTCGCCGGGCAGGCCCATACCACACTGGGGTTGGGAGCGCTGATCGCTCAGGCGACCGGGCATGGGGACTATCCCATGTTGCTGGCTGCCACCCTGACGATGATCCTCACCGTGGCCGCTTTCAACCGTCTGGTCTGGCGGCGTCTTTATGCGCTGGCGGCGGAGCGCTTCCGGATCGATTAGCGCAACACCGGGGCGAAATATTTTCACCCCTACCGGGGGAAGGATTCGTGACCTCCCGGAAACGGGCCTCAATCCCTGGGCTATCCTCCCCGGGATCCGGGAGGAGAGCCCCCATCGCTCGAAAATCGATATGAGCCGGGCTCTTCTGCCTTTCAAGGGGAATACGCAGACCACCAGTGGAAGGAGGCGAGCGACCCATGACCACTCTGGCTCTCACCGGGGCATCCGGCTATATCGGCCAGCGGTTGATCCGGATCCTGGCGGAAGCGCCGGAGATCGATCGCATCCTGGCCCTGGATATCCGTCCCCTTCCCTTTCAACACGAGAAGATCATCTTTGTTCGCCACGATGTCACCCGTCCGATGACGGATCTTTTTATCGAACATCAGGTGCGTATCGCCGCGCATCTGGCCTTCATCGTTGATCCCACTCATGATCGGGAATATGAACGCCGGGTCAACATAGGTGGCACGAAAAATTTCCTGGATGCATGCCATGCCGTCCGGGTTGAAGCCCTTCTGGTTTCCAGCAGCGCCACGGTTTATGGGGCCCGGGCGGACAATCCGCCCCTGATCCCTGAGACGGCGCCTTTGCAGGGGAGGCCGGGTTTCCCGTATGTGGAGGACAAGCTGGCCCAGGAGGAACTGGCGGCCCGTTATGCTCATGAACATCCCGAGTGTCGCGTTCTGGTGACCCGGGCTTCTATCGTCGTCGGGCCTCACATGAACAATTTCATGTCCCGCTACTTCACCCGTCCTCTCGCCTTTGTCGTCCGGGGCGCAAACCCGCCCATGCCTCTCGTCCACGAGGACGACACGGCACGGGCGACCGCGCACATCCTTCTGCAGGCGCCGCCCGGCGCTTACAACATCAACGCGCCCACCCCGGTCCCCTTGCGAGACATCATAACCCGGGTCAACGCCCGCGTTATTGCCCTCCCACCCAGGGTTCTCTACCCTCTGGCGGCCGTCGGCTGGAAACTCCGCCTGCGTTTCATCACCGAGGCGCCCCCTGCCATCCTGGATTACATCCGCTATCCCTGGGTGGCGGATGGCAGCAAGGTCACGCGCGTGACGGATTTCCGATACCAGTATGATGGATACAGCGCTCTTGAAGCTTTCCTGGTTGCCCGCAGGCACCCTTAAATTCGCCCGGCCGTATTTCAGGACGACCCTGGCCTGCCCCCCAAATCGGTCATCAACCGGGCGATAGGAGCAGCGTCCGGCGAGAAGCCGCTCCTGAACATGTTCGCTCCGGAGGAGGGCGAAATGAGCGTGTTTCGATCCACGCAGGAACTGTATGCGGTCATGGGGGCTCTCTTCGACCGCCTGAAAGAAGATCCGGAGATCGTAGCCCGTCTCCTGGAAGGGAACCTGGTCGTGCGCTTCCGCTGGCACGACCCGGAAGGGGAAGTCACCATCGATCTTCGTCGCGCCCCCATTACCTATACGTTCGGACCCTCAGACCTGCCCGCGGATGTGGAGATGGAGCAGTCGGCCGATGTGGCGCATCGGTTCTGGCTGGGTGAGCTGCAGGTGCCCCGGGCCATCGCCACCCGGCAGGTGATCGCCAGGGGATCGGTGGCCAAGGCCCTTCGATTGCTGCCAGCGATCCGCCCGGCCTTTGCGGTTTACCGGGAGGTGTTGAAGGAGCTGGGTCGCGAGGACCTCCTCTCGCCATCCCCGCCGGCCTTTCCGCGTTCCGGAATCCGGGGCTGGTGGCGCCGTCTCCGGAAGCGCCTGAGCGGTCTTCGTCCGGAACCTCGCCCGGCTGCTGTGGATTTCACGGCCCTGAACCGTCATTTCATTCCCCTGGTGGAAGGGGAGGCCACGCCGATCCTGCCATCTCCCGTTTCGCCTTCGCTTCCCACGGATCTCCCGGCGTTGAAGCGGGAGATGCTGCGCCGGATGCTGCTGATCCGGGCCTTTGAGGAACATCTAAGCCGCGCCTTCGCGCAGGGCCGCCTGCCCACTGAGGCCATCCATCTTTCCATTGGCCAGGAGGCTGTCGCCGTGGGGGCTTGCTTCGCGCTTCAGCCGACCGATCTCATGGCCACCACCCATCGCGGTCATGGGCATATGATCGCCAAGGGCGCGGATGTGGATGGCATGATGGCCGAGATTTACGGACGGGCGACAGGCCTGTGTAAGGGCAAAGGGGGGTCCATGCACGTGACGGACGCGCGGGTCGGCGCGCTGGGGGCCAACGGCATCGTCGGCGCATCCGCCCTGATCGCCACCGGGGCCGCCCTCGCCAGCAAGCTCCGGGGCTCCTCCTCGGTCAGCCTGGCCTTCCTGGGGGACGGCGCCACCAATCAGGGGATGTTCCACGAGGCGGTTAATTTCGCCGCCGTTTTCAACCTGCCGGTGATCTTCGTGGTGGAGAACAACCAGTATGCGGAGTTCACACCTCTTGCCCGGCATACCCGCGTGACCCGTCTGGCAGATCGGGCCATCGCATATGGTATCCCCGGCGTTCAGGTGGATGGGAACGATGTGTGGGCCGTATACGAAACGGTAATGGAGGCGGTGGAACGTGCCCGTCGGGGGGAGGGGCCGGCCCTCATCGAATGTGTCACCTACCGCTGGTGCGGGCATGTAGAAGGGGAGAGCGCTCGCTATCGGCCGCCGGAGGAGATCGCCCGCTGGCAGGCGCGCGATCCGATCCGCATGTGGGGAGAACGGCTGCAGGCCGAGGGGCTGATCTCGGCAGCGGATCTGGAAGCTCTTCGACAGGAAGCGGAAGCGCGCGTAGCCGAAGCCGCCCGAAAGGCAGAGGCCGCGCCGCTTCCACCGCCCGAATCCCTCACGGAAGATGTCTTCGCGCCGGAGCCCATTTCGCTCTACCGGCCCTCCCCGCCGCCGCCCGCCACACGGGAGGTCACGTATGCCCAGGCGTTATGGGAAGCGCTGGCAGAGGAAATGGCCCGCGATCCGGCCGTCTTCCTGATGGGCGAGGATGTCAGCCACGGGGGATACTTCGCCGTCACCGCTGGCCTGGCGGAGGAATTCCCGGGGCGCGTGCTGGATACCCCGATCAGCGAGTATGCGATCGTCGGTGCCGCGGTAGGGGCCGCGATGTGCGGCATGCGTCCGGTGGTCGAGATCCTTTTCTCGGACTTCCTGACCACCTGTATGGATCCGCTGGTGAATCAGGCGGCCAAATTGCGGTATATGTCCGGGGGACAATACGCCCTTCCCCTGGTGGTGCGCACGCCGGGAGGCGCCGGGCTGGGGATGGCCGCCCAGCACAGCCAGAGCCTCGAGGCGCTGTTCACCGGCATCCCGGGGCTCATCGTGATCGCGCCCTCCACCCCCTTCGACGCGAAGGGCCTTCTGAAGGCGGCGATTCGCTCCAATAACCCGGTTCTTTTCTTTGAGAACAAGTTGCTGTATTTACAGACAGGCAAAATTCCTGAAGGAGAGTATGTGGTGCCCATCGGGGTAGCGGATGTGAAGCGCCCGGGCCGGGATGTGACCGTGGTCGCGCTTGGGAGCATGGTGCCCCTGGCCCTGCGCGTGGCAGATGAACTGGCTCAGGAAGGCATCGAAGTGGAAGTGATCGACCCTCGCACGCTGGTGCCACTGGATATGGCGACCATTCTGCGTTCGGTGCTGAAAACCGGACGGCTCGTGACGGTGGAAGAGGGGACCCTAACCCATGGCTTTGGCGCGGAGATCGCCGCCCGGGTTGCGGAGACCGTTCCCCACCGGTTAAAGGCTCCTGTGCGCCGGGTGTCTGCTCCAGACATACCGATCCCTTACGCTCGATCCCTAGAGCAGCAGGCTATTCCCGGCGAAGAAACCCTTCGAACGGCCATCCTGTCTTTTTTCGAATCCGTCCAGGCAGGGTAGGGCTTTATCAATTTAGGAGTTACGCAGTTGGTTTTCTCCTGGGGGGTTTGGGGGGAGTCGCACGCCGAAGGCGCGCGACTCCCCCAAAAAATATATTTCTCCCCCTCCCCACGGCCCAAAGGGCCGTGGGGAGGGGGAGAAAGGGGGGGTAGGGCCATTCTACCTCTTCTCGCGAGCCCCGAACTGCGTAACTCCTACAATTTTTGATTGGGGGGACGGGGGCCGCAGGCTCCTGACCCAACTCCCAATTCTTCCCGATGGCCTTTTCAGGCCGTAGGGAGAGGGAAAGAAAAGGGAGTAGAGGCTTGCCCTATATCTGGAGCGCATCCCATCCCGGGAACCATCGTTGTAGCATTAAGGACACACCGCCTCAGGAAGAGAGAGAACAGCGGTATTCTCTTCTTTAGGGAGGTGAGGGAATGAATGGCTCTCATCGCGTGGTGATCAAGCCCTCGGAGTTCCAGGGCGGCGCCCCGATGGAGCGCATGCCCGGCGTTCGGGATTGGAAGGTGATCTACCCGGAAACCGGCTTCCCCACCAAAACGCTGGTGATGGGCATTGTGGAGATCGCCCCCGGTGCTCATACCCCCCTCCATCGCCACAATTGCGAAGAGGTCTATTATGTCCTGCAGGGCCGGGGTTACATTGAGTCGGAAGGGCAACGCTATGAGTTCGAGGCCGGAGATGCGATTTACAACCGCGAGAACACAGCTCACCGAGTGTTCAATACGGGAACCGAGCCGGTGCGCCTGTGCGTGGTGGCTGGCATCATGCTAATCGGCTTGCTCCCGGAATGGCCTACGCCCAGTCCCTATGAGATCCTGGAGTCGTAAAGATCATTGCGTATGGAGCGAGAGGAAGATGCGCCTGTTGCTGGTGGAGGATGATCCATCCTTACGGGAGACCCTGGCGGATCAGCTTCGGCGGGAGGGATTTGAGGTCGTCACGACCGGTGACGGAGGTGAGGCCCTGGAGCTGGCCCGAACGATTCAGCCGGATCTCATCATCCTCGATATCATGCTCCCCACCCTGGATGGCCTTTCGGTTTGCCGGATCCTCCGCAAGGAAAGCGATGTCCCCATCCTGATGCTCACGGCCCGCAGCGGGCCGGTGGATCGGATCGTAGGGCTGGAAACGGGGGCGGACGATTACGTGGTGAAGCCTTTTCACGTTGGGGAACTGATCGCCCGGATCCGGGCTCTCCTGCGTCGAACTCGAGGACGCTCGGCAACGACATTGACCGCCGGGGATCTCACCCTGGATCTGCTGGCCCGGAAGGCTTACAAGGGCGGCCAGGAACTGCGTCTGACCATGAAAGAGTTCGATCTCCTCGCCACATTGATCCAGAATCGCGGTCGAGTCCTGAGCCGGGCCTTCCTCCTCGAGCGGGTCTGGGGCCTGGAGCATCTCGTGGATACCCGAACGGTGGACACGCACATCCGCTGGCTTCGGGAGAAGATCGAGGAAGATCCCGCGCACCCCCGGCGGATCATCACGGTGCGGGGGATCGGTTATCGTTTCGAGGGCTGAGCATGGGATGGCTGATACTCATCCTGGGGATCCTCCTGCTATCGGCGCTCGCCGGACTGGTCCTCCTCAATCGGCAACGGCACCAGCTGGAAGAGGCGGTCTGGGAAGCGCAACGAGCGCGGCGGGAACTGGAAGCGGAACGCGATCGCCTGACCGCCTGGCTGGAGGGGTTAAGGCCTGGCGGGGCAGAGGCGCTCCTTTTGCTCGACCGGGACCAGCGGATCCTGTGGGCGAACCGTCCGGCGATGGACCAGCTCAACGCCCGGCCGGGCCGCGCCCTGCTGGAAGCGGTTCCTTCCCCCGAGCTGGAAGGGCTTCTGGAAGCTTCTGGAATTGCTGAAATTCGGTGGAAGGATCGCTGGTGGCTGGCCACCAGCTGGATGTGGCCGGGGGGTTATGGGCTGGCGCTGACCGATATCACCCGCCAGCGGGAAGCGGAGCGGGCGCGACGGGAGCTCACAGCCAACGTGGCTCACGAGCTGCGAACGCCCCTCACGACCATCCGCCTGTTGCTGGATGAGCTGAAGCCCGCCGATCCCCTCCCGGCACCCTGGGAACGCCTGATCCAGGAACTGGATCGGCTGATCCAGCTGGTCAGCACATTGCTGGACCTGGCCCGCCTGGAGGCCGGGGAATGGCCTCTTGCTTATGAAGCCCTGGAAATCCGCCCATGGGTTCAAAGCTGGATCGAGCGATTCGCTCCCCTCTGGCAGGCCAAAGGATTAACGGTTCACCTGGACCTCCCGGAAGGGCTTCAGGCGTGGGCGGATCCGGAATGGGCCGGGCGCGCTCTGGGGAACCTCCTGGATAACGCCATTAAGTTCACCCCTTCCGGAGGCGAGGTGCGGGTCCGGGCGTGGTCCGAGGGAGAGTGGGTGGCGATCGAGGTGGCCGACACCGGGCCGGGCATCCCCCCGGAGGATCTCCCCCGCATCTTCGAGCGCTTCTATCGCGGAGATCGCCATCGCGGGAGCGGAGGTAGCGGCCTCGGGCTGGCCATCGCCCGCCATGCGGTGGAGGCCCACGGCGGCCGTATCCAGGCCTTCAGCGAGCCCGGACGGGGTGCCCGCTTCGTGTTCACCCTGCCGGCGGCGTAAGTAGGACAACTGCTTGCAGTTGTCCGACCAACCGTCTGGATAGGAGGCCGGAATGGAGCAAGCGAAAGCGGGGATCTTCCGAAAGCCCCGGGCGCTGCGCGCGGGAGAGTCGGTCTGGATCGGTCTGCTCCTGGTCAACCTGGCGACCTTCACCTGGGCCACGAACATGACGCTGGGCCGATGGTTGCGGGAAAGCATCGGCCCGCTGACGCTATCCGGACTCCGGTTTCTTCTGGCCTCGCTCTGCTTCGCCTGGCTGCTCCGATCCCGACCCCCGGAGGAACGTCGTCCAGGCGCGGATGTCCCGTTGCTTCTCATGATGGCCCTGGCCGGCGTGGCCCTCTTCGCCCCCACGCTCTACTGGGGCCTGCGCTTCACCACCGCGGTGAACGCCACCCTCATCAACGGCCTGGGCCCATTGATCACCGGTCTCCTGGCCGCTCTGCTGATCCGGGAACCGCTGACGCCCCGCCAGCTGATCGCTGCCCTGATCGGGTTGTTCGGAGTGGTCCTGGTGATCTCCAACGGCACCCTGAATTTTAGGGGAATGCTCCACGGCAACATCGGCGATCTGCTGGTGCTGGCCGCGCTCGTCCTGTGGGGGATCTACTCTGTTTTAGGGCGGAAGGTCATGGCCCGACGCTCCGCCATCTCCACGACGGCCTTTTCGATGGCCCTGGCCCTGCCGCTGCTCATCCCCGCCGCGCTGATGGAGCAGTCTTTCTTCCCCATCCGCTGGCGTCCGGAGGTCGCGCTGGCGGTGCTTTACATCGGGTTCGCTCCGACGGTGCTGGGCTTCCTGGCCTGGAACGAAGGCGTGCGCCGATTGGGTCCGGGCGGCGCGATGATGTTTTATAACACCCTGCCGATCTATGGGGCCCTTCTGGGGCACTTCCTCCTGGGGGAACCCCTGGGCCTGACCCATTTCCTGGGGGGAGCCCTGATCATCGGTGCCGGCCTCTGGGCGGCCCGCCCAGGTCGGTAGGAGGCAACCTGCCGCTTTCGTTTTCGAGGGATGTTGGATTTATTGGACTTTGGACAAACGGGTCGTCTGATTTCTCGTTCAGGCCCTTCCCTTGCGCGAGGCAAGCCCCTCCCCCCTTCCCCCCTCCCCACGGCCCAAAGGGCCGTGGGGAGGGGGGAAGTTGAAGGATTTGGGGGTGGGTGGGGCCGCCTTCGGCGGCCCCACCCACCCCCAATCTCCCATCCTGAGGAAAGGGAGGAGTTTGTCCAAAGTCCAGTGATTTAGAACAAGAGGTGGAAGAGCCCCATCCTTCTTGATCCCCCTCTCCCCTCGGCCATCCGGACCGCGGGGAGAGGGGATGAAAAATCTTTGGGGGCCAGGCCGCACGCCAAAGGCGCGTGGCTCGGCCTCCAGAGCCTCCGGGCGAAAAACCCGCGTGAAACGCCCCTATCCGTGCTCGGTTGCAAACGGGGGGCTTGATTTGTCTCCTCCCCGCCGCGAAGGGGCGTGGGGAGGAGGCAAATGCCGAACTCGAGCGGGCATCGTCTGGATCACAACAGAGCAAATGAGGCCATCTAATCCGCCAGGCCCTCGACCTCCTCCTGGGGGGCGTGCGGCTTCGGGGCGGTGGGCATGGCCCGGGGGACGGGAACCGGCTGGACCCATCGCGCGACGAGCTCGCGGGTGCCGGCCACAGCGAGCCGCTCGAACAGCAGGGCGAAACGTGCTTCCAGGGCCTCCCGGATCGGCCCCCGCACCTCCTCCGGCAGATCCCAGAAGGCCTGCTTGAACGGTCCCCACGCCCGCTTGCGGGCCTTGTAATAAAACTGCTCCTCCGTCTCCCCGGGCTTCCGCTCATCGGCATGATGGGCTCGCAGATAGGCGTAGATTTCCTCCCGGAAGGATGGAGGCAGCATGTCAAAGACCAGGTTCTGGAAGCCCGTGGCCAGGTGCACTTCGCAGGCTTCGCATTCCACAAACTTGTTGAAGGCTTCCTCCGGCAGGGTGCTCGCCCCATGCTGCACCGCGCCCGCCAGCCCGTATTCCAGGCGGGCCGCGCGGGAGAGCGCTCGCAGGGCCTCGAAGTCAATGGCCACCTGGGCCAGCCGTCCGTCCGGCAGCACCACCCCGCCGTGGGTGGTGCCGGTCTGCACGCTGATCTTGCTGATCCCCACCTCATCGCCCAGATGCCGGCGGTAGCCGTCCATGAACGCCCGCAGTTCCTCCACCGTGCTGTTCTTCCCGCCCACCTCTCCGATCTCCCCGCCCACGGAGATCGTGACGCCGGGCGGCTCGATGGAGCGGATGTAGCGGGTCAGCTCGGCGCACAGGGTGTAATTCAGCCGCTGCTGTTCATCCAGCGTGGGCTTTGAGAGATCCACCAGGGTGGAGGTATCGATATCGATGTTGTAGAACCCGGCGGCGATGGCCTCGGCGGTGAGATCCCGCACCGCCTGGAGCTCCCGTTCGGGGTCTTTGGCGTAGGCTTTGGCGGAGACCTGGAAGTGATCGCCCTGGAGGAAGAGCGGTCCGCGGAACCCCTCCTTGATGGCTGCGGCGATGATCACCGCCGCGTATTCCTCCGGCCGCTGATCGGTGTAACCGATCTCGCTGCGGGCGATTTCGAAGATCATCGCGCCCACATCCAGGCGGAGGGCGGCGCGGAAGGCCGCCCGGGCCATCTCATACGTCAGCCCTCGCAGGTTCATGGCCGGCACCGTGAAGGCGGGGGGAACCTCGCCCCGGCCCCGCGCCGCGTAGAGCTCGTGGATGGACGCCGGGAGGATCCCCAGCGCATCGCCGATGCGGAAGATCCATCCCCGGGCCTCCGCTTTCTCCGCCGGGCTCCCAAAGACCGCCTGGCGGACCAGCGCATCGATCCCCTCCTGTCGGATCCAGGCGGGATCCCGAACCTCCACCCGGTCGTCGATCAGGGCCAGGGCCTCGCTCCACTTCGGCTGCTGGAGAAGGCTTCGCGTGCCGCTCATTCGGTGGCCTCCTTCTTCGCGCTGGATCGCCGGGTGCGTTTGGATTTTTTCTCCTCTTCAGGCGAAGCCGCGGGTTTGCGCGCCCGGGCTCGCGTCGGCACAGGCTGGGCTTCCTCGGATCCTCCCTCTTCTCGCTTCCCTCGCCGTCGGCGGGAAGGTTCGACGGGTGTTTCCAGCGACAGGGTTTCCACCCCGGGAGGAGCAATCGGCTCCGGGGCCGCATGTTCCGCCATGGCCTCTGCTCCCGGGGCCGGCATCGGCTCCGGGGAAGCAGCAGGCGCGGCGGAGGCTTCCGGCTCCATCTCTGCCCGGGCAGGGACCTCGACCGGGACCGGAGCTGCCCGGCGGAGCTCCGCCAGCCCGATCTTGACCAGCCGACGGCAGAACGGGCATTCCCGCGTGCCGTAGCGGGCGTTCTCCGCCAGGGCCTGCGCCAGGATCGCGCCGGCCTCCTCCCGGGAGATGGAGAACGGCCGACCACAGTAGGGACATCGCGTGCGAAGCATAAGGGCCTCCCGAGCATGATTGTCCGGGGTTGCCCCGGACAATGGGCCATCAGGAGATCGCTGGGCTCATTTTACCACCGGAAGAGACCCGGGAAAGCCTGTTCCAGCATAGCTGTCTTCCGATGGATTCCCCAAACTGGCAGCAGGGGTCTGCGAAATCCCTGCCCGCTCCTGCTGAGCCTGCTTCCGGTGACCGGAGATCCGGCGATGGATTTGTCGGATGGCGGTGGATTGCGTATACTCAGGAACAGGATTTCCCGGGGGCAAACCGCAATGGCCGAAGAATCTCTTCAAAAAGGACGACGGGGACGCCGGCGGAGCAACCCGCTGGAACGCTACGCAGCCGATGTCATCGCCAAGCAGCTTTTCCTGGAAGACCTGGCGGTGGCAGCCATCGATTTCGATACCCTGGCCACCTACTACCCGGAGCTCACCCCGGAACAGCTGCGCGGGCGCCTGGGCATCGCCACCAAACGGGCCCTGCTGGAGGACGTGGCGGACATCATCATGGAGCCCCCCGATGAAGGGGAAGGCCCGGAGCAAATGCGTCTGAACATCCTGGATCTGGACCGCTTCGCCGAGATCGTCCATGAGGAGATGACGGTCGAGGTGATGTAAGTCGATGGGCCATAACCGGGCGGAGGGAACAGGGCGGGGGAGGGACGATTCATTCATCCCTCCCCCGCTTCATTTTTTACCCGGCCGGAACGATAAGATCAGGCACAAGGTGTGGAAGGCGCGCCTTCGGCGGCCTTCCACACCTTACGCTTCCTTCCCCCTCATAGCCCGAGGGGCTACAGGAGAGGAAAAAGGCCAGCTGCAAACTCTTATGGAAGCGTGATCTGAACCGAGGTAATCTGGGTCAGATCGTTGTGCTGATACTGAATATTGACCACAACGCCCGCTTTCTGGAAAAGCAGATTGCCGACCTGACCGTATTGAGCCGGGGCTCCCATCACCTGCCAGCCCTGCTCCTGCATCCGGGTGTTGTAAAATTCCACCAGCTCCTGAACGCTCATGCGAGTGTCAAAGGCGATGCGGGCTGCCGTCACATCCAGATTGAAGGCATCCGGGGGAAGAGGGAGGTCCGGCCGGATAGTCGGCGTCGGCCGGAGAGGAGCGACCGGGGAAGTCGGCGAGGGAGCCGGCGATGGGGGGCGGGCGCAGGCAAGAACCAGCAGGGACAGTCCGATTAAAAGCCTTCCCAAGAGATAAACGCGCATGGCCTCTCCTCCCAACAGCGGGCTTCACGGATGAATCTACAGGAATTGCAGGATTTACGTCAACTCAGGAGGGACATCGATGGGTGTGCTGCTGATCCTTCACAGCGTATGGCGCTGGGTGGTTCTTCTGGCCGCCCTGGGGGCGCTCTACGGGTTGATCCGGGCGGGTCGAGGGGTCGCCCTCTCCCCGCTGTTCGAGCGGTCTATCCGCTTTTACCCGGTGATCCTGGACCTCCAGATCGCGCTGGGGATCCTGCTCTGGCTGGCCCAGCGCCTCGGGGGTGTGCCCCTCACCTCCGTTCAGGTGATCCATCCGGTCTGGGGTGTGCTGGCCGCCGGAGCCGCGCATGCGGCCGCGGCCTTCCGGGAGCGGGAAAACCCCATCCGTGCCCGCGGGATGCTCATCGCTTACAGCCTCTCGCTGATCCTCATCCTGATCGCCCTGTCCAGCGTGGGGGCCTTCCCCTTCGGGCGCCGTTAGCTGGACGGCTCGCGGCCGCCTCCCGTTCGAACGCAATCGGCTGCCCCGCGGATTTCCGGTGCTGGAGGGAAGATGTGAGGGAAGCGGAGCGAGGAGCCTTCGGCTCCCGACTCCGCTTCCCTGAAACCTCAACCCCAACGGACCTAACACGGAGAGGAACGTCACCATGCGCGTTCTGGTCCAGCGTGTTCGCCAGGGAGCGGTTCATGTGGGAGGGGAAACGGTGGCCCGCATTGGGCCCGGGGTGGTGTTGCTGGTGGGGGTCACCCACACGGACACCCCGGCGGAGGCGGACTGGCTGGCGAAGAAAGTGGCCCACCTGCGGATCTTCGAGGATGAAGCGGGGAAGATGAACCGTTCGTTGAAAGAGATCGGAGGGGAGGCCCTGGTGGTCTCGCAGTTCACCCTGTATGCGGATCCCTATGAGGGGCGGCGCCCCAGCTTCATCCATGCCGCCCCGCCGGAGCATGCCCGGCCGCTCATTGAACGCTTCGCCGAGTCCCTGCGGGCGGAAGGCATCCCGGTCCAGATGGGGGTTTTCGGAGCCCACATGCTGGTGGAGATCCACAACGATGGCCCGGTGACCATCTGGCTGGAGCGCTCCGCGGCGGGCGATTAATGGTCGAATCCGGGGCGAAAAATTTTTCGCCCCTACCGGCGAAATCTTTCGGTCTCAATCGGTTTCAGGGTGAAGGATCACCCCCTCTGATTCCAGGGATGATGGACCCAGGGTTGAGATCCATAGGAGTTACGCAGTTCGGGGCTCGCGAGAAGAGGTAGAATGGCCCCACTCCCCTTGATCCCCCCTCCCCACAGCCCAAAGGGCCGTGGGGAGGGGGGATAAATATATTTTTGGGGGGGCGCGCGCCGAAGGCGCGCGACCCCCCTAAACCCCCAGGAGAAAACCAACTGCGTAACTCCTAATCCATTGGTCAGGGAGTCCGCCAGGTAAGGCAACCGAATGGATGACTTCCTCCACCTCCAGGCTGACATGAGCCGAAGTTTTTGGGGCACCTTCAGCGCCTGGCCTGGGCTTCCCAAACTGTGAGGAGAAGGGGCCTTCGTGAGCCTGTTTCGAGGGATCGTTCGAGCTGCCGCCCTGCTGACCGCGGCCTATCTGGTGAACGGCCTGCTGGGCCTGCTTCGCCAGATCCTGATCTACGCCGCCTTCGGCACCAGCTGGGAGCTGGACGCCTACTGGGCCGCCTTTCGGATCCCCGATTTGCTGTTCAACCTCTTCGCCGGCGGGGCGCTGATCTCTGCCTTCCTCCCGGTCTTCACCACGCATCTCGCTCGAGAAGAGGAAACGGCGGCATGGCGGCTGGCCAGCGCGGTGCTGACCACGGTGGCCCTGGTGGTGAGCGGATCCTCCCTCCTGGCCGGCCTGGCCGCTCCCTTCCTGGTGAAGCTCCTGCTGGCCCCTCAGGTCCCTTCGCCCCAGCAGCAGCTCACCGCCTCCCTGATGCGGATCATGCTGATCACCCCCACGGTGTTTGGCATCAGCGGGATGGTCATGGGCATCCTCCAGGCCCATCAGCGATTCCTCTGGACCGCCCTGGCCCCTATTATGTATAACCTGGGGATCATCGCCGGGGTCCTGTTCCTAACTCCCATCGGAGGGGTGAATGGGCTGGCCTGGGGGGTCGTTCTGGGTTCCTTCCTCCACCTCATGATCCAGACGCCCGGCTGGTGGCAGGTCCGGGGGCGTTACGAGCCTCGCCTGGGGTGGCGCGATCCGGACGTCCGGGAGGTGATCACCCTGATGATCCCCCGGATGCTGGGCCTGGCCGCGATCCAGGTTAATTTCCTGGTCAGCACCCGTCTGGTCTCCGGTCTGGGGGCCGGGTATCTGGCCGCCCTGAATCTCGCCTGGCAGCTGATGCTGCAACCTCAGATCGTGCTGGCGCAGGCCGTGGCCACCGCCGCGTTTCCCACGTTCTCCATGCTGGCCGCCCGGGAGGAGCGCCCGGCGCTACGTCGGACCCTGGGGGAGACCCTGGGGATCCTGTTAGGGCTCACGTTCCCGATCGCCGCGGGGATGATTCTCCTGCGTCGGCCTCTGATCGCCGCCCTCTTCCAGCGAGGGGCCTTCGGGGCCGCTTCCACCGAATGGACCGCCCAGGCCCTGCAGTTTTACGCCCTGGGTTTGCCGGCCCACGCCGGGGTGGAGCTGCTGGCGCGGACATTCTACGCCCTCCACGACACCTGGACCCCTGTGGGCGTCGGGGCCGGGGCCATGATCCTGAACATCCTCCTCAGCCTGGCCTGGATCGGGCCGCTGGGCCATCGAGGGGTGGCCCTGGCGAACACGGTGGCAACCACCCTGGAGGGGATCTTCCTGCTCCTGCTCCTGGCCCGGCGGCTGAAAGGCCTGGAGGCCGGCCGATGGGGGCGGGCGGTGGGGCAGGCAGGGGTGGCCACCCTGGCGATGAGCCTGGCGCTGTGGCCGATGGTCCCCTGGGTCACGGATCACGGATGGCCCGGATTGTTGTTCGCGGGGCTCCTCGGCGCCGGGATTTACGGGCTGGTCCTTCAGGGCCTGGGCGTTCCCTGGGTCCGCTGGGTGCTCCGACGGGCTTTGCCTTAGGAATCAGGA
>JAEVEY010000029.1 GCA_016842045.1 Candidatus Thermoflexus sinensis | reverse complement strand
GAGTCGCGCGCCGAAGGCGCGCGACTCCCCCCAAAAAATATATTTATCCCCCCTCCCCACGGCCCTTTGGGCCGTGGGGAGGGGGGATCAAGGGGGGTGGGGCCATTTTACCTCTTCTCGCGAGCCCCGAACTGCGTAACTCCTATCTCTATTTCCTTCACGGCCATATCTTTCTTCAGGATGCTCATAGGGGGAGCCCTCACACCTCCACGGCCTGCATCTCCCGTAGCCGGGCGACAGCCCGTGGGAGAACGTCCAGAACGTAGTCGATGTCCTCATCGGTGCTGGACTTCCCCAGGGTGAGCCGGAGGGAGCCCACCGCCCACTCGTGGGGAAGGCCCATGGCCAGCAGCACCTCCGAGGGCTCCGCCCGCCCGCTGGTGCACGCCGAGCCCGTGCTGGCGGCGATCCCCTCCACATCCAGGGCCAGCAGGAGCTCCTCCCCGTTGATCCCCTTAAAGACAAAGCTCGCGTGATGCGGCAGGCGCTCCGTGGGATGGCCCGTGAGGCGAGCGTCCGGCACCCGCTCCAGGATCCCCCGGACCAACCGGTCCCGCAACCGCCGCAGCCGGGCGTTCTCGCTCTCCCGGCCCTCCTGAGCCAGCCGCAGGGCGGTCGCCAGCCCAACGATCCCGGCCACGTTCACCGTCCCGGCCCGCCGCCCCCGTTCATGCCCGCCGCCGGTGATCGTCGAAAGGTAGGGGGTTCCCTGGCGGATATAAAGGACCCCGACCCCCTTCGGCCCGTAGAACTTGTGAGCCGAGAGGGTCATCAAATCCACCCCCAGCCGGTTCACGTCCAGATCCAGCATCCCGCCCGCCTGCACCGCATCCGTATGGAAGGGGATGCCCTTCGCGCGGGCGATGCGGGCGATCTCCGCGATGGGCTGGATCGTCCCCACTTCGTTGTTGGCATACATCACACTGATGAGCACCGTGTCCTTCCGGATGGCCCGGCCCACGTCATCCGGGTTCACCATGCCGTATTCATCCACGGGCAGGTAGGTGACCTCGAAGCCGAAGACCTCCTCCAGCTGGCGGGCGGTATTGAGCACCGCGTGGTGCTCCACCGAGGAGACGATAAGGTGGTTCCCCCGGCCCGCCCGGCGCTGAGCGAAGGCCACCCCCCGCAGGGCCAGGTTGTCGCTTTCGGTTCCTGAGCCCGTGAACACGATCTCGGTGGGATGACAACCCAGGATGGCCGCCACCGTGCGGCGGCTTTCCTCCAGCGCCTTCGCCGCCGCACGCCCGAAGCGGTGAATGGAGGCGGAGTTCCCATAGATCTCCGTGAAATACGGCAACATCGCCTCCACCACCCGCGGGTCCACCGGAGTGGTCGCCGAATGATCCATGTAAACCGTCCGTATCGCCATGACCCTCCCCTCCAACCGAATTCGATGCCGGGCCTCACGCTCGCGCCCGGCGCCGGATGTTCGCAGGCTTACGCTGCCGGCGCTCTGTTCGAGAGGCCGAAGGATTTCTCCCCCTCCACGACCCTTCAGGAGAAGAGATCTCAGGGCGGAGTGGCCACCTTCAGCAGCCCCGCCCTGGGAATCGGACAAGCGGTGCTTCCTCATTCTAAATCTTTGAGGAAGAATCCCGCAAAACCTCAGCGCAGATCCCTTGACGAGCGGGGCGAAAAGGCCCTCGCCTCGCGGATCCGTGGGCGGTGGGAAGAAATTACGAGGGTGTGGAATGTTTTCAGCGCGTGGCCCTGGGCCCGGAAGCCTCAGGGAGTGGGAAGCGAGAAGGCAGCGTGCTCTATGGTTGCTCCTCCGGTTCGCCCTCCGCCGGGGACACGGGGATGAGCTCGCTGAGGAACGCCAGGGAGCGAGGGCGGCGCTCCAGGATGGCCACGAGATGCCGGCCGACGATCTCCCCGAGCTCCTGCAACGTCTGCGGGCTGAAGGGGGCGGCCCGGAAGGCAGGGTAGGTGCTTCGGAGCGCGAAGCGCATCGCCTTCAGGGCCCGTCGGCTCAAGGGGCGAGCCGACGGGAACCGCGGGGCGCATCGAGGGCAGAGGACGCCTCCTCGGGAGGGATCGAAGCCGTAGGGCCCGCGCTCCTCCCGGAGCGGCTCTCCGCACCCGACGCAGACCTCCACCTGTGGGCGGAACCCGGCGATCTCCAGAAGATGGAGCTCATAATAGCGCACGATCCGCTGAAGCTCGTCTTCCGTATCCAGCCGATCCAGCGTGTCGGCCAGCAGACGATACAGCGTCCGGCTCTCCTCTCCCTCCGGGGCGAAGGTCTCCGCCAGCTCCGCCACATAATGGGCCAGCGTGCTGCGGGCCAGATCCTCCCGCAGACGCGGGTGGGCGGCGATCACCTCCGCCTGGCCGATTACATCCAGCTCCCGCCCCCGGGCGAGGAGCAGGGACGTCCGCATGAACCGCTCCAGGTGTCCGGCTTTGCGACTCCGGATCTTCCGCACGCCCTTGGCCAGCACCCGGCGCTTCCCGAACTCCGGCGTCAGCAGGGTCAGCAGGCGATCCGCCTCCCCGAAGTCCGACCGCCGGAGCACAATGGCCTCGGTTCGATACAGACGTTCCCGGTTCATCCCGTTTCCTTATCCCGGGTCTCATCGGGCGGGCACAAGGCCCGCCCTTACAGAATAGGACTTGCGCAGTTCGTTTCCCATGGGGGCAAGGATTTTTCTCCCCCCTCCCCACGGCCCAAAGGGCCGTGGGGAGGGGGGAGAAAGGGGGTGGGGCCATTCCGTCCCACCTTTAGAGCTTTCAACTGCGTAACTCCTACAGAAATCGCGAATGGCAAGGGCGGTCCCCCGTGGTTGCCCTTACCCGGCTGATGTGGCGGAGGGCTCCGATTCCGGGGAAGAGGTCGCAGGCGTTGGGATAGGCGTCACCCGAACAGCCTGAGGCCCCTTCGGGGCGATCTCGACCTCGAAGGTCACCGGTTGATTCGGCTCCAGGATCAGCCCGGGGTGAACGATGCTGGTTCGGTGGAAGAAGATCTCAGTGCCGTCCTCGCAACGGATGAACCCGTAACCCTTCTCCGGGTTGAACCACTTCACCCGGCCCTCATAGACCTGTCCGGGCTCCAGCTTTCGCTTCGGTTTAGTTGCCTCCGCACGGCATCGAGGGCACATCGTCGGCTCGACCAGCGGCTGACCGGCCTCCACCATGCGCCGCTGCTCGGTCACCGTGAACACGAACGGCCGTCCGCACTTCTCGCAGGTCAGCAACTTGTCCGCGAAGGGCATCGAACCTCTCCTTCAGATCTCAGGATCTTACGCTGCGCTTTTATCTTTGGGAGTTATGCGATAGAAGCCAGTTCGGAGGCGGTGGAATGGCACCACCTCATGTTCTCCCTGCCAGGGGACTACCTGCGTAACCTCTGATCTTTATCATCTCCCTTTCCGAGACTTTGGACAAACTTGCCGATTCCCGGTAGTCACCCCTTTCAGTAGTGCTTCGTCCAGATTTGTTTTGAGGATATAAGAGGGTGTGGGCAATGGCCCCACCCCCCTTTATCCCCCTCCCCACGGCCCTTTGGGCCGTGGGGAGGGGGATAAATATATTTTGGGGGGAGTCGCGCGCCTTCAGCGCGCGACTCCCCCCAAAACCCCCAGGAGAAAACCAGCTGCGTAACTCCTAATCCAAATTCCGAGCAAAAGAAAAGCGGCGTTCGCTCATCGCGTGGGCGTGGGGAGCGGCTCGCCGATACGCCATCGGAAGGTCCGGGCCGACACCGGGCCGGCAGGGACAAAGCGCACCGTCCCATCCTGCTCGACCACCCGGCGCACCACCTGGACGGTCCAGCGGAAGGTATGGAAACCGGGCTCCTCGCCAGCCGCCGTCTGAAGCAGGGTCGCCGGGACGTGCCAGGCCGTCGCCCGGGTGCGGAGACTTCCGATCTCTGCGCCATCCTCCCGGAACAACCGCACCTCATACCATTCCCCGATCTCCAACCGGCCTACAGAGACCCATTGGAGCAGCACCGGCAGCCCGGGCCCTTCCACCCGGGCTCCATCCGGCGGGTAAAGGAGCAGGGGCGGCGGATAGGTGGGCTCCGGCGTGGGGGTCGGCGTTGGGGTTGGGCCCGGCGCCGGGGTGGGCGTGGCCAGCGGGATCACCAGGGTCTGGCCGGCCTGGATCCGCTCGGGGTTCGCAATTCCGTTTGCGGCCTGAATCACCTGGAGGGAGACCCCATAGCGCTGGGCGATGGCCAGCAGCGTTTCCCCCGGCTGAACCACGTGAACGATCTTATCCGGCCGCGGCGTCGGAGAGGGGGTGACCCCTGGCGGCAGGGTCGGCGTTGCCAGGATGGGCGTGGGGGTGTAGACCGGGACCAGCAGCACCTGCCCGACCACAATGAGGTCGCCGGAGAGGTTGTTCAGCTGGCGGATCGCATCGACCGGGACGCCATAGCGCAGGGCAATATCGGAAAGGGTCTCCCCCGCCTGGACCTGGTGCTGAAGCGGCGGGATCGGCGTGGGCGTCCAGGTGGGGGTTGGCGTGAGCGTCGGCGTGGGCGTGCGGGTAGGTGTGGATGTCGGGGTCGGCGTAGGTGTCGGACGAGCCATCGCCGCCCGGGCCATGCGGATGATCCACCATCCCCCGCCGGCCAGGATCAGGAGGACCAGCGCCGTCCCCAGCAGGGCGGACCGCCAGGGGATCGGAGGCTCCGGCTCCGGCTCCGGGATTTCAGAGGGACGCGTGAGATCCGCCCCGCAACGCCAGCAGGTGCGGGACCGGCGCGAGACCGGCATCCCGCACTGGGGACACCGTCGAAACGGATTGGAGAAACGGGTCTCCGTCATCGAGAGGAACCATCCAGGCCGAGGATTGGGGCGATCCCCTGCATCGCCTGCAGCACGATGGCCACATGCTGATCCAGGGGAACACCTAACTCCGCCGCCCCCCGCTCGATGTCAGCCCGGTTCACGCCCGCCGCGAACCGCTTATCCTTCCATTTCTTGAAGATCGAATCCACGGTCACGCTGTAAAGGCTGCGGTCCGGCCGGACGAGGGCCACCGCGGTGATCAGGCCGGTGAGCTCATCCACCGCGAACAGCGCCCGATCCCGGAGGGTGACCCGGGGGACCCCGGTGACCTCCGTAGCGTGGGAGAGGATCGAGCGGATGATGTCCTCCGGCCAGCCCCGTTCCCGAAGGATCCGGGCCCCCTGGTTCGGATGGCCATCCGGGGCCACCTGGGGGTAGCGCTCATAATCGAAATCGTGCAACAGGCCGACGAGCCCCCAGGATTCCTCATCCTCTCCGAAATAGCGAGCGTAAGCCCGCATAGCGGCTTCCACCGCCAGCATATGGCGGCGGAGGTTCTCATTCTGCGTGAACTCACAAACCAGCGCCCACGCATCCTCCCGGGTGGGCATTTCCCTTCCCTCCCCCACTTGGTAATGAGAGGATTATCCGGATCGAGGGTGATTATTTTGGCTCCTAAAAGATCGAATGTCAAGGAGAGGGGCGCGTCGTGACTGTAACATACACGGTTGGCGAATTTGGCGAAATAGCATAGGTGCCATTTCCCATGGCATCCACCTGTTCGATCACGACGACCCCACCCCGCTCAACATAAGCGCCGCCCACATCCCATCCCGGGATCTGGATCCGCGCGCCGTGCGACCGCGCATCTGCATCCGCCCAATCGCCTGCTCGCTACCGTTATTTGTCCAGGGCACCCCCTTCTCCCCTGCCAAAACGCGATAACTCGGACCATGCTCACTCAAGCGTAGAAGCAAAGCCCGCAAACGGCTCAAAGGCGCAAGTCGCCGTCCCTTCCCAGGATGCCTCTCAGGAATCTGTTGCCATCGTTCAAACAGACGCCAACTCCCTTCCGCTGACAATTCCGTCAGCAACTGTTTCACTTCATTCAGCCCCCATACCCGTTCCTTGCCCTTCGGCCTGGGAGGACAGGGCGGATATGGCCCGATCCGCCAGGTCCACCAGGTCTATGCAGCCCGGTTCCAGCATCAGGTGGACCATACGGGCCAGCCGTCGGGTCTCAGCCCGGAACAGTCGCAGGGATTGCGCTCTGGTTTCTTCGGCGATGTCCAGGAGGGAGGATCTCCAGGCGGGTGAGGATGGCGCCCACGGGATGCGCAGTTCGTGGGAAAGGCTGGTGAAGAGTTGGGCACGAGCCTCCTCGGCCTCGCGCTGTGAGGTGACATTCAGCAAGAACAGGTAATCCCACCGCGAGGCTTGACAGCGCCCGAGGATCCCCCTAAGATGACCCTGAGGGTTTGTGGAACCTCGAACACAGGAGGTCCTCCATGAAACGCGTTGGGCTGCTTATCGCCATTGGGACGGTGGTCTTCAGCCTTGCACTGGGGGCCTGCGCGCCCCAGAAGCCTCCCCTGGGAAGTGAGCAGAATCCTCTGGTGATGGTCTTCGTGCCCTCCGGGGAGTCGGAGGAGATCAAGCGAGGTGGGGAGCAGCTCGCCCAGTTGCTGGGCCAGAAGCTAAACATGAAAGTGAAAATGAACCTGGCCAGCAGTTTCGCCGCTGCGGTGGAGGCGATGGGGGCCGGCCAGGCCCAGATCGGCTGGCTGAACACCCTCAGCTACCTCCTGGCCCATGAGAAATACGGCGTGGAAGTGATCCTGGCCACCGTGCGCTTCAAGCAGACTTACTACACCGGCCAGATCATCGTGCGGGCCGACTCCGGCATCAAGAGCATCGCGGACCTCAAAGGCAAGATCATGTGCTGGGTGGATCCGCTCTCCACCTCCGGCTATCTGATGCCTCGCATCCTGCTGAAGGCGAACGGGGTCGATCCAGACAAGGATTTCGCCAAGACGGTGAACGCGGGCTCTCACCCCAACGTGGTGAAGGCCGTTTACAACGGGGACTGCGACGCCGGGGCGACCTATGTGGACGCACGGGGGACTGTGGAGAAAGACCTCCCGGACGTGAAAGAGAAGGTGGTGGTGCTGGCCACCACGGCAAAGATCCCGAACGATAACGTCAGCGTGGTGAAGGATCTCCCCCAGGACCTGAAGGCGAAGATCCGGCAGGCGCTGTTAGAGATCGCCCAGTCGGAGGAGGGCAAGAACGCCCTGCAGACGGTCTATCAGATCGAGGGCCTGCAGGCCGTCGATGACTCCTTCTATGATGAATTCCGGGCCCAGCTGAGCGCCTCCGGCTATAAGCTGGAGGATCTGGTGAAACCGGCGAAGTAAACGATCGTGGGCAGCGAATCCCTCGCCCCATGATTACTGGACTTTGGACAAACTCCTCCCCTTCCTCAGGATGGGGGATTGGGGGTAGGTGGGGCCGCCTTCGGCGGCCCCACCTACCCCTAAATCCTTCAACTTCCCCCCTCCCCACGGCCCTTTGGGCCGCGGGGAGGGGGGAAAGGGGGAGGGGCTTGCCTCGCGCAAGGGAAGGGCCTGAACGAGAAATCAGACGGCCCGTTTGTCCAAAGTCCAAATGATTGGGGAGAAGCATGTAAACGCGTTGTGAGCGAGGCGGCGCACCTCTGGTGCGCCGCCTCGCTCACAAGAACCTGACTTCATGAGGGCAGCTTTCCATGCCATTGATCGTGGACCGCCTCACCAAGATCTACCCGGATGGGACGCGGGCGCTGCATGAGGTTAGCTTCACCGTTGAGGATGGGGAGTTTGTGGCCATCATCGGGCTCAGCGGGGCGGGGAAGAGCACCCTGCTGCGCTGCATCAACCGCCTCATCGAGCCCACCTCGGGGCGGGTCATCTGGAACGGGATCGATATCACCGCGGCCTCGCCCCGGGAGCTCCGGAAGATCCGCCGTCAAATCGGGATGATCTTTCAGCAGTTCAATCTGGTTAAGCGCGCCACGGTCCTCACCAATGTCCTCACCGGCCGTCTGGGATATGTGAACCCCTGGCTCAGCCTCCTGGGCTATTTCCCCCCTTCGGAAGTGCAACGGGCGATGCGAGCGCTGGAACGGGTCGGCCTGGCGGATCTGGCCGACAAACGCGCGGATGAGCTCTCCGGGGGACAACAGCAACGGGTGGGCATCGCGCGGGCCCTGATGCAGGAGCCACGCCTCCTGCTGGCCGACGAGCCGGTCGCCAGCCTGGATCCGGTCCTCGCCCACTCGATCCTCCGTTATATTGAGGAGCTGAACCGCAAGGACGGCGTCACAGTCCTGTGCAGCCTCCACTTCCTGGATCTCGTCCACCGCTATGCGACCCGGGTGATCGGATTGAAAGACGGGATCAAGGTGTTCGATGGGCGCCCGGACGAGATCGACGATCGCCGCTTTAAAGAAATCTACGGACAGGAGGCGGAGCGCATTGGCGGCTGAGCGTCGGCCCCCTCGTGGATCCACGATCGTCCCGGGGCTGGCCTATTCCGCCCTGGGACTGCGCACCCTAACTGTGATCTGGCTAACGGTTTCCCTGACGCTGGTCGGCCTCGCCCTATGGCGGGGCCATCTCTGGCTGTGGGTCGCAGTCGGGTTATGGTGGATCGGGACCGGTTATGATGCCTGGCGACGATTGGAGGGCCGCCGGCCTCGCCTGTGGCCCGCTGTCCTGATCGCGCTGGCCGCGATTTATGGGGTGGGCTGGGAGGTCACCGAGATCCATCCCCTGGCTCCCTTCGAGCGCTTCGATAAAATGCGGCCCTATCTCATCGCCCTCACACAACCTGATCTCCTGACCTATCCCACAGAGCGACAGGTGCTTCGGATCCCCGTGGAAGTCCCCTGCATCCACGCGCCTTCCCCGAAGGAAGTGAGGGGGGAGGCTCGGGTCTGGCTCTCCGCGGACTGCGCGCAGCCCGGGGATCTTCTGACACTCCATGGGGAAGGATTCCCGACTGGCCCTTCCCTGGAACTGTGGTGGGTGAATCCGATCGGGGAGCGCCAGCGGATCCTCCAGGAGGGCCGACCGCTTTCTCCGCAAGTGGACACCATGGGCCGGTTCCAGACAACCTTCATCGCCCCACGGGCCGTTCCGCTGGGGTTCGAGCCGCCTCCCGGTCAATCCCAGACCCACTTCCTGGAGCTCCATATCGTGCGGGTGATCGGAGGACCCCGCCCCAGCGAGGCGCTGCTGGAGGTTGCGGAGAAGATGGGAGAGACGGTGGCCATCGCCTTGCTGGCCACCACCTTCGCGGTGCTGATCGCCGCCCCTCTTTCCTTCCTGGCCGCCCGCAACCTGATGGGTGGCTCCCCCCTGACTCGTTTGATTTACTACGCGATGCGAGGGTTTCTCAACATCGTCCGTTCTGTGGAACCCCTGATCTTCGGGATCGTGTTCGTGGTATGGGTGGGATTGGGATCCTTCGCCGGGATGCTCGCCCTCATGGTGCATTCCATCGCGGCGCTGGGGAAGCTCTTCTCGGAGGTCGTCGAACATATCGACCCGGGACCGGTGGAGGCGTTAACGGCCACTGGAGCGAACCGCCTTCAGGTCATCCGCTACGCCGTCGTCCCCCAGGTGGTGCCGGAGTTCGTCTCCTTCGCGGTCTACCGCTGGGACATCAACGTCCGTATGTCGACGATCATCGGCTTCGTGGGAGGCGGGGGGATCGGATTCCGGCTGAGCGAATGGATCCGGCTGAGCGCCTACCGACAGGTCGCGACGGCAGTGATCGGGATCGCCCTGGTAGTGATGGCGCTGGATTACGTCAGCGCCCAGGTGCGGCGTCGGATCGTATGAGAGCTGCCTGTTGAGCCTCGTGTTACGCAAGGAACCCGGGACGTGAATCATGGGAGGGGCTGACTCGCCCTCCAGCATCCTTTCCCCCTCCCCACGACCCGAAGGGCCGTGGGGAGGGGGGATCCATGGGGGGTGGGCCATCCGCTGGACCCGAACGGGACGTTGACGGGAAAGCCCTGATCCCGAGCATTTTTCGATGTTCGGGTCGGAGGCGTTTGGCCTCCGATCCGGAGGCTGAAAACTCACTCCGCTCAAAGGTTTTCAGGAATGCGCCGACATCGCCGGTGGTTGCAGATCATTGGGGGATTGCTCGCCCTCGGCATCTACGCCGGATCATGGCACGTGGTGGGCATTGACCTGAAGAGGCTGGTGGAGCCTCAAGCGGCCCAGCGCGCCCGGGAGATCTTCACCGCATTCCTCGCCCCGGAGATCCTGGTCCCCGAACGGGGAATCCAGCGCGTGGAGGCGCTGGTGCGGGTGCCATGCGAATCGGGAAACGCCTCACCATCAACCGTGGAAGCCGGGGAGGGTCCCCGTCTGTTCCTCCCACCATGCGCTTCTCCAGGGACGCGGATCCGGGTTCGTGGGGAAGGGTTTCGCCCTCGTAGCGAACTGGTGCTGCGCTGGGTCTTCGCGCCCAGCCCGCAATTGCCGCTGGGCGGCGAACTGCCGGCCGGGCGGACCCGGACGGATGATGCCGGCCGCTTTGAGCTGGAGGTGGAGATCCGACCGCTCCTGGCCCGGGAAGGGGGTGCCCGTCTGCAGGCAGAAGCCCAGTGGGAAGGACGATGGCGGATCAGCCCGGCGCTGACCCGCACCATCGAGTTGATGCTCCAGACGATCTTCCTGGCGCTGATGGCCACAACCCTGGCCACAGGGATCGCAGCGCCTTTATCCTTCCTGGCCGCCCGCAACATCACCGCCCGGGGCCCCGTGGGAACTGCCGTCTACTACATGGTCCGCACGACCTTCAACGTGGTTCGCTCCATCGAGCCCCTCGTGGTGGCCGCGATCTTCGCCACATGGGTCGGCTTCGGTCCCTTTGCCGGAGTGCTGGCCCTGACCGTGGCCACCGTGGTGAACCTGGGGAAGCTCTTCTCGGAGGTGATCGAGACCATCGATCCCGGACCGGTGGAGGCGCTTCTGGCCACCGGGGCGAACTCCCTACAGGTCATCCGCTATGCCGTGATCCCCCAGATCACCCTGCCGTTCCTGGCTTTCATCATCTACCACTGGGATATCAATATCCGGATCTCCACCGTCGTGGGGTTTGTGGGCGGTGGGGGGATTGGGTATCAGTTGAAGTTATGGATCGATCAGACGGATTATCATAAGGCGGGGACAGCGGTGTGGGCGATCGTGGCCGTCGTGTCCGCGATGGATTACGTCAGCGCGAGGTTGCGGGAGGCTATCCGTTAAGAAAAAAGCTTCCCCACAAACCCCTGGCAAACAGAGCGCTAACGCCCGGGGCGGACGAAGTAGCTCAAGGCGAGGCGGATTTTCTCCTCCAGGGGCAGGCTGGGATCCGGCGGCACGTGGGCCAGGGCAGCCTGGGCCTCGACCACGCTATAGCCCAGCGCCGTAAGCGCCGCGATGATCTCCGTGTCGTCCGCCCGGGAAATGGAAACCCCGGGCACCGGCACCGTGCCGATCCGATCCTTCAGATGAAGGATGATGGCCCGCGCGGTCTTGGGGCCAATGCCGGGCACCCGGCGGAGGACGTCCACCTGCTCCTGCGCGATGGCTGCCCGCAGGGTGGGAGCGGAAAGGCCCAGCAGCGCGAGGGCGGCCCGCGGTCCCACGCCGTTCACCGTAAGCAGTTGTTCGAAGAGCTCCCGCTCGTCCTCATCGGCGAACCCGTAAAGGGTGAAGACCAGTCCATGGCCCTCCATACGGGTCACCAGAGCCGTATGCAATGTGATGGGCTCTCCCACGCGAGCCCGGGCCAGCACGCTGGGGGGAACATAGACCTGGACCACCCAGCCGTTCAAATCCAACCGGATCCAGTCTTTCCCGATTGCCTCCACGATCCCGCGAACCTGAACGAGCATGGTTCCCTCTCTAACGCACGCTATAACTCCCAGAAGACTTCCGCCCTGGGTGCTTGCTCTAAAAATTCCCCCTCAGGAGCTCCCAAGCAGGAAGCCCGGTGAGCTCGGCGGCCGGTGGCCATGGCCGGGCAGTCGGAGGCGCGGGAAGCGCCGCATAGGCAGGATCCGTGATCACCCACAGGCCCGCCGGGAGCAGGTATGCCAGCCGGAGGGCTTCCTCAACAGCCTCGCCGAACATCGCCCCTGCGGCCAGCCCGGGGCTTTCCAGCCAGCCCACCGACACGGATCCGATGTGGAGCACCGCTCTCCATGGGGCGGCCCCATGGAGAGCGCGCCGAAGCGCGTCGAGGGCCCGGGCCACGCTGGGGAACAGGGCCAGCAGGCTTCCATCCGGAATGGGCAGGAGAAGCCCGTTCTCCTGCCGAAGGCCATGGGCCCAGCGTGCCCACTCGGGGAGCAGATGTTGCGAGCTCCTGGAATCCGAGGGACGCAGCACCAGGATCCCGGCGGAGGGATAACGTCCGTGAGCCGGGAGAGCGGGACGGAAGGCCGCGAGCCACCGGAAACCGGCGCGCAGGGCAACGAGGCGCTCCGCCACCGCGATCCGGGCCAGGAGCTCCTGAGGGGCATAGGGCTTCGTCACATAATCATCCGCCCCGGACAGGAGGGCCTCCGCGATGTGATCCGGGTCGGTGCGCCCGGAGACCACCAGGATGGTCAGGCTCCAGCCAAAGGGTCGGGCACGCAGCTCTCTCAGCCAGGCCAGGCCATCCCCATCGGGAAGGTTCAGGTCCAGGACGATCACCGTGGGGCGCAGTTCCAGCAGGCGCTGGCGGGCGGTTCGAAGATCCGGGGCCACCACTGCAGGCCGGCGGCTCCAGCTCAGCAACTCATAAAGCGCCTGCGCCTCGGCAGGCTGATCCTCGACAATCAGAACCGGGCCGATCATGCGGATCCTCGCGCGCTCTGGAATCGCTAAAGGATCGCCGACAGGCGGGCGTGGTTGAGATGGCAGATGGCAACCGCCAGGGCATCCGCTACGTCATCGGGACGGGGGACCTCGGGCAGGCGCAGGAGCATGCGGACCATGGCCTGGATCTGGGCTTTGGGGGCGCTCCCATATCCAACCAGCGCCTGCTTGACATCGGCCGGCGTGTATTCATAGACCGGGATCTCCGCCTGGGCCAGCGCCAGCAGCGTCACACCGCGCGCCTGGCCCACAGCGAAGGCTGTGGTCACATTGCGCCCGAAAAAAACCCGCTCGACGGCGGCGACGTCCGGGCGGTAGCTCCGAATCAGGGAGCAGATGGCCTCGTAAAGCTGACGGAGGCGAAGAGGAAGCGGATCCCCCGCCGGCGTCCGGATGTCCCCATAGGCCAGGGCTTCGAGATCCCCTGCCCGGTCCTCCACCAGGCCGTAGCCGGTAATGGCGATCCCCGGATCGATCCCGAGCACCCGCATCAGGCAGCCTGAGCCTCGTATTTGCGGATCAGCTCATCGGAGATCTCCAGGTTCGAATACACCTGCTGCACGTCGTCCAGCTCCTCCAGCGCGTCCACCAGCGACATCACCGACATGGTTGCGTGATCGTCCAGGGTTACCCGCGTCTTGGGCCGCATGGTCAGCTCGGCGTTGTCGATGGTCAGACCGGCCTGCAGCAGGCTTTGACGGACCGCCTGGAGATCCTCCGGCGCCGTGTAGATCTCCACCAGGTCATCACTGATCTCCACATCCTCTGCTCCAGCCTCGATAGCGAGCTCGAAGATCTTCTCCGGATCCTGGCCGTCGGGCCGGATGGCGATATAGCCTTTCTTCTCAAAGTTCCACATCACGGCGCCGGACTCCGCGAGGCTGCCGCCGTGGCGGGAGAAGATCCGACGGAGCTCGGCCACCGTCCGGTTCCGGTTATCCGTCAGCACCCGCACGATAATGGCCACCCCATGGGGGCCATAGCCCTCGTAAAGCAGCTCTTCGAATTGCTCAGCGCCCTTCTCCAGACCGGCCCCGCGCCGGATCGCCCGTTCGATGTTCTCCTTCGGCATATTGGCTGCCCGTGCCCGTTCGATCGCCAACCGCAGGCGCAGGTTCGTCTCCGGATCCGGCCCCCCCTCCCGGGCCGCGACAATCAGCTCCCGGGTCAGGCGGCTGAAGAGCTGCCCTCGCTTGGCATCCATCGCCGCCTTGCGATGCTTAATGTTCGCCCATTTGCTGTGTCCGGCCATTGAGGCTTCCTCCTCCCATGGGAGTCTGCGTCATCCCCTCTATCGCAATTCTATCATAGTAGGAATTTACGCAGCTCGGGCCCGCGAGAAGATGTAGAATGGCCCCCAAAACCCCAGGAGAAAACCCACTGCGTAACTCTTTCATGGGAATGATGACCCTGGTCTTCCTCACCGGGTTTTTGGGCTCCTCGATTCCTCCTTTGGGGTGGAGCGAGCGGGATAGCCAGGGGATTTCACCCCGAAGGCTCCATGAGCCAGCCATTTTGGGGCTCTGGGCCGGGGGCCCCCGGCCCAGAGCCCAAGGCCCTCTGGATCGAAGGGGACTGGGTCGGAGGAACCTGTGAGATGTTAGTTTGCTGCTCATAACGCTCCAGAGAGACGACCGAAGGCCTGCGTTGTAAAAAAGGGGGGCTGGCGGCCCGATCGGGCCGCCAGCCCCATGTCCGGCGATGGTAGGGAACGGGGAACGTTTAAGGGGCGCTGACCGCACGGTAGGCGTTGATCCGACCCCAATACCAGTAGCGCCCGGTGCCCGGGATGGGATCGGCGTTGGTTTCAATGCGCTGACGAACACAGGTGTTGGTCGTGCATTTGCCGGTCGCCCACACCAGCCCGGCCAGGCCGGCGACATGGGGCGTCGCCATGGAGGTGCCGTTCAGGGCGTCATAAGTGGTAAAGTAGCCGTATTGCGTGGTCAGGTAGACTGGCGTGTCGGGCATGGTGGAAAGGATCCGCACGCCCGGCGCGGCAACATCCACCCATTTGGCGCCGTAGTTCGAGAACGAAGCCTTGTTGTCATTCTCATCGGTGGCGGCGACGGCAATGCAGTTCGTGTAAGCCGCCGGGTAAGTCTTGGCGCTGGAGCCGCTGTTGCCGGCGGCGCAGGCCAGCACGGCTCCTTTGCTCCACGCATAGTCCACGGCGTTCTTCAGCGTCGTCGATCCGATCGAGCCACCCAGGCTCAGGTTGATCACCTTCGCGCCGTTGTCCGCGGCCCATACAATGCCATCGGCCACCTGGGCGTAGGTCCCGGAGCCGCTGGCATCCAGGACCTTGGCCGCTAACAGGCTGACCTGCCAGTTCATGCCGGCCACGCCGACTCCGTTGTTCGTCAACGCCCCAATAGTCCCTGCCACGTGGGTGCCGTGGCCGTTATCGTCCTCCGCGTTGTTGTCGTTGTTCACGAAGTCCCACTGCGCGACCACCGGCGGGAGATCCGGATGACTGTTGTCGATCCCGGTATCCACCACCGCGACGCGGACGGCGCTGGAGCCCGTGGTGAGATCCCAGGCGGCGTAGGCCTGGATCTTCCCCCAGGCCCACTGGGAAACACAGCCAGATTTCGAGGAGTTATAACAGGTGGTGTTGTCATACGGGTCATTCGGGTCCAGGTCAATGGTCGCGATGCCGTTGGGTTCCACGTATTCGACCTGAGGGTTGTGGCTCAGCGCGGCCAGCATAGCATCGAGGGCTTGTGGGGGAACCTTCACCACCCAGACGCCCAGGAGGGTCTGATGGTGAAGGTGGAAACCGAAGGCCCGGGCGAGCGAGGGGGGATCCGCGCCCGGTGCGAACTTCACCAGGAGTTCATCCGGCTTATAACTGCCCGGTGGAAACCCCTGCGTGGAGGGAGTGCGAAAGACCCAGCCGGTTACACTCAGGATCAGGAACACCAGAAGAACATGCCATCGCCGCCCCATGGATGCCCTCCATTGTGATGGATTTCCTGAGTCCAATCAACCAATCACGCCCCATATTATACCGCTCGGGCTGCCCGGAAAGGTTTTCCATATAGCCTGCCGGCTAACCGGTAGTTACCACTTCGGGTCATGATGAGCTTTGATGAAAGCGAGCGGAAGGGCCTCTCCTCCCAATTCATCTCTTCGGGCAGCCGGGAGAGATTCGTTTGAGGCGGGCCGCCGAAAGTGGCCTCACCTGCTTTCCTGAAGCGCCATCGACGAATACGGGAAAACCAGATCGCTCTTGACAGCCCTCCGAAGGTTAGATTTAATATAACCTCAAGCTGCACCGTTCCCAACTCTGTCAGAGAGACCTCTGGAGCTCCTCCCATCCTCTTGCAACGCTTTGAGCGGTGAGAGGAGCTCAGGGGCTGGAAGGTTCTGCCCCTGGCGAAGGGAGGGTCCGGGAATGGCGTTGCCTCTCTTCGGGATTGTAGCCCTATGGATCGGCCTGGCTGCATGGGCGTGGCGGCAGAGAGCGATCCACCTGAAGCCATACCAGATGATCAGCCTGTTCCTGGCGCTGAACGTGTGGGCCTTCGTAGCGGCGATGGAAACGATGGCTCGCGATCCCCCTGCTCGTTTCCTCTGGGGCCGTCTGCAGTGGATCGGCCCTGTCTTTGCCCCTGGCCATGCTGAACGCCGCGCGATGGGCATGCCTTCCCCTTCGTCCCACGTAATACGGTATTTCATAAAGGGACAAGGGGAAGATCCCGAATGAGGGGGGCATCTTAACCCTTTCGGAGAGGTGCAAACCGAAGAACGGTAGGGGCAGAACAGCAAATTCGCTGCCGTATTTTCTCTTTTCTGATCTGTCGCTGCAAGGGGGA
>JAEVEY010000028.1 GCA_016842045.1 Candidatus Thermoflexus sinensis | reverse complement strand
CTGACGGCGCAGGGGAACAAGGGCGGGAGCGGAAGCTTCGTTGCCCGGGATTTCCCTTTTTTCTACGCGGACGCCTCCGATTGCCCAATCAGCGCTGAGGCATTCGCAATTTTATAAATAGCAGCCACATATCAGAAGAAGATTAGAATGTCCCTCCTGCCCGTGGCTCAACGACCGGATTCCCTTGCCTGTTGCCCTCCTCTCTGTGCGGCAAAGCTGCACGAGAGGAGAAATCTGTGTTTTCGCAGAGGGCAACCCGCCTTTGCGAAAATTCCACAAGAATAGGACTTACGCAGTTCGTTTCCCATGGGGGCTTTGGGGGTGGAGCGGGGCGCCGAAGGCGCCCCGCTCCACCCCCAAAAGGATTTTTCTCCCCCCTTCCCACGGCCCTTTGGGCCGTGGGAAGGGGGGAGAAAGGGGGGTGGGGCCATTTTACCTCTTCTCGCGAGCCCCGAACTGCGTAACTCCTATATAGAAATGAGGCAGTGCTCGGTTTGTGAAAGGCGTTACGGTATAATTCAAAACTGCGCACGAACCCCATTCCCGAAAAGGAGCAACCGCCTTTGCGTCTGCTCATCACCGGCGTGGGCGGCTTCGTCGGTCGTCATCTCGCTCGCATCCTGGATCAGGAGACGGACTGGGAGCTCTGGGGATGGGCCCGGCGGTCCGTAACCGGGCTTCCGGATCGCCTGCGGCTTGCTCAGGTAGACCTTCGGGATCCAGAAGCGGTCCGTCAGGAGCTTGCCCGCGTGCAACCGGAGGGTATTATCCACCTGGCCGCCCAGTCCGATGTGGCGGAATCCTGGAGGGATCCCTGGGGGACCTTCGAGACCAACGTGCGGGGCACCTTGAATCTGCTGGATGGCATCCGGGCGCTGGGCCTGCAGTCCCGCGTTCTCGTCGTGACCTCGAACGAAGTCTATGGCCTGATCCGCCCGGAGGAAGTTCCGGTTCGGGAGGATCACCCATTCCGTCCGGCCAACCCGTATGGGATCAGCAAGGCCGCCCAGGACTGGTTGGCCGCCCTCTATGCGACGGCTTACGCCCTGCCGATCATCCGGGCCCGCCCCTTCAATCATATCGGCCCCGGCCAGGATCCCCGTTTTGTGGTCCCATCTCTTGCCCGTCAGATCGCCTGGATTGAGGCGGGGCTCCAGGAGCCGGTGCTGCGGGTGGGGAATCTGGAAGCCCAGCGGGATTTCACCGATGTCCGGGATGTGGCGCGCGCCTATCGCCTGCTTCTGGAGCGGGGGGAGCCTGGCGAGGTCTATAACATCGGGTCCGGCCGGCCCCGCCCCATCCGGGAGGTGCTGGGGCTCCTCCTGGCCATGGCCCGGGTGAACGTTCGGGTCGAAGTGGATCCCCAGCGGATCCGCCCGGTGGAGATCCCGGTCAGCGCAGCCGACACCGCCCGCATCCGGGAGCGCCTGGGATGGGAGCCTCGCATCCCCCTGGAGCAATCCCTTCGGGATGTGCTGGAGGAATGGCGGGCCCGGGCCCGGATGGAGCGCCAGAGGCGTTCCGGATAAATCGGTGCTGGGCCGGATGCCGAAGGCGCCCGATCCAGCGTCTCCAAGTAAACTTTATGGCCGGACGGCGCAAGCCCCAAACCTTCCACTCAACCTGACAGGAGGCGGAACTGGAAATGGAAAAGAAGCGCGCTCTGATCACCGGTATCACCGGGCAGGACGGCTCGTACCTGGCGGAGTTCCTGCTGGAGAAGGGGTACGAAGTGATCGGGATGGTCCGTCGCACCAGCACCATCAACTTCGAACGGATCCGCCATATCCAGGATCGCATCACCCTGGTCCAGGGGGATCTGCTGGATCAATCCTCTCTGATTGATATCCTGCGGGAATACCGGCCCCATGAAGTCTACAATCTGGCCGCCCAATCCTTTGTGCCCACCTCGTTCAAGCAGCCGGTTCTCACCGGGGAGTTCACCGCCCTCGGCGTCACCCGTCTGCTGGAGGCCATCCGCCTGGTGGATCCCACCATTCGCTTCTACCAGGCTTCCAGCAGCGAGATGTTTGGGAAAGTGAAGGAGGTTCCCCAGAATGAGAACACCCCCTTCCACCCTCGCAGCCCCTATGGGGTGGCCAAGGTATATGCTCACTGGATCACGGTGAATTACCGGGAAAGCTACGGGATGTTCGCTGTTTCCGGGATCTGCTTCAACCACGAGAGCCCGCGCCGGGGGCTGGAGTTCGTCACCCGCAAGATCACCTATACGGCGGCGAAGATCAAGCTGGGCCTGGCCCATGAGCTCCGCCTGGGGAACCTGGAAGCTCGCCGGGACTGGGGCTACGCCCCCGATTACGTGCGGGCGATGTGGCTGATGTTGCAACAGGACGAGCCGGAGGACTACGTGATCGCCACCGGGGAGACCCATTCGGTGCGGGAGTTCGTGGAGCTGGCCTTTGATTACCTGGGCCTGGACTGGAAGAAATACGTGGTGGTGGACCCGGCCCTCTATCGCCCTGCCGATGTGGACCTCCTGGTGGGCGACGCAACCAAGGCGCGGACCAAGCTCGGGTGGGCGCCTTCGGTGACCTTCGAGCAGTTAGTGAAAATCATGGTGGATGCGGATCTGGAGCTGGTGAAGCAGGAATATGGGATCCGGGAGGGCTGAGATGACGGTCATCCGCTTCGGCACCGACGGATGGCGCGGCCGCATCGCTGACGACTATACGTTTGCGAATGTCCGGCGATGCGCGCAGGGCTTCGCCCAGTGGCTGCTGGACACCGGCCAGGCGGAGGGCGGGGTGGTGATTGGCTACGATCATCGCTTTGCCTCCGAGCACTTCGCGGAGGCCTGCGCAGAGGTCCTGGCTGGCAACGGCATCCGGGCCTATCTGTGCGATCGAGCCGTGCCCACGCCGGTGATCAGCTACAGCGTGGTCGCCCGCGGCGCGGCCGGGGCGATCAACATCACCGCCAGCCATAACCCTCCCACGGACAATGGCTTTAAGGTCCGCAATCGCTTCGGGGGCGCGGTGGATCCCCAGGGCCTGCGAGAGATCGAGGCCCGCATTCCACCGGATGAGAGCGGCGTGAAGCGGCTGCCGCTGGCGGAAGCCCGGGCGAAAGGGCTGGTGGAGATCTTCGACCCGGCCCCTGCTTATATCGAGCACCTCCAGACCCTGGTCGACCTGGAAACTCTTCGCCAGGCTGACCTCACCATTGTGGTGGACCCGATGTGGGGGAACGGAGCCGGCTGGTTGCGGCGGCTGCTTTCCCCCGGGCGCATCCGCATCGTGGAGATCCACGGCGAGCGCAATCCGATCTTCCCCCGCATGAAGCGCCCGGAGCCCATCCCCCCGAACCTGGATGACCTGCAGGAGCAGGTGCGGGCCCTGAAGGCCGACGCCGGGATCGCAACCGATGGGGATGCAGATCGGGTGGGCCTGGTGGATGAGCGGGGGGAGTTTGTGGATCAACTGCGCGTCTATGGCCTGCTGGCCCTCTACCTCCTGGAAGTTCGGGGGCAGCGAGGGCCGATCGTGAAGACGCTCTCCACCACCTCCATGCTGGAGAAGCTGGGAGAGCGATACGGGGTTCCGGTTTATGAGACCGGCGTTGGCTTCAAGTATGTGGCCCCGAAGATGCTGGAGACAAACGCCATGATCGGAGGCGAGGAGAGCGGCGGCTTCGCCTTCCAGGGGCATCTGCCGGAGCGGGACGGCATCCTGGCCGGCCTGTATCTGCTGGACTTCATGGTCCGAACGGGAAAGCGGCCCTCGGAGCTCATTGGGTGGCTCTTCCGCCTGGTCGGCCCGCATTATTATTCGCGCATCGATGTGGAGTTCCCGCCGGAGCGCCGGGAGGAAACCCGGGGCCGTCTGGATCAGGCCCAACCGGATCGGCTGGCCGGGCTCCAGGTAGTCCGGATCGACCGCAGCGATGGTTACAAGTTCTATCTGGAAGATGGCAGCTGGCTGTTGATCCGGTTCTCGGGCACGGAGCCCCTGTTGCGAATTTACACGGAGACCACCGCGCCGGATCGGGTGTCACAGCTGCTCGCCGCCGGCCGTGCGCTGGCGGGGTTGGAGTGAGGGCCAGGATGGCGCTGATCGATACCCATTGTCATCTGGACGATCCGGCCTTCGATGAGGATCGGGATGCGATGCTGGCCCGGGCGCGGGAGGCCGGGGTGGAAGCCTTCGTGATCCCCTCCGTGACCCTGGAACGGATCCCGGCGGCGCTGAGGCTGGCGGAGCGTCATCCTGGGATCTATGTGGCGGTGGGGATCCACCCCCATGCGGCCTCTGCCTTCTCCTCCGGGGCGCTGGCGCAGCTGCGGGAATGGGCCCGGCATCCCCGTGTGGTGGCGATCGGGGAGATCGGCCTGGATTTCTATCGGGATCTTTCTCCCCGGGAAGCCCAGCGCGAGGCCTTTCGGGCGCAGCTGGAACTGGCCGGCGAGCTGGGGCTGCCGGTGATCATCCATCAACGGGAGGCCCGGGAGGCCGTGATGGAGGAGCTGGAACGCTGGGTGGCCGCCCACCCGGGTGCCCGGGGGATCCTGCACGCGTTCTCCGGGGATGCGGCGATGGCCCGGACCGCCGTCGCCTGGGGATTTGCTCTGGGCATCGGAGGACCGATCACCTATCCTCGCGCAGAGGCGCTCCGGGAGGCTGTGCAGACCGCGGGGATCACCGCCCTGGTCCTGGAGACCGATGCGCCCTATCTGCCGCCCCAACCTTATCGAGGGCATCGGAATGAGCCCGCCTATCTTCGGTTCGTGGCGGAAACGCTGGCTCGCCTCCTGGGGCTTTCTCTGGAACATATCGCCGAGCAAACGACCCGGAACGCACGGCGAATCTTCCGGTTCTCGGAGCCTTAATATGGAGTTCCGTCGTTGCCCTTCTTCGCGGGTCTTTCGGGCTGGCGAGGCCTCGAGGGCGCGCCGCCCGAAAATCCGTAGGACTTACGCAGTTCGTTTCCCATAGGGGCAAGGATTTTTCTCCCCCCTCCCCACGGCCCTTTGGGCCGTGGGGAGGGGGGAGAAAGGGGGGTGGGGCCATTCCGTTCCACCTTTAGAGCTTTCAACTGCGTAACTCCTAAATCTGGAGGGGAAGGGCCCCTCGGCCTCCGATCATCCCACAAACCCATAGAGCCCCCTTTGGGCTCGTGGTTCCGAACAGGCTGCTATGGCGAAACTGGAAGACTGTTTTAAAATGGTAAAAGCTATGCCGCTGGCCTTCTTCCGATAAAGGGGAGGGGCCCCTCCTGATCGTATCCTGAACCCAGGAAAACCCGGAATGCCTCTCACCGTGCAACAGGGACACTCGTTGCGAATGATTCAGGAATGGCTCCGCGAGGACCTGGAGCGGGTCGAAGCTCGAATGCGAGAGATCCCGCTGACCTTCGAGCCCCTCAAGACCGCGGTGGATCATCTGCTTACGGCAGGAGGGAAGCGCATTCGCCCCCTGCTGGTCCTCCTTGCCGGTCGGCTCTACCGGCCAACGGATGAAGCGATGATCAGCCTGGCTGCCGCCGTTGAGATGCTGCATACAGCCACGCTGGTCCATGATGACCTGATTGACGGCTCCCTCCTTCGACGAGGGGTTCCCACCCTCAACGCCATCTGGACTCCGGCGGCAACCGTGCTCACAGGGGATTATCTCTTCGCTTATGCCGCCTCCCTGGCCGCTCGGACGGAAAACGTCCGGGTCATGGCGATCTTCGCCCGCACGCTGATGACGATCTGCGAAGGGGAGCTGCACCAGCAGTTCGGCGACCGGGTGGCCATGCGAAGCCGGCAGGATTACCTGCGACGGATTTACGCCAAGACCGCTGCGATGTTTGAGTTAGCGACCGAGGCGGCAGCGGTGCTGGCTCAGGCGCCGGAGCCGGAGGTCGAGGCCCTGCGACAATACGGGGTTGATCTGGGCATGGCCTTTCAGATTATGGATGATGTGCTGGACTTCACGGGGGATGTGCGGGCCATGGGCAAGCCGATCGGCAACGACCTGCGCCAGGGGCTGGTGACGCTCCCCGTGCTGCTTTACCTGGAGGAGCATCCGGAGGATCCGCTGATCCATCGGATCCTGGGGGGGGCCTCCGGGGATGAGGGGATGATCGAAGAGGCCGTGCGACGGATTCGGAATTCGGAAGCCATCGCACGTTCGATCGCGGAGGCCGAGGCCTTTGTGCGCCGAAGCCAAACCCGGCTCCAGGGCCTGCCGGACGGCCCTGCCCGGCAGGCCTTATGGTCCCTTGGGGAGCATGTGCTGCATCGGGATCGGTGAATACGCCGGTCGTGCCTTTCCCGGTCTCTCCCTCTCCACGCGGTCTAAAGGGCCGCTTGGAGAAATTCAGGTGGGAGCTACGCTGCTGGTTTTCTACTAAGGATTTGGGGGGCCATTCCACCTCTTCTCGCGGGCTCCGAGCGGCGTAACTTCCATCAGGATCAGGAGGGGGTCACCTGTCTGCCCGGCTGGTCCCCTCTCTCGACCCTCAACCTGCACCATGAGCTCGTAGAATTCCCAGCATGCGCTATGCTCCCCTCATTATGCTTCAGAGTAACAATCGGGCGATGGATGTCTCCGTCATTATTGTGAGCTGGAACGTCTGGAAGTGGCTCGCTCCCTGCCTGGACTCGGTGCGGGAGGCGCTGGGCAATCTGAAAGGGGAGATCATCGTGGTGGACAATGCGTCCACCGATGGGACGCCGGAACGGGTGCGGGAGGCATTTCCGGAAGTTCGTCTCCTGGTCAATCCGGTGAACCGGGGCTTCCCGGCGGCGAACAATCAGGGGATGGCCATCGCACGGGGCCGTTACTTTCTCCTGCTGAACCCGGATACCCGTGTTCTGGATCGGGCCATCGAATTCCTGGTGGCCTTCGCGGATACGCATCCGGAGGCGGGCGTGGTTGGCCCCCAGCTGTTAAACCCCGATGGGACGGTTCAATCCTCCCGCCGGCGGTTCCCCACGTTCTGGACGGCCCTTTTCGAAAGCACATGGTGGCAGCCGTATGCGCCCCGTCAGATCCTGCGGCGCTATTACGTGCTGGATCGCCCCGATGACGAGACCCAGGAGGTCGACTGGGTGACGGGGGCCGCCATGCTGGTCCGTCGGGAGGCGGTGGAGCAGGTCGGGCCGATGGATGAGGAGTTCTTCATGTATGCGGAAGAGATGGACTGGTGCCGGCGGATACGAGCGGCAGGCTGGAAGGTGTTCTACTATCCAGCAGCCAGGGTGATCCACTACGGAGGGCGCAGCAGCGATCAGGTGCCAGCGGTGCAGCATCTGGCCTTCCAGCGCAGCAAGATCCGCTACTTCCGGAAGCATCACGGCCCGATCGCCGCAGTCGCCCTCCGGGCCTTCCTGATCGGGCAGTATCTCTGGCAGATCGGCATCGAAGGAGCAAAGGCCGCCTTAGGGCATAAACGGGCGATGCGCCGGGAGCGGATCCGGATCTATGCGCAGGTCGTGCGGGGCCTCATCGCGGATAACCTGAAAGTATGAGGGATCATGTTGCCGATTGGCCCTGAGTCATCCTATGGACAATTCTGCCTGGCTGCGAGAAACCCAGCGAGCCGATCCCGGGATGAGCGCTCAAAAAAGAGAACGGATATTCCTTCTCAGCCTCTCCATTTGCTTCCTCATCCTGAGTTTCGCCTACCAGTTAGCGCTTCCCCTTGGGGAAGCGCCCGATGAGTTATCCCATTTTCGGGTCATCGCTTACTTGGTTCGCCATCGATCGTGGCCGGTCATCCGCGGGCAGAGCGCGCAGGTCCCTCACGAAAGCACGCAGTTCCCGCTTTACTATGTCCTCTCAGCGATTGCCACCGGATGGATTCGCTTCGACGAACAGATCATTTGGGAGGAGCCGAACCCGCATCACATCGGGGCTCCTGCTCCGCCTCCTGAAGCATGGGCGAACCGCAACTTCATTGTTCATCATCCGGGGGAAATCTGGAACTGGGAGGGGGAATTCCTTGCCTTTCGGATCGCCCGCCTGCTCTCCTCGCTGGCCGGCCTGGGCGCCGTTCTACTGGTTTACCGACTGGTCCGGCGGGTTGTCCCGGAACGACGCGGGGCAGCCATGATCGCTGCCGCGCTGATGGCTTTCCACCCGCGATGGATCTCCCTTGCCTCCAGTGTGAGCAATGACGCCCTGGCCGTGGCGGGATCCGCCCTGGCCCTGAATGCGATCGTGGATTACATGCTCCGCCCCTCGTGGAAGCAGGCCGGATGGATCGGTCTGACTCTGGGGATGGCCATTCTGGCCAAAGCATCCAACATCGGTCTGCTCCTTCTCTGGATCCTGATGTGGATGGCGAGCACCCGCTCCCAGCGATCCTGGCGGGTTCGGGGTGGCGAGCTGGTCCTGAGCCTGCTCGGGGTCGTTCTCCTGAGCGGGGGATGGCTGGCACGGAATTTTCTCCTGTATCGGGATCCGTTGGCTTTCCGGGCCCACTTGACGTTGATCCACTGGGCTCGCCCGGAACCGCCGTCATGGAGCGACTGGATCTTCATCTTCCTTCGGGCGCGGGAGACGGCGTTTCTGTCTTTCGGGGCCACGGAGGGGATCATCGCAGAGCGATGGGTATACGCGATCTGGGATCTCTTCCTCCTCGCCACCGGGGCCCAGATCCTCCGACAGGCATGGAGGTTCCGTTCCCGCTGGCAGCTGGATCGCCTTCGGGGCCTTCTGCTTCTGGTTCACGCTTTCTGGTTAGGGATCGTGATCCTTGAATTCGTGGCCTGGAACACCCGCGTGGAAGCCGGGTTGGGGCGGCTTCTCTTTATCGCCCTTCCCTCCTTCTGGCTGATGGTCACATGGGCCTGGGAGGGCTCTTCGTCTGCTGCGTGGGAGAGAGGGGTCGTGCGGGCCTGGCTGATCTGCACGACGATGTTCTCCATCCTGGGGTTCTCTCGTTATCTGTGGCCCGCTTTCCATCAACCGCTCCGAACCATGGAGGAGGTCCCTGCCGATCTGGAACGCCTGGGTTGGACCTTTGAAGACCTGGAGGGTCCTCCCGGTCAGCCCCTGGTGCGCCTGATCGGCTTTCAGGTGACGCCCCGTCGGCTGATGCCCGGCCAGGCGGTCCGCCTAACTGCATGCTGGGAGCTTCTGCGGCCAGCCCCCCGCAATTATTCGTTCACCTATCAGATCTGGTCCGGCCCTGATCCCACTCGCGGCGAGCGGCTCGGGCAGGTGGACAGTTATCCGGGCATGGGCTCATGGCCGATGCGCTTCTGGCCACCCGGTTCGGTGATCTGTGATACTTACCGTATTTCGCTATCCTCGTCCCGGAACGTCCCCACGATTTTATCCCTGTTGATCGGGGTGTATGATCGCTCCCACCCGGATCTCCCTCAGCTGCCCCATTCGGGTGGGGAGAACTGGTTTTCCTTTGGGAAAATCCCCCCGCTTTCCTCCGCACCTGAACCCCGCTCCTGGGAAGCACGGTTCGAACCGGGGATCCTCCTGCTCGCGCATAACATCCGGATTTCGGATCGGGGGATAAGTGTCCATCTCTGGTGGAAGGCGACGGCCCATCTCCCACCGGGGCTTCATGTGTTCCTTCATCTCCTGGATTCGGAGGGGCGCTGGATGGCTGGCGGGGATGGGCCACCCCGGGACGGGGCATATCCCACGGGATGGTGGGAACCGGGCGAGATCGTCGAGGAAGAACGATGGATTGATCTGAAGCAGCTGTTGCCCCCGGGGGCTTACCGGGTTCACGTTGGCTGGTATCATCTGGAGACAGGGGAACGATTGCCCGCTTTTGACGCCACGGGGAAGCCGATCCCGGATTTCAGCGTTCCCTTAGGGGAGCTGCAGCTCCCTCAGGCCCCATGATACGGATAGGACTTACGCGGTTGGCCTTTGTCACGGGAGGAGGGGAGGTCGCCGGCGTAACTCTGGAATTCCTGAGGTGCGGGTCGTTGAAGACAGCCCGCACCCAGGGAAAAATCGAGCCCCTCATGATGTTTCGGGGCGATCACCGAATCGCGTATCGGGCGATGAAAACGCTGCGAGAGCTGGGAATGCTATGGATCCTCGTCGGGCTTACGGCCTGGTGGGAAGGGCTCAATCAGCCGGGCCTGCCCCGGGAAGGGGATGCCCTGCTGCATGCGTATCGCGCCCTCGAGATGATCCGCATGTGGCGGGCAGGGGTCCTGTATCCCCGATGGGCTCCGGACCTCGCAGGCGGGACGGGCTATCCGCTGTTCCTCTTCCACGCACCGCTATTCCCCTGGTCTGTCGCGGCCCTCTCATTCGGATTCGGGCTTTCAATCGAACAGGCGATGAAGTTGACCCTCATGATCGCCACGCTGGCGGGAAGCCTGGGGGTGTATGGTCTGGCCCGGCGATGGAGGTTGAGTCCTGCCGCCGCGATGACGGCCGGCCTCGCCTTCGGCTACATGCCGTTCCAGCTCCAGCAAACCAACTATCCTCAATACCTCGCCATCACGCTGCTGCCCTGGTTGCTGATCGGCGTCGACGGGGCATTGCGAGGCGGTGGATTCGCAAGGCGCGGGTTCCTGGCTCTGATCACCGCGCTCCTGGGCCTCAGCCATCATCTCACCGCATGGATGGGCTATCTGCTGGCTTTCTCGTATATCCTCCTTCTGGGGATTGCTGCTGACTTCGATCCAAAGCGCTTGCGACAAACACTCACCGCCCTTGCCCTGGGAGTGGGCATGGCCCTGCCTTATCTGGGCCCTTCCATCATTGAAATCCCATGGGTCCACCTCGAGCGCGCCCGCACCGGGGTCTACGAGGTCGTTCACCACTTCCGGAGCCTGCCTCAGCTTCTGCAGTTGCCCCCCATCCGGGACGATCGATGGGGAAACCATCCCCTCATCCTGACGATCGGATTGCATCAGGCCCTCCTGGCCCTCCCTTCTCTCGTTTATGGGCTTCCGTGGCGTCGCCGGACAATCCGTCTTGAAGCCGTATGGGGATGGATGATCGGGCTGATCCTGATCTTCCTGATGACCCCGGCTTCCTATCCCCTCTGGACCATCCTCCCGGGCCTCTCCTATCTCCAGTTCCCGTGGCGCTGGTTAGGCCCGATGGGGATGATCACCGCCCTCCTGATCGGCTTCTCCATCGAAACCCTGAACCCTCCGATCCGCTGGCCCGCCGCTTTCACGACCTCCCTTTTGCTCATCCTGGGAACGCTGGGATTCATTTACGATGGGGGATCCCGTGTTCCTCTCGCTCGGGCGACCCTCGCGGATCTGCACCGCTATGAGCGGGAGCAACAGTATCCCGGCCTCACCGCCACCGGCGAGTTATTTCCAAGATGGGTGGAAGGATGGCCGGAGCTGTTCACCGATATGCTCCGAGCGTATGAGCGCGGCGAGGAACCGGATCGCCTGGATCGAACTTCTCTGCCTGTTGAAGCGACCGTGCGAACGCTCCGCCTGGGGCCTCTGGATCAGAGCTGGGAAATCAACGTCCCTTATCGCACCCCGATCCGCTTCGGAGTTCTCGGATACCCGGGTTGGATGGTCGCCGTGGACGGTCAGCCTGCTCCGATGTGGGTGGAGGCGCGCGCCGGCTGGCTCTGGTCGGAGATCCCGGCAGGGACCCACCGTGTTCGCCTGTGGTTCCCCGGGCGATGGATCTGGCGCTTTTTCGACCATCTCGCCCTCGGCCTCTGGCTGGGATGGCCGATATGGGGGATCCTCCGGCGACGCCGGACCCGGCCGGCGGCCCCTGCGCTCTCCGGTGGGAAGATGTCGGAGCACCGGAGCCCGGCACCCCCGTGGGGAGCCCTGGGGGCCGCCCTTCTGTTCCTGCTCGCCATCGGCCTCCGCCTTCCCTATCGCCTGTGGGCCATCACTCGCGTGCCGCTGGACCGTCCCTCGGGTGTCGACCTTTCCGTTCAAGTGGATTTCGAGAATCGGATCCGGCTGGTGGGCTATCAGATCGATCGATGGGCGATCTCTCCCGGGGAGACGGTGCAGCTGACCCTATGGTGGCGCCCCCTGGTTGACCTGGACGAAGACGCCCATGTTTATGTCCATGGGATCCCCGCGGATCAACCCTTTTCGTCCGCTCAGTCGTTTCAGAGCGACCATGTTCATCCCGGCGATGTTCCCACCCGGCGATGGGATCCGGAGAAGCATTACCGCGATGATCACGTGTTGCAGATCCCACCAGATCTCCAGCCCGGCCCCTATCGGATTCGTGTGGGGCTGTATAGCGGGCCGGCCGGCCAGCGCTGGCGCGTCACAAACGGCGGGGCGGATGGGGTGGATTTGCCGCGCGTGCTGATCGTCCGGCGGGCGATCCCTGGACTTCCTTCTGCGGTATCCTTTGGGGGGAGGCTCCAGCTCGACGGCGCGGAATGGCCGACCGGGATCCGGGCTGGAGAGCCCTTCGAGCTGTGGCTGAGCTGGCGGGCTCTGAGGCCGCTGGATCGAAATTATACGCTGTTTGTTCATCTGGTGGACGAGGGAGGGCGGCTGGTCGCCCAGCAGGATCGGTTCCAGCTTACCGCGATGTGGCCCCCTGGGGAATGCGTTCCCCTGAGGGTAGAATGGCCCCCCCTGCCTCCGGGTCGATATCGCCTTCGCCTCGGATGGTATCTCTGGCCATCGATGGAGCATCTCCTCGTCTCCGGTCCATCCGGGGAAAGTCCGGGATGGGAGCTCCCCTTTGAGCTCCAGGTGCATCCATAAATCCATAAATAGAGCGGCTTTTGGGGTCGGGAAGGCCGCTGAAAGGGGTCTTCCCAATCCCGCGAGTGTTCGTCTCTCCCCTCCCTATGGCCCGGTATAGATGGGAGACACAGGCAACACGCCTGAAAGAGAAAGATGATCAGTATATCATCACCCCACAAATTCCCAGAGACCCAGGGAAAGGGGGGTAAAGGCTCATTGCGGCGGCGCCTCGCGGTAGATCCATCGATCGGTCCCCGGCGAGGGCGGTATGTTGAAGGCCCGATCTGTGTTCGGAGGCGCAAAGGGGAAAGCCTTATAACGGGTGACGGCCCACCAGGTGAAATTGAAGGCATCGAAATCGGGATCCCGCGCCTCCAGCGTCTCCATCTGCGCATGATCTATCAACACGCGCACGGTGTTGCCCTTCACCTCGAACGGCAGCCCCTCCAGCAACACCGTGGCCGCTGGCGATCCTGCCAGGGGCCAGCCGGCCTGGCCTGCTTTTGTCAGATTCGCGGAGAAACGCGCGCCGTCGAAGAAGAGGTTCACCGAGAAATCGCCAGGATCCAGCGGGGCATCATCAGTGCCCTTTTTGTTGATGAACCACGCATACAGCACCGGAGCATCCGGTCGCACGGGGGCGGCGAGCTCCATAAAGAAAACGATGCGATCCCGGCCGAGCTGAGTAACCTTGGCCTTCACGATGTCCGCGAAGGCTGGATTCGCCCCTGCATCGCCTGTTGTATCCTCAATCACGCTGTTGCCGGAGCCTCCGGTTGCTGGCTCCGCCATCGCCCTTCCTGCGGATGGAGTCGTGAAAAGAACGAGAAAGCTAAGGATGGACACGATCCATAAACGGAAGACTGAACGGCGCTGCATGGTTTAACCTCCTGTTGTGAATGTGTAGGGAAGCTCGCCGAACCATGGAGGCGGCGATGAGGCCGTCTCCATCCTTCCTGTAATTAGATACGCATCGCTTCGAGGGCCGGTTCAGAGCCTATCCATCTCTGGAAGTGTCTGTGCGATGCCAGAGGCCGGAGGTCCCTGTTATAGAAAGGAAAGCCCTATGCATTCTCCATGGGAGCTTACGGCACTGCTTCTCGATCTGGACGGCACCCTTTACACGGCGGAGGGAACGATCCCGGGTGCGGTGGAAGCGGTGTGGGCCCTCCGGACCCGGGGCCTTGCGGTCCGCTTCGTCACCAACACCACCACCCGCAGCCGCCGCGCCCTGGCGGAGCGGCTGAATCGCATGGGGTTCCCGGCCGAGCCGGCGGAGATCTACACCCCCGCGTGGGCGGCCGGGCGCTTCCTGCGCCAGCGCCAGGCCCGGGCCTATCTCCTGGTCCCCGAAGGCGCCCGGGAGGATTTGGAGGGGGTCCTGGACGAGGAGGAGCGGCCGGATTACGTGGTGATCGGCGATCTGGGGGAAGCGTGGACCTTCGAGCGGCTGAACCGGGCCTTCCGGCTGATCCTGGAGCATGGCGCGGGGCTCATCGGGTTAGGCCGCACCCGTTACTGGCGGGCAGCGGATGGACTCCGCCTGGATGTTGGCCCTTTCGTGGCCGCTCTGGAGGAGGCCACCGGACAGAAGGCCATGATCTTCGGTAAGCCAGACCCCGGGTTCTTCCGGATGGTCCTGGAGGATCTGGGGATGCCGCCGGAACAGGTGGCGATGGTGGGGGATGACATCGAAATCGATGTGGGCGGAGCCCAGGTGGTCGGGATGCGGGGGATCCTGGTGCGGACCGGGAAGTTCCGGCCGGCAGACCTGAGCGGCCCGATTCGCCCGGATGCCGTCCTGGCCTCCGTTGCGGAGCTTCCCGCGTGGCTGGGGTAAAAAAAGCGAGGGGGGCCGCCAGCCGGCGGCCCCCTCGCTTTTCCCATTTCGGGGATAGGGCAGGTTCGCTTCCTCAGGCTACTTCCCCTTTCCCTTCCCCTGGCCTGGCGGGGTGCTGGGGCGGTGCTCCTGGCCCGGGGGCGTCTCCGGGCGCTGCTCTGGCGGGTTCCCCGGCGGGTTCTCCGGGCGCTTCTCCAACCCGGGCGGGGTGGCTGGCCGTTTCTCCAGGCCCGGCGGCGTCTCCGGCCGCTGGCCGCCCTTCTTCATCGGGCTCGCCGGCCCGGCCGCCACATCCTCGCAATGCGGCACGCCCATCCGCCCCTCGTTGAAGGCCGCCAGGATCTCCGCCAGGTGGATGGCGGTCTGACCATCCGGAGAGGCAGCGGGGACGCCCGGATTGTGGGTGTTGAACCAGGCTGTTGCCTGGTCAAAGGCCATTTGAACCTCAGCAGGCATCGAAGCGCCGGAAGCGGCGTTCAGGGCCGCCGCGATGTATTGATGGGCCAGGATGTAATAGGCATCGCCCTTCGGCGCCGTCCACAGGACCTCCATCCAGGTCTTGCCGCTGGAGAAGAAAGGATCCTCCGGATGATGAACCTTCCAGGCATCCGGATGGGTCTTCCAGAAGCCCTGGGTCAGCACGCAACCCACCGGACACGGGGGCGCCGTCAGGTGAACCATCGCCTCCGCCGTGCGGGTTTCATGGGTGTCCGACTCGGTGAGGGTGGCGAGGTTATGGAGCTCAGCTGTGAGCTCACAGGCGTTTTCATTGGTGATGGTCTTGTGGAACGAAACAAAACCGGAATCGTGGAACGTCCACGGCCCGGTTTCGCTCGGCGTGCAGATAAAGTTAGCAGGGCAGTGCTCCACATCCTCCACAGTCGCTGAGGCATCCACCTCCACGAGGGTGGGATGCTCCGGCAGCGAGAAACCTTCCTTCGGCTCCGGCCCGAAGGGCTCGCCGAGGTGGCCGGAATGGTTCAGGATGGTCACGATCGCGTGGTTGCGATACTGGGTGACACCCTCAAGCGGCGTGAAGGGGATCTCATAGGGATAGCAGTGGGATTCCCCGGGATTGAGCGCTGGCTTCTCGCTGACATCAACGGTTACAGTGAGGAATGGGGTCCAATCCGTCACCACCGGCGGGTTCTTAAACTCCACCACATCGGTGATGGCCAATCCTTCCGTAGCTACCTCTCCGGTGTTGGTTACACAGATGGAGCCGCGGACGCCTGTGCGTTCCTCTTCCGCGGCGATCTGACGGGTGGCGGTGATCGTGTAAGCGACCTCCCCGGATTCCCCTCGGGCCAGCGTGAGCGCATCCGGGGATACGGTCTTCTTGAGGGACCAGTCGTAGGTGATCACATGGGTCCAGAAGCCCTCGGCGGTTTTATACGCCTGAATACTTGTGCCTGCTTGACCCTGCTGAGGCTCTGCGCGGGGCGGAGCGATCTCGCGCCCTCCGGTCCATCCGGAGACCACAGCGGCCAGGCCGGAGGAGCCGCCCCCCGCCGCCCAGGCGGTTCCGAAAGCCAACAGGACCAGCAAGAGGAAGCCAGTGGCCAGGGCCATCCCCAACCGCATCCACGAGGTCCTCATGATATGCCTCCTTTCCGATCCCGTCACATGAGTTTTTCTATTCGAAATACCGTATCGCGCCCCTGAAAGTTACGTGAACGACAGGTAAGAAAATATATAACAGTAAAAGGTTAAATATTTTATAACCATTCCCGGGAAAAGAAAATACGTTTTGTGTCAATCGTGATCCTGAATGGGGACTTCAGGTGTCAGGGGCTGAGGAGGTCTGGCCCAACCCAAAACGACCAGGGGTCTGTTGCACAGGGGCTGGATGTTTTGGGGATTTGAGGGGCTGGGTCCGACGCCGAAGGTGCCCGCCCATCCCCTTTCCCTCCGCGGCCTTTTGGCCGCGGGGAGGGGGGAAAGGCATGCTCGGTCAAACGTTCCGCCCAGATCCAAACATGGGATTTCACCCCTAATCTTCCTTGATGCGGCGACTGACCTCCACCCGGAGATCCGGGGTCACCGTCACATATCCCCGGTCGAACAGGATACGAAGGTC
>JAEVEY010000171.1 GCA_016842045.1 Candidatus Thermoflexus sinensis | reverse complement strand
GGGAGTCGCGCGCCGAAGGCGCGCGACTCCCCCCAAAAACCCCCAGGAGAAAACCAACCGCGTAACTCCTAGATATGCTGGGGGCAGCCCTCGCCCATCTCCCGAAACGACCCGTGGCCTGAAAGCCTGGATGGCTCCTCTTTTCCTCTCCTATCCTAATATGGCTTTGCTGCACAGAGAGGGATTCTCCGCATCGTGTCATGCCTTCCTCACAACGCTTCGAGGAACCACCAGGGGCTGCGGGAAGGGGGATCCTCTTCCCATTTCCCATGGCCTGCGGGGTCGCCGAGGGGGGCAAGCCACTTTCCCCGCTCTGTAGCTTTTCGGGCCGCGGCAAAGGGCCTTTCGATCTCCCCTGGAGCGTGGGTTGCGCTAAAATTAACCCAAGTTGCCCGGTTGCAAACTCCGGGATAGGGGCAGCGGAATGAGGGACTTCGTCGCCCACCGCGCTGTCCTGCTTTTCCCGCTTTTTCCCACACCGCTTTGCCGGATGGGATAGGGTAAGAGAGAAAATAAGACCTTTTGCTCACATCACAGGATCATACCGTGAGGAGGAACCGCATGCCGTTTCCACCCACTCCCATGGTCATTCGATGTCCTTTCTGTGGCCAGCCCGTTCAGGTTCAGGTTCGCCAGATTATCGACGTCTCCGAGGAGCCGCATTTGAAGCGGCTGCTTCTTGCCGGACGTCTGAATGCCTTCGTTTGCCCGCGTTGTGGCAACCGGGTGAGCTTCGCCACGCCCTTCCTTTATCACGATCCGGATAAGGAGCTGGCTTTCGTATTCATCCCGATCCAGGCGAACCTGAAGGAAGCGGATCGCCAGCGCATTGTCGGGCAGTTCACCGACGCGATCCTGCGACAGCTGCCCCGGGAGAAGCGCAAGGCTTATCTGCTTCAGCCGAAAGAGTTCTTCACCATCCAGAGCCTCCTGGAGGCGATCCTCCGGGCCGACGGCTACACCGATGAGGATCTCCGGGCGATGGAGGAGCGAACGCTCCTTTTGCAGCGGATTCTGAACGCCCGGCGCATCGAGGATGCGGAGGAGTTAATCCGGGAGAATGTAGAGAAAATCGATGCCGAGTTCTTCCGTCTTTTCCACGAAGCGCTGACCACGGTTCAGGAGGAGGGATCGGCGGAGGAGTTCGCCCGAATCATGGCCATCCGGGACCGCCTGCTTGAGCTGACGCCCTATGGACAGACCGTTCGCTCCCGAACGCAGATCATTGAGAAATTCACCCGCGCGCCCAGCGGTGAGAGCTTGCTGGAAGCCCTTCTGGAAGCCCCGGATCCGGAGACCCGTCAGACCCTGGTGGCCCTGGGCCGTCCTTTCCTGGATTATCGTTTCTTCCAGAACCTGACCCGGCGGATTGAGGAGGCGGAGGCAGCTGGTAAGCAGGAGGAAGCCGAGCGTCTCATTGCGCTGCGCCGGGATATCCTGGAGGCCCGGGAGGCGGTCGATCAGGAGATCCGACGGGTTTACGAAGAGCGTGCTCGTCTAATCCGGGAGCTTCTGAGCGCTCCCTCCGAGCGGGAGCTGCAGGAGCGTCTGGTCCAGCGCATTGCGGAGATCGATGATATTTTCTTCGATGTCCTTCAGATGAACATAGAGGCCGCGCTGGAGGCAGGCGATACCCGGCTGGCTCAGGCGTTGAACCTTCTGGGGCAAATCGCGATGGCCATCCTCCAGCAGACGCTGCCACCGGAGCTCCGGCTGCTGAATGCTTTGCTGAACGCCCGCTCGGAGGAGCATCGCCGGCAGATTCTGGAGCGGAATCGCCGGTTGCTGACGCCCCAGTTCCAGCAGTGGCTGCAACAGATGGAGACGCGGATGCGGGAGGAGGGCCGGGCCGAGATGGCCGAGCAGATCGCCGCCATCCGCTCGCTGGCCGAGCAGGTGGCTGCTACGCCGGCGATCCTTCGACCCTCCTAAAAGATCCTTAGGTAACCGCGCTTCGCACCCTAAAGATCTTCTATCCCCTTTCCTGCGGCCCAAAGGGCCGCAGGAAAGGGGAAGCAGGAGGGGAGGGATCATCCGCTTCCATGCAGATCATCGCTCGCACCCCCTCATCGTAGCCATAGAATACACAGCTCGCATGGATCTCCAGCATGGCGGGTGAGAGGATTTCACAGTCGATCTGTGGCCGGTGGTGGGCGGGGGGACATCCCCGTGCGATCCGGGTGATCCGGGTGATCCGGGAGAGCCCACGGGTGCATACATTGATTCTGGACGCCCGGATCGAAGCCCAGCCGGGTCAGTTCGTGATGGCATGGCTGCCCGGCTATGAGGAAAAGCCGTTCAGTCTGGCGGAGGCGGATCCGGTGACGCTGACGGTCGCTCGGGTGGGTCCGTTCTCCACTGCTCTTCATGCCCTGCAGCCCGGGGATCGCGTATGGATCCGGGGGCCTCTGGGTCGAGGGTTCACGATTGAAGGTCAGCGGATCCTCCTCATCGGAGGAGGGTACGGGGTAGCTCCGCTGGCCTTCCTGGCCCGGGAGGCGATCGCGCGAGGCGTTGAGGTAACCGCTCTAACGGCGGCCCGGCGCGCTGAGGATGTGCTCTATGCGGATCGCTTTCGGGATCTGGGGGCCTCGGTCGTGGTGGCGACCGAAGATGGCTCCGCCGGGGAGCGAGGACAAGCCCCTGAGGTGGCGGCCCGTCTGCTGAGCTCGGGCGTCTACGATGCCCTTTATGGATGTGGGCCGGAAGGGATGCTGGAGGGGCTTAGAGCCCTGGCCGCCACGTTCGGCATCCCCGCGCAGCTCAGCTATGAGGCCTATATGCGGTGCGGCATCGGGCTGTGCGGTTCATGCGAGCGGGAAGGGGTGGTGTTGTGCCTGGAGGGTCCAGTGTTGCGGTTCGGATAAAGGAGAGATACGGTTGACCTTCTCCCCCGGGCCCTTTGGGCGAGGTCGGCGCCTCGCAAATCCTGGGATCCTATTCTATCGGGGCTTGTCGATCATCTCCTATCTCGGAGCGAAAGATCCAGGAATGGGTTCGGAGCCCTTCATCTTCTGCCCTCGTTGTGGAGCTCGCCTGACCCAACGCTTCATGTTCGGTCGGGAGCGCCCGGTCTGCCCGGCCTGTGGATATGTGGTCTTCTACGATCCGAAGGTCGCTGTAGGGGTGCTTGTGGAACATGAAGGGAAAGTCCTGCTGGTGCGACGGCGCTACGAGCCGGGGAAGGGGGGATGGGCGCTTCCCGCTGGATTCGTGGAGATCGATGAAGGGCCCGTCGCCGCCGCAATTCGAGAATGCCGGGAGGAGACCGGGTTAATCGTTCGCATCCGCAGTGTGCTCGATGTCTTCCCCGTTTCCATGGATCCTCGTGGCCCCGCGGTTTTCATCGTATATCGGGGGGTTCCGATTGGCGGTTCCCTGCAGCCAGGGGATGATGCGCTGGAGGTCGGTTTCTTCCCTCCTGATAGCCTCCCCTCGCCGCTGGTCTTCGCCAGCACGCGCCGCGCCCTCTGGCGATGGCGACGCGAGAAAGGGTTTCCGGAAAGGCGGTTTTATTAGCTGGACATGCCCTGTTGCAAACCCGGGGCTTTCGGGGGGAAGGGCCAGCGCGGACCCCAAGCGGGCACCACTAAAATCGCAACAGGGCAAGTCGGACTTTGGGCCAACTTTCCGAACCCTCTCGTTCGGGGGACTCTCCTCCCCACGGCCCAAGGGGCCGCGGGAAGGACAGGGGGCTCCTATGCTGACTCACGCCGCCCTGTGAGGGAGGGCTGGCGGGTTCTGACATGGGAACGCTGATTGAATGCGAGGAGAACCGGGCCCAGGCTGAGCAGGAAGAACAGCAAAATCCATGGCCCGAGGCTCTCCACCACAGACCACCCGGGCGGCTGGGCCTGGAGAGCGGCTTCCGCCTCGCTTTCCAGGCGGGCCAGCGAGCGCCCCAGGATCCGGCGCACGCCGTTCTCGCAGGAGACGCCTTCCGCATAAGCCTCCAGCAGCCGCCGAAGGCCTCCGATCCCCTCTCGATCCTGAATGTAGCGAACCACTGCCCAGGAGAGCGCATAAGCCTGAGGAGCTCGCAGGGGATCCGAAGGGAAATCCCCGCACAGGGTGGCTAAGGAGACACCTTCCAGGCGGGGCTCCTGAAGGGCGCGCAACAGGGCGGGATCAGGCCAGCCTTCATTCAGCAATGCCCAACCCTCATCCAGCCATGCGGGCAGTGGCCGCCCCCCCGCCAGATCATCCAGGATCACGTGAGTGAGCTCATGGGGGATCAGGCGGCGAAGGATTTCCAGCCCGGCTCCATCGGCGGAGGCGATCAGAATCACCGCTCGCCAGCGGGGGCGAACCTCCCCGCCGATCTCGAGCCCGGCCATGCGAAACGCCGCCCGGGCCAGTTCACGATCTGTATACCAGAACAGCTCAATTGGCTCGGCCGTTCGATAGCCCAGGGGGCCCCCGATTCGAGCCAGGCTCTGGCGGGCCAGCTCCAGCGCGGACCGGGCCAGCCCCGGATCCCCGGCATGCCAGTGAAGTCGAAGAGGGCCCGTGGAGATCGTGCGCCAGGCCACCCGGTTATCCAGATACCGAACGGTCCGTCGCTCGGTCGACCACCAGTTCCCATCCCGGTCCTGGACTTCCCACCAGAACGTGAGGGGCGCGAAAGGCGGCAGGGGCTCCCGGCGCAGATCCCGTTCGTAAGTGATTCGAGAGGGGGCCTGCGATCCCAGAGCTACACGCACCCGTTGAGGGATCTCCATATCTGGAAGGGCGTAATAAAGAATCGCTTCGACGATAGGAAGAGGACTTTCCATTTCCAGGGTAAAGCGCATGCGCTGACCGAAGGTGTAATCCAGTTCCACCCGGGCCGGGAGTGGGGGGATCTGAGCCTCAGCCTTAAGGGAGAAGAGCGTCAGCAGGCCCAGAAGCCCCATCGCCATCCATCCGGGCAATCTGAAGGCAAGCCACCTGAACTTTTCAAGAAAACCAGGAACGCTCGGGATCATTTCGCCTTTCGAGCCGATTCGCTATCGATTGGACTTTACACAAACAGGCGATCTGACGTCTCGTTCGGGCCCTCCCCTCATATGGGGCAGGTCCCACCCATCCCCAATCCCCCATCCTGAGGAAAGGGAAGAGTTGGTCTGAAGTCCAGCTATGGAGAGGGAGCCTGCCTATCCTTTTAACCAGGCGATCCACAGGCTGAGGGTGAGTGGACTGAGCAGAGTAGACAGGAAAATAATCCCCGCGATGGTGCGAGGGTAAACACCGAATTCCACGGCCATCACCACGTTGGAGATCGCGGCGGGCATTGCGCTCTCCAGCAGCCCGGCCTGCCGCGCCGGCCCTTCCAGCCCCCAGAGATGGGCCAGGGGGATGGCCACCAGGGGGATCACAGTTAGACGCAGGAGAGTCCCCAGACCCATTATGAACCACCGGTCCTCCAGCTGAATGTGAGCCAGCTCCAGGCCGAGCACCATCAGGAGGACCGGGATAGCACCCCGGCTGAGCAGGGCAATCCCGGCTTCCACGGGCTCCGGGGGTGCCCATCCACTGAGGCGCACCATGGCCGCCACCAGAGCGGCATAGAAGCTGGGAAGGATCAGCATCGATTTCCACCCTGCCCGGTTGCCGCTATGCACGGCCATCAACACACCGAGGGTGTTTAAGAGGATGTTGTTGGTCATGAAATAAAGCACGGCCCGGGCAAGGGCAGCTTCGCCGAAAGCTCGCTGCACCACCCCCAGCCCATAGCTTCCCGCATTAACGAACATGGCGGTCAGCATCAGGGCTGTTCGTTCGGAGCGCGAGAGCCCCAGGGCCAGACTGATGAGGAGGCTGAGGCCTCCCGCGATCAGAGGGATCGAGGCCGCAAAACCCAGGAAGCGCGCCAGCTCCTCCCCGCTGATGTCGGAATGGGTCAGAGAGATGTAGACCAGGGAGGGGTTGAGAATGTAAAAGGAAACACGCGCCAATGGGTGCGGGGGGATGTTTAACCGGCGCCCCGCCAGCCAGCCTGCTGCGATCGCCAGGAGGATTGGCGTGAGATCATGAAAAAGGATTTCAGGGACGAGGCGAAGGATCACCTGGGAACGCTCCTGCCATCAGCGCCGGCTGCGCCGCCTGCGATCTCGATCTTCTTCCTCCTCATCCTCATTCTCTTCTTCCTCTTCCTCCTCTTCTTCCTCCAGCTCCTCCACTCCCAGCCTCTCCCTCTCCCACCACGTCAACCACTCTTCGGCTTCCTCCTCCTCGGCCTCCATGTCCATCTCCAGGAGGGGCATGAACGTCTCCGCACTCTCCATCAGCTCCAGCTCCTCCAGCGCCTCATCGGCCAGCATCGCCAGATCCTCATCCTCCCCCCGAGCGATTTCCGTCAGGATCTCGCGGGCCCGCGGGCCCCCGATCTCCCCCAGCGCCCAGATCGCCGCCTCCTGGATCTCCGCATCCCCTTCCTCGATCAATCGCTCCAGGATCGGAACGGCTTCCCTGATCCCAATCTCGCCGGCTGCGACCACGGCCTCATAGCGCATAGCCGGGCTGGGGCTGCGCAGCGCTTCCATCACATAGGGCGTCCAGCGAGCCTCGGCCGTCCGTCCCATGGCGAAGAGGGCACTGATCCTCATCCGCTCATCGGGATCTGCATAGGCCCGCTCAATCATCTGCGGGAGGTCGGGCTCCAGAGTGTCCCCCAGCGCCTCCAGGGCGCGCCGCCGCACCTCCAGAGGCTCTTCGGGGTTGTAGAAGGCCTGACGCAGCGCATCAATGGCCGGTCGCACGACGGAGAGGGGGATCCGTTCCATAATGCAGGCGTTGTAAAAGTAACGTCCCAGGCCGATGGCCGCGCGGGCACGGACCTCCGTGGCGGGATCTTTCTCAAATAGCTCGAGGAACCGGCGCATCAGTTGAAGATCCTGATCCTCATACCACAGCCCATCGATGGCCATCGCCCGCACTTCCGGATCTGGATCGCTCAGGGCCATACGGAAGATGCGACCGAAGTCCACCTCCATGTTTTCCTCGCTGATATCCACCAGGTGGCTCATGATCGCCCGACGCCGTGCCGTCGATAGCGTGAGCCAGACCTGAGCGACCTGGGCGAATTCCTCATCGCTTAAATCGGAAAGCCAGTGCAGACGAGCGATTGAAAGCGGGGTTTTCTCATCCTTCAGATGGGCCAGCAAGGTTTCCACCGACGGCATTGGGCTCCTCCTCTCGACCTCTGGGATCAGTCCCTGATAGGCCCCCTTTCCGGTCTCTTGACTTTCTGGTAGTCCCCTTTTCCCGTGGGGCTCCAGCCAGACATGCCCCTTCTCCCCAAAGCCCGCTTCACGGAAAGCGAGTGGGCTGGATAACCATGAGGCGCCAATCTCTTCGAGACAGGAGGGACAATTAGCCTTTCTCAAGGAGTTACGCAGTAACTCCTATCTCATTTTAACGCAGCTTTCCAAGATGGCTTGAGGGCTCGGACGCCGGACTCGGGGCGAATACCTGAGTCCTCTTGCCCGGGGGATTTTGGGGCAGATGGGGCTGTCCTGGGCGGCCCCACCCACCTCAAAACGCTCATCCAACCGTTCCAGATTAACGATCTCCTGGGCGAAGCCCGGCGAGGTAAGCCTGCAGCGCGCTGAAGGCGGGACGTGGAACCCCCCGGGTGTCCAGGATGCTATAGAGAACATTATCATCCCGCTCCGGCCCAAACCCTTTCGGCCCAAAATCCAGATTCCACAGGATCGCCATTCGAACGAATCCCCAGGATCGCATCCGCTCGAATCCCTCGATGATCCAGCGGGATTGTTCCTCCAGGGAGTTGTCCAGAGCGAATTCAAATCCCGGCGGTGTTATTCCATATTCTTCAGCGGATGCCCATCCGAACTCCGTTACGCATAGTGGCTTTGCGCCCCCGATGATTTCCCGGTAGCCCCAGAGCGTGGACTTGAAGCTCCAGCTGTGATGAGGGTTATCAAAAGGGCCGCGAAAGCGAGCGGTCCGGGCTTCCGGCAGGAGAGGGGCTTCCTCCGCCAGGACATCCGGGCCAATGTTGTAACCATTGTGGTGGACTCCCACACAATCCGCGTAGTTCAGAAAACCGGCCTGAACCATACCTTGCAGATAACGGAAATCATCCACAGCGTTCATCCCATCGTCGATCCCGGTGGGGGAAAGCGCCCCGCTGATCACCATGATCTCGGGATCCTCTGCCTTGATCGTGGTATAGGCAACCCGAAGCAACTCCACGTAATCCTCCGGACGTAAGCCCCGGGAGGTTTGCCATTCCCGCTTCAGGTTCTGTTCGTTCCATACCTCGATCGCATGGATCCGTCCACGATGGCGGCGGATCAACGCCTGGAGGAAGCGGGCCAGATCCTCCGGCCGATCGGGCGGTCCATGGATCCCACCTTCCTGCCGGCTCCACTCCGGGGCAGTGACCACGCTGAGCACGACCTTTACGTTCTCCAATTCGGAGACGATCAGGAAACCCTCCAGGATGCCCCAATCGTAGCGTCCGGGTTCCGGCTCATGCATGGACCAGAGGACCTGCTGCTTGACCCAGGGAAATCCCACCTGACGAACCACGCGAAGGGTATCCCGCGGGTCTCCCACATATCCGTGTGCCTGAACCCCAATGAGGAAAGGTTCAGGGTTGGAGGGTGGGGTCGGCGACGGCGTGGAGGGAATAGGGGGGGTAAAAGAGATCTCCGGCTGGGGCGCGGAGGTGTGCCAGAGCGCGAAGCCCAGGATGCCCATCTCCAGAGCGACCAGGACGATCGCCAGTCGCAGGATCCAATGGCGAATCTGTCGATTCAACGGGGGTTTCTCCTCCTCTGGTTTCTCGGGCTGAGCGGGATATCCGGGGTGCCCCGTCCAGCCCGTGAAATCAACCGACCCGCTGGGGGCCATTGGAGGTGGCCCCCAGCGGGCGCTAACTGGAATTTTTCGAACACGCTCTTAGAGCTTAACGACCACCCATCACCTGATGCAGCGTCTCACATGCGGGACAGGAATTATCGGGCCGGATGATGGCATAACCGGCCATCGGGTCCCCCATAATTCCGGAAGTCCACGTTCCAGATGATCATTAAGCGCACCTTCCCGCTCTGGGCGGAGAGCTGCGCGGCCCGGGCCAGCCATTCCGCCTGCTGCTGAACCGTCACATCCTTGGCCCAGGCGAAGGAAGGCGCCACGGCCTCCAGGGGTGGATATCCATCATCCGACAGGTAACCCAGCTCGGTGAAGCACAGCTTCCGGGCACCGCCGAAGGCGTTCCAGTACGTGTTCACCATCCCCCAGAAGTAGCGGGTGTAGTAATTGTCCCGCGGATCGCCGCTCGTCCAGTCGGGTGGGACGATCCCCTCGTTGTAGTGGATGCCGATGCAGTCGGCGTAATTCGCCGCACCCGCGGCGGCCATCCCCGCCACATAACGATCATCGTTCCAAACCCGATGGGAACCGAACGCGCCTTCCGCGCCGGTCGGAGCAGGCGCCCCGCTGATCACCATGGTCCCCGGGTTGCGGCTCTTAATGGCGTTGTAAGCCCGCCGGAGCATATCGGTGTAGCTGACAGGATCGATGTAGCCGGTCGGCCATTCCCGGTCGATGTTCTGCTCGTTCCAGACCTCGATCCCGTCCGCGCCCAGAGCGGCCACCCCGCCCAGGAACTGGGCGAAGGCGTCGAAGTAACCGGGATTGGGAGCTCCCATCTGCTCTGGGAAGCCCACAATGCCCAGGAGGATCTTAAAACCATTGGCATGGGCCTGATGGATCAATCCCGCGACGCTGCTCGGATCCTGGCCGGGGGACCAGCGGACCTGACGCTTGACCCAGGTCATGCCGGCGTAGCGCATCAGATCGGGTCGGGAGAAGCTATCCACATGGCCGCCCAGTTCAAATCCGCCCCCGATGGGGCGAGGGCGTGGCGTGTTCGTCGGACGGGGCGTCGGGGAGGGACCCGGCGTGGGGCTGGGCCCTGGCGTCCGGGTAGGCCCAGGGGTGCGGGTTGGGGTCGGAGTGGGCACAGGAGTTCCGGTCGCCACCACGCCGGTGGTCTCTCCCTGCGTCTTCTCGCTGGGCCCCACGCGCAGGATCAGCGCGATATGGAACGGACCACTGGCCTCCCCTGGCGGGGCCCATTCCGCGCGCCCGTCGGTCAGCGGGCGGGTGATCTCCGCCACCACCTGGCCGTCCGGCCCGGTGATCCGCCAGACCCATTCCATCGCGGATAGACCTGGGGCCTGGCCGCTCTGGCGATAGGCCTGCAGGGCCTCTACGGTGCCCGGCGCCGTGCCTCCACTCAGCAGTCCCCGCAGGGTCAGCCCCCGCAATCGATACGTCTGGATCAGAGAGAGCTGGCGATCGAGAAGGCCCGTCGTGGGCATCCAGACCGTGTGGAGCTGCCCGGCCTTGTCGGTATATTGATAGCGATAGACACCTGCTTCGGCCAGGAACTGAAGGTCCTGGGCAGCGGTAGAAGGGGCCAGGGTAAGGGTCACGCCTCCGGTGAGGGTCAGCAGCCCCGAGGGCTCCAGACGGCCCAGATGAGCGAGCGCTTCATCAAAGGAAATCAATCGCGCGCCGGAGGGGTCGAGATCCACGGCCAGGCCCGGTCCCACGAGCTGCAGCTGATATCGGTTCACCTGGCCGATCAGCCACCGCAGGCTTTGCTCGACCAGTCCACCCGGGACATAGGCGGTGGGATCATCGGGGGCTTCCACGTAAAGGACATCCGCCAGGCGGCCCATCTGCCTCCAATCATAGCCGTCGGTGAGGAAACGCCCCTGTTCACCGGGCAGTGGAAGGGGGGCGACAACGGCCAGCACCTTCCCCTGTTCATGAAGGGCCCGGCCGAGCTGGCTGAGAAAATCCAGGAAGGCGCGCTGCTGATCCGGGGTGAGACCCCGGTAATCCACCAGGACGCCGTTGTAGTTGCGGGCCTGGATGATGTTCATGAGCTCCTGGACGTGGGCCTGATAGACGGCCGGGTTCGCCAGGAGGGCGGCCAGGGCGGCCGTGTTGGGCGCTCCGCCCGGGAGATAGTTCCGCACCAGCAGCCATGTGACGGATCGCCCCTGGGGGTCCGGCGGCGGCAGGGCGTTCACATCTCCCATCAGGCGGCCGCCCAGACCCAGGGTTAATCCGGCCACACTGACCTCGCTCACTACCTCCAGCGCCCGGGCATCCGGCGCGATCCCGGCTTCCTGAATCGCTCCAAAGGCGGGAACGGGAACCTGGGCGGCTGTGACAATGAGATAGTGGGGGGCCACATGGGTCTCGCCCCTCAGAAGGCCCTGCGATTCCTCCAGCTCCCCTCCGATCCACGACCACCCCTGCCCGGTCCAGCCCCACAGATCGGCGATCGTCCAGGGTTCCAGCCCATCCGGGATATACACCGTCAGACGCAGCGGTGTGCGGACCTCACCGCAGAAGCGCAGCAGATAGTAAGGCCCGACCGGCTTCAGGGTTGGCGGCAGGCGGTTCAAAGCTTCCTGAAGAGAAGCGTCCGGTTCCGCCAGTGGCCAGACGGCCACGCGCACACTCTGGGCGGGATCCATGGGGGCGAGCTGGAAGGTGGGGATCTGGAAGGGTTGCTGGGCGGTGACGGTTTCACAGGCGGCCTGCGTGGACCGGGCCGTCCACAGGCCCGCTCCAACCAGTGCCAGGAGCGCAACGGCCCCCAGCCCAAGGATCCATTTCCACGGGAGGGATCCTCCTGAGGAAGGGCGCATTCTCGGACGTGCGAGCGCCATCGACCTGACCTCCTGTTCGAATCCCGAATTGAAGCTGTCGGCGAAGATCACTCCTTTGTATTTTAACGCAATCCATTCGAATACAAACACGGACGGGAGGTAGGACAACTGCTCACAGTTGTCCTACGAAGCGGGGCGACGGAACTCGCGGCGTCGAAGCGGGGTGCGGTAGGGGGGGAGATCCAGGGTAATCACGGTCACCCGGGTCTCGTCGCTCAGACGGGCGGCGATCCGCGCGTCTAACTGTTCCAGCGGGGTCGCCGTGGTGATCACGGTGGGCGCGCTGGCCAGATAGCGATAATTCAGCAGCTGATACAGTTTCTCCCGCGCCCAGGGGGTGGCGCTCTCCGTCCCCAGGTCATCTAACACCAGGAACGGCGCCAGCTTCACCTCATCGAAGCGCTGATCGTAGGGCTGATCGCTCCTCGGATGGAAAGCCGCCCGCAGCCAGTCGAGGAGATCCGGCACCCCCACGAAGAGGGCCGGGATCCCCCGGGAGGCGACGACGTTGGCGATGGCGGCGGCCAGATGGGTCTTGCCGGAGCCATAAGGGCCGGCCAGAACCAGCCAGCCATGGGGATCTTCGGCGTAAGCCCGGGCGATCCGGAGCGCTTCCCGCAAGTTGTCCCGCTCGCGTGGGGAAAGCTCCGGCCGATCCCGGAAGGTTTCAAAGGTCATCTCCCGCAGCAGCGGGAGGAGGTTCAGGTCCGGCCCAGCGGAAGGCCCGCCCCGTCGGAAGTCGGGAGCCAGGATAACGACGATTTCCACCAGGCGGGGATCCTGAAGCCGGGAGCGCAAACGGGGCTCGAAGGCTTCCAGGGAGAGATTCGTCGTGATCACGGTCGGGAGGCGGGCGTTATAGCGCCAGTCCAGCAGCTGGAACAGCTTCTCCTGGGCCCAGGGCGTGCTCTGCTGAGCGCCCAGGTCATCCAGGATGAGCACGGGGGCTTCTCGCAGCTCCCAGAATCGCTCCTCATAGGAGCTCTCCGCTTCTGGATGAAAGGTCGCCCGCAGCTCATCCAGGAGATCCGGCACATTGATGAAGAGGGCCGGCACCCCTCGTTCCAGGAGGCGATGGGCGATGGCCGCGGCCAGATGGGTTTTGCCACATCCGGTTCCCCCGCGCAGCACCAGCCATCCCTCCGGGCGCTCGGCGAAGGCGCGCGCGCGCTCCCAGGCCCGTCGCACGCTGCGGGCCTGATCCGGAGGCAGCCCCAGGCCATCAGGAAGGAAGGTCTCGAAGCGCTTGTCCTGGAGCACCCGCAGGGGGCTGGCGGATCGGATCCGCTGACGGAGCTCGGCCGCCTGCCGTTCCGCCTGGCACACGCAGGGCACCGCCCGACCGAACAACGGATGGCCAGGGGGCACATCGTAGGAAACGTACCCCAGCCCCCCGCAGTGGGGGCAGGTCCCCGTGTCTTCCCCGGCCTGGGGAATGCCGCCCGCCGTCAGATCCGTCGATTCGGGGGCCGGAGATGGAAGGCTGGAGGCGTCTGAAAGGGGAAGCGGTTCATTGCGTGCAGCCTCTTCCCTCCGCCCTTCCTCCGGGTTTCCCTCAGCGCTGGAGCTTTTTCCACGAGTCGACAACACGTCGCCGATGCGCTTCATCCACCCCTCCGGTATCCCGGCCTTCCGCGGCCCATCGTTCCAGGATGCCACGGACATAAGACCAGCGGCGGACGTTGCGGGAGACGGCGATCCGGATGGCCTCCTCGATCCATTCCGCCGGATAGGTCTTCGCTGCCTCTTCCAGCTCCTGAGCGATCAGTGGGGTCAGCAGCCCGATATTTTGCTCATAGAGCGCGAAAAGATTGGGGCGATCAGCCACCAGCACGGCCGACTCCCCAAGGTCCAGGCTGGGAGGGCGGGCACCCCGGCGGATGGCTTCATAGGCCATACGGCCCCGGGCCGTGTTGAGAAGATACAGATCATCTGTCCGCCCGTCCTCCTCCACGCGGACATGCAGGAGCGTCCCTCGCGCCACCGCCCGATTCAGGCCCTCCCGGATCTCCGCGGGGGAGAGCGCGGCCGTGAGGGCGGGATCGGCCTCCAGTTCCGATCGCCGGACGTAGCGTACCGGCCCGCTCCGGCGGGCCAGGTGGTAGAAACAGGCCAGTGTGACCCGCAACTCCCCGGGGTGATCGATCTGCGGAAGCAGGTCCGTGAAGAACGTTTCCGGGATCGGCACCGTGCGGGTTTTGCCGGATGGGAAGCCGGAGAACGGTTTCTTTTCCCCCTGGGTTTTCACAGCCGGATCTCCTGCTTGTGCAGGTCGATGAACTGAGCCTGGGAAGGCCGGAAATACAGCTCAACGGTCCCGATCGGACCGTTCCGGTGTTTGGCCACAATGATCTCCGCGATGTTCTTGCGGTCCGTGTCCGGATTATAGATCTCGTCCCGGTAGATGAAGATCACCACGTCTGAGTCCTGCTCGATGCTGCCGCTCTCGCGAAGATCCGCCAGTATCGGGCGTTTGTCGTGGCGTTGCTCGACGGCGCGGGAGAGCTGGGAGGCCGCCACCACCGGGATGTTGAGTTCCCGGGCCAGGCTCTTCAGCGCCCGGGAGATATAAGAGATCTCCTGCACCCGGTTCTCCGCCCGGATATCGGCGGTCATCAGCTGCAGGTAGTCCACGATCAGCATGTCCAGCCCATGCTCAGCGTAAAGCCGGCGCGCCTTCGCCCGCAGCTGCATGGCCGAGATGGCCGGCGTGTCATCGATCCAGATGGGCAGCTCCGATAGCGTGCTCACCGCATGGACGAAGCGCGGCCACTCGTCCTCCCGCAGCTCCCCCAGACGCAGGCGCTGGCCTTCGATCCCGGTCTCCTGGGCCACCAGGCGATGGACAACCTGTTCGGCGGACATCTCCAGGGAGAAGATAGCGACCCGCTGGCGATAGCGTTTGGCGGCGTTCAGGGCAAAGGAGAGCAGGAGGGACGTTTTCCCCACCCCGGGCCGGGCGGCCACGATCACCAGATCGGAGCGCTGCAGGCCCCCTAGCAACCGATCCAGATCCCGGAACCCGGTGGGGATCCCCAGGGGCTCCCCGCGATGTTCGTAAAGATACTCGATATGCTCGTAATATGTTCGCAGAAGATCCCGGATGGATTGGACATCGCGGATCAGGCGGCGCTGGGCCACCGCGAAGAGGGCAGCTTCCGCCCGATCCAGGAGCTCATCCACGTCGCTGTGGGCATCCTCATAGGCCATCCGGGCGATCTGGGTGGCGGCCTCCAGCAGGCGCCGGCGGATCGAATCCCGCTCCACCAGGCGGGCGTAATCCATCGCGTGCACGGTGGTGGGGACACGGGCGGCCAGGCCGATCAGGAAGCCCCGCCCCCCGACTTCCTGGAGACGCCCCTGACGTTCCAGCTCATCGGCCACGGTGACCGGATCGATCGCCTCCCGACGATCATGCAGCGCCAGGTAGGCCTCCCAGATCCAGCGATGTTTCTCCAGGAAAAAATCCTCCGGCCGCAGCATCGTCGCCAGCGTATGCATGAGCTCTGGATCCAGGAGCACCGCGCCCAGGACCGCCTCTTCCGCCTCCAGGTTATGAGGCGCCAGGGGGACCTGTTCCACGCGCTCGAGATCCGGCATCCGTGACACCTCCCTCTGGGACTTCATAAGCAGTGGCTGATGCTTTGTCGAAAAGATGAAAAAGGCGTGGGGGAAATTAAAAATTTTCTGTGAGGGGTGAGCTGCGTACGTGGCCCACCTCGCACAGAAATCCCACGAATCAAGACAATCTCTGCTTGCAACGGAGCAGTGGATAACCTTCCCCCCGCTTCACGGCCTTCTGGACAGAAAAATATCTTTCGGGGCTGTGATGGGGGTCTTCAGCCCCATTCCAATCCCCGAAAACCCCAAACGACAAGGCATTCGAAGGAGCGGGCACAAAGGAGCGCGGTGGAGGGGATCAGCACCGGTGGCTTCCAATTGAGCACCCACGGGACATCCTTCGGTTTGACCGGGAATCAGTTCCCCCGCTTCCTCACCCCTGGAGCCGCTGGAAAGAGGGGGCCTCCTGCGTTCCCTTCGGGATCGAAGGCCCGAAAGCTCGAGGGAGAGCGAGGCCACCGAAGGCTCCCTCATTGCACATCTTCCTCTCCAGGATCCCGGGAGTCTCCAGGGAGGGAGCTCCCACCGCTTCCTCCAATGGCACGTTATCCCAGAGCGATTCCCCCACGGGAACCTGAGAGGCTCACCGCCGGGATCCGACGGCTACGGATCCTTTATTCTTCCCCGGCCTCCCCCAGATCGTCCAGGTCGAGGGATTCGATCAGATCGCGGAAGGGGGATTCCTCGAGCTTCGCCTCGGGGCTCTCCAGGCTCTCGCTCTCGATTTCCTCCTCACGCGGGTTGACTCCCGCCCGCTCCATCACATCCTCATCCACGTAGATGGGGACCCTGGCCCGGACCGCGAGGGCGATGGCGTCACTGGGTCGGGAGTCGATCTCCAGGCGCCGGGAGTCCATCTGGATCACGATACGGGCGTAGAAGGTGTCGTTGCGGAGGTCGTTGACCACCACATAGAGGATGGTTCCCCCCATTTCTGTGATCACGTTCTTCAGCAGATCGTGGGTCAGGGGGCGGGCGACTTCGATCTGTTGCAACTCGATGTTGATGGCCTCCGCCTCATACGGGCCAATCCAGATTGGAAGGTAACGGTCGCTCTCCCGCTCCCGAAGGATGATCACCCGGTGCTGGGACATCAGGCTGGCGCGAATGCTATCGATCACCACTTCGATCATCGGAGCCTCCCCCGGTTCAGTCCACCGACGCCATCCGGATTCTTACCTCTTGATTATACCACCGGGATCAAGATCAGCATATGGTTCGTGAATGAGCGTCCAGGGATTTTCCGCAATCATATCATACTGTT
>JAEVEY010000128.1:9429-16627 GCA_016842045.1 Candidatus Thermoflexus sinensis | reverse complement strand
TCAGCTCACTGATCAACACGCTGTTGTTGACGGCGCTGGAATACCCGGGGCTCAGGACAACGACCCGGGCGGCCGGGTTCCCTTCGGGGTAAAGGCCGGTTCGGAGTTGATAGGTCCCGGGCGGTGCGCCGCCCGGGATCAGCAGCACCAGCGGATCGCGCACGATCTGCCCGGGCTGCCAGGCCGGGATCGGCGGGTTGGGTTGCGCATCCCGCTGGGCGATCAGCTGGCCGTTCGGAGCGATTAAGTGAACGAAGATCACCAGCGGTTGATCCACCCGCTGTAAAGAGCGCCACTCCAGTGTGGCCACAATGGTTTCCCCAGGCCGGAAAGTGCGCTGGGGCAGATCCACCGCATCCAGCATGACCCAGTTGGCGAAGTTTGCCCCGATCTCGATCCGCGTCCCCGCGCTCACGGTCAGGGTAAGGGGCTGGCCCACTCCCAAGAGGGCCCCGGGAGGTGGGTTTTGCTCCAGGATCCGTCCCGTGGGTTCCGGGCTCCACACCCGCTCTACCCGCACGTCCCACCCGTAAGATCGCAGGCCGTTCAGGATATTTTCGTCCAGGGTATATCCCAGGACGTTGACAACCGGGAAGGCCGGCGCGCCGCGGTTGACCGTGACCTGAACGGTTTCGCCCGGATGGAGCGTCGCCCCGGGGGGCGGCTCCTGAGCGATCACCACGCCCGCGGGCTGCTGGGGGTCTTCCACCTCCCGGGCAACCGAAAGCCCCAATCCCAGCCCCATCGCCCGCGCCTGCGCCTCAACGATCGGCAACCCCCGAAGATCCGGGACCTGGATTGCCGGGGCAATGGTCGGCGGCGGAGTAGGGGTCGGAAGGCCAGTTGGGCCGCCCAGCCACGCCCGGTAAACCAGCAACCACAGGGGGATCAGACCCGCGATGGCCAGCACAGCCAGGGCTCCCAGGAGCCACACCAGCCAGTCCCGCTCTTCCGGGATCGCCGGAGCGGCCCGGGACGGCGAGGGCGTCGGAGCAGAAACGGGGGCGGGTGAAGGGGTCGGCCCGGTGGGTTCCTCCGGAAGGCTCGGAAAGGCAGGCATCGGGTAACGCTGGAGCAGCACACGGCCCAGCTGATCCGCGTTTCGGTAGCGACGGGCCGGCTCCTTCTCCAAACAGGTGAGGAGGATCTCCACAAGATCATCCGGCAGCCCGGGCTGGAAAGTTTTCGGGGAAGGGGGGGCCTGGGTGAGATGGGCCTGCAGCAATTCCGCAGGGGTGGCGGCCTCAAAAGGAAGACGACCGGTGAGCATCTCATACAGGATGAGGCCCATGCTGTAAACATCGGAGGCTGGCGTGGGAGGCTGGCCCGCCGCCTGCTCCGGCGAGAGATATTGAGGGGTCGCCCAGGTCGACCGATCCGGGTCGCGGGACCATATGGTGGCGGCGATCCCGAAGTCCACCACCTTCACCTCGCCCGTCCGGGACACCAGGATGTTCTGGGGCTTGAGGTTCCCATGCACGATGTTGTTCCGGTGGGCATAGCCCACCCCGGCGCAGATCTGCAGAAAGAGCTCCAGCGCCCGATCCACCGCCAGCGGCGCCCCATGGCGGATAAGGGCCTTCAGATCCCATCCGTCCACATATTCCATCACAAAGTAAGGCTGGTCGTTCTCCCAGCCGAAATCATACACAGCCACCAGGTTGGGGTGGGACAGGCTGGTCAGCAGGCGGGCCTCCGCTTCGAACCGCTGACGCAGCGTGGGGTTCTGCAGACGATCGCTGCGGAGGACTTTGAGCGCCACGGTGCGCTGGAGGACGGTATCGAACGCCCGGTAGACCACCGCGAATCCGCTGCGCCCCAGCGTGCCCAGGATGCGATATCGCCCCGCAAACAGCGTTTCAGCCATCGCTTCCTCTGCGTCGTAAGATCTTATGGGGGGTCATTCCTTCGGAGCGTCGTCATGAGCGCATTCCGCCGGATGAGGAAACCTGAAACCTTCCTCCTTCCACGCTGTGAAGTCAAGCCCACAGGAGGAAAGCACCGAATGGTTCCTGCGGCTTTCATTATAGCGAAAACGCAAAATTTGACCCTTTGACGGCCATGACCACCCTGAAATCTCTGGATTCAGGAACCGGCCCGCTTGCCCAGAGCCTCGTCTGGCCTATCCTTCGCGCCTCGCCTCCTGAAGCAGCGCGTAAAGCCCTTCCAGCCCTAACAGGTAGCTCCGCCACCCAAAGCCCAGCACCACCCCGCGGCAAACGGGGGCGATCACCGAGACGCGCCGCCATTCCTCCCGGGCCTGGGTGTTGGAGATGTGAACCTCCACCGCTGGCAGGTTTACAGCGACGATCGCATCGCGCAGGGCATAGCCATAAATGTGCAGAGCGCCGGGATTGATGAGGATCCCATCTGCCCACCCCCGGGCCTCGTGGATGGCGTCGATCAGCGCCCCCTCATGGTTCGACTGAACGATGCGCAGCGTGACGCCGTGGGCCGCCGCCCATTCCTCCAGTCGGGCGTTGATCTCCGCGAGGGTCATCGTCCCGTAGATGTGGGGCTCCCGGGTTCCGAGCAGGTTCAGATTGGGGCCATGCAACACCAGGATGTTCATTGGAAACCTCCTGAGCGATTGTTCCACAGGGATCGTGGAGGCTGCTGCCTTCACCATCCCTGAAAGTTCCCGCTGGATCACTTTGGCGTTTTCGACTTGCCGCTGAATCGGTTGAAAGATGACTCTATCCCACCATCGTAACCCTTTGAGCCATAGTGAGAAGGGAGAAAAAGGCCTTTTGCGGCCGGGCCGCTGGAAGTTGCGAAACTCCCCGGTTCTGCGTATCGTTATTTTCCGCCAGGATCGTGATGGCGGGAAACCGGATCCAGTGGTCCAGGAGGTGAGGAGATGGGCAGGGAGCCTTTTGCAGTGATCCTGGCCGGGGGGAGCGGCACCCGCCTGTGGCCCCTCAGCCGACAGAGCCGTCCGAAGCAGATGCTCCGGTTGCTGGGGGAACGGACGATGTTCCAGCTGACCGTTGATCGGTTGCTTCCGATGTTCAGGCCGGAGCACATCCTCATTGTCACGGGCCAGGAGTATGTGGAAGAACTGATCCAGCAAGCCCCGGAGATCCCCCGGGAGAACTTCCTGGTGGAACCGGTGGGTCGGAACACTGCGCCGGCCATCGGCCTCGCCGCCTTACACCTTCGCCGGCGGGCGCCGCAGGCCCTCATGGCGGTCCTGCCCGCGGATCATTACATCCGGGATGAGGCCCGCTTCCGGGCCGTGCTTCGGGCGGCCTTCCAGGTGGCGGAGAGAGGGTTCCTGGTCACCCTGGGCATTCGCCCCACTTATCCGGCCACCGGATTCGGTTACATCGAGCGGGGAGAGCCGCTGGGCCGCTTCGGAGGCTTCATGGCCTACCGCGTCCTGGCCTTCCGGGAGAAACCCGATCTGGCGACGGCAGAGCGCTTTGTGGCCGGCGGGCGCCATTCATGGAATAGCGGGATGTTCATCTGGCGGGTTGATCGGATCCTGGAGGAGATCCAGCGGAACATGCCGGAGCTGGCCGCCGGGCTTCAAGCTCTGGAATCGGTCCTCGGAACCCCGGAGGAGGCCGTGGCCATGCGTCGGATCTGGCCGGAGATGCCCAACATGAGCATCGACTATGGGGTGATGGAAAAGGCCCAGGAGGTAGCGGTCATCCCCGCTGAATTCGGCTGGAATGATATCGGTAGCTGGGCCGCGTTGCTGGATATCCTGGCCACCGACGACCAGAGCAATGTGGTCCTGGGGGCCGAGCACCTGGGCCTGGACACCGCGGGCTCTCTGATCTTCGGGAACGGACGGCTGGTAGCCACCCTGGGCGTGAAGGATCTCATCATCGTGGACACCGATGACGTCCTCCTGGTCTGCCCCCGGGAGCGGGCCCAGGATGTCCGCCTGCTGGTGGAGACATTAAAGCGGGAGGGGCGATATGAATACTTGTAAGGGCTGTCCACGAATCGGAGCGCGAATACACGAACAGGGCTTTATTTTTGAAGACCGCTCTGGAATCCGGAGGTAAGAAAATGAGTGAGAAGGGAACGCGGCTGGTCATCGTGGAGTCCCCGGCCAAAGCCCGCACGGTGGGCCGGATCCTGGGCCGGGGTTTCACGGTGAAAGCATCGATTGGCCATGTGCGGGATCTGCTGAAATCGCAGCTGGCCGTGGATATCGAGAACGGCTTCAAGCCGACCTACCGGGTGCCGAAGGAGAAGCAGGCGGTGGTCCGGGAGCTGCGGGAGGCGGTGAAGGAGGCCACGGAGGTCTACCTGGCGACGGACCCCGATCGGGAGGGGGAGGCCATCGCCTGGCATCTGACGGAAGTAGCGAACATCCCCGCCTCGAAGCTGCGACGGGTGGTTTTCCACGAGATCACGGAGCCGGCGATCAAGGAGGCTTTCGCCCACCCCCGCGGCATCGACATGCAGCTGGTGAACGCCCAGCAGGCCCGCCGTATCCTGGACCGGCTGGTGGGCTACAAGCTGAGCCCCCTGCTCTGGGAGAAAATCCGCGGGCGCCTTTCCGCCGGCCGGGTGCAGTCCGTGGCCCTGCGCCTCATCGTCGAGCGGGAGCGGGAGATCCAGGCCTTCGTCCCGGAGGAATACTGGACCATCGCGGTGGAGCTGAGCAAGCTCGATGAGGAGCGGACCTTCCGCGCCCGCCTGGTCCGCTACCTGGGGGCGGAACCCGAGCTCAAGAACGAGGAGCAGGTGCGCCCGCTGGTGACGGAGCTGGAGGACGCCCTTTACGTGGTGGTCAGCGTCAAGAAGGGCGAGCGACGACGGCGGCCGGCCGCTCCCTTCACCACCAGCACCATGCAACAGGAAGCCTCCCGCCGGCTGGGCTTCACCGCCCGGCGCACCATGGCGATCGCCCAGCAGCTCTACGAAGGTTTGCCGCTGGGCGAGGAAGGCTCCGTCGGCCTCATCACCTATATGCGCACGGACTCCACCAACATCTCCCCGCTGGCCCAGGAGGAGGCCCGTCGCTTCATCGCCCAGACCTACGGAGAGCAGCTGCTTCCCCCCGAACCTCCGGTCTACAAGACCCGGGCCCGGATCGCCCAGGAGGCCCACGAGGCCATCCGGCCCACTTCGGTCTTCCGAACACCGGAATCGGTAAAGCCTTATCTGGACCGCGATCAGTATCGCCTGTATGAGCTGATCTGGAAGCGCTTCGTGGCCAGCCAGATGGCCCCGGCCATTCTGGATACGATGACCGTGGAGATCGTGGCCGTGCCCCGGACGCTGGTTATGGATGGGGAGATCCCCCTGGAGGCCCTGGAGAACCCCCGCTATCTCTTCCGGGCCACCGGCTCCGCCATCCGCTTCCCCGGCTTTCTGGTGGTCTATGAGGAGACGCGCGAGGAGGACGTGAAGCTGGAGGAAGAGGAGGAGGGTGGAGGATTGCTGCCGCCGCTGGAGCCCAACGAGCGACTGCGGCTCTGGCAGGTGCTCCCGGAGCAGCATTTCACCCAGCCACCGCCGCGCTATACGGAGGCTTCCCTGATCAAGGCCCTGGAGGAATATGGTATCGGCCGTCCCAGCACCTATGCCCCCATCATCTCCACCCTTTTCCAGCGAGGCTATGTCGAACGCGTGGACAAACGCCTGGTGCCCACCCCGCTGGGGATCACGGTCACGGATCTCCTGGTCCAGCATTTCCCGGACATCATGGATGTGAACTTTACGGCCCGGATGGAGGAGGATCTGGATCGCATTGCTGCCGGCGAGGCGGATTGGGTAGAGGTGCTGCGCCAGTTCTATGGGCCTTTTGAGCAACGGCTTCAAATGGCGCTGGCGGGGATTCAGAAGATCTCCCTGGACCACGAAGTGCTGGACGAGCAGTGTCCGGAATGCGGAGCGCCGTTGCAGATCCGCTATGGTCGCTTCGGGAAGTTCGTGGGCTGCACGCGCTTCCCGGAGTGCCGCTACACCCGCCCCTTCTATAACAAGCTGGGGGTCCCGTGCCCGCAATGTGGAGGGGAGCTTCTGGAAAAGAAGAGCAAGCGGGGCCGCACCTTCTACGGGTGCAGCAACTGGCCCACATGCAACTTCACCACCTGGAAGCGCCCGCTGACCGTTCGCTGCCCGCACTGCGGCGGGATACTGGTGCAGGATGACCGGGAGAACGCGCGGTGCCTCAAATGTGAGGCGATCGTCCCGCTGGAGGAGCTGGAACTGGAGGAGGCAGGCGGATAGGGATATGCCCATGCCCGAGCCTTCGGCACGGACAATCAATGGGGCATTGGGGGCCTGATAGGCGCGCCGAAGGCGTGCCCATCAGGCCCCCAAATTCATGATTCTCTCGCCCTGCGTCGCGAAACGGCGTGGGGTGGGGTCAGCGCAGAATCCAACCGGGCACCGCCAGGATCGCAACCGGGCGGGAGAAACTCCCGATCGCAGAGGCTGAAGCGCCCGGCTATGGAAGCGGCAATTCGATAGGGGGGTAGCGGATCGAGAGCCCCATCCGCTCCAGACACTCCGCCAGGGCCTCCGTCCAGGGCCGCATGGGGTCGCGGCCCTGCAGCTCCAGCACGTAGTTCCGCAGAGGGGTCCGGTCCGGCCGCGGGGCGCGCCGGCCGGATACCGCAGAAAGCCTCACCGCCTCCTCCGGGTTCCTCCCCAGCATCGCCAGGATCGTCCGCGCCATCTCGTAGCGCGAGGCGGCGCCGTGGTTCGCGATGTGGTAAATCCCATAGGCGGGGATCTCCAGCAAGCGAAGCATCGCTCGGGCCAGATCCAGCACAGAGGTCGGGGAGCTGGTCTGGGCGATCCCCCCTACCGGCTCTCCCCGCAGGATCCGCTCGACGGTCTGGCTCACGAAATGCCGTCCCCACGGCGCGAACAGCCAGGCGGTCCGCACGATGAAATGCCGCGGGCACAGGCTCCGCACGGCTTCTTCCGCCAGCCATTTGCTCCGACCGTAGATGTTCATCGGGTTGGGCAGGTCGAACTCGGTGTAGGGCGAGCCTTTGGCGCCGTCAAACACATAATCCGTGCTGATGAAGATCATGGTGGCACCGATCTCATGGGCCGCCGCGGCCAGGCAGGCCGTGCCAACGGTGTTCACCCGGAACGCGAGATCCGGATCCGCCTCGCAGCGATCCACGTCCGCGATGGCGGCCGCGTGGAGGATCACCTCCGGACGGATCTGTCGGACCACCTCAAAGATCTGGGGCGGCCGGGCGAGATCCAGCTC
>JAEVEY010000128.1:5277-8876 GCA_016842045.1 Candidatus Thermoflexus sinensis | reverse complement strand
CGCGCCGACAGGATGCCCGGAGGCAGCGGCCGGGTGCGCACGTTCAGGCATGCCGGTCGGCCGGCCGCGGCCATCCGCTCCAGCGCCGGCCGGATCTCCTCGGGCCGCTCCACCAGCTCCCCATAGCCCCCAAAAGCTTCCACGATCCGGTCGTAGCGGGTCGGGGCCAGAGCGGTCGCCACCGCTCGAGCTTCCCCCAGCATTTCGATCTGGGGCCGTCGGATCTGGCTCCACGCCGCGTCGTTCGCGACCACACTCATGATCGGAAGCTGGAAACGCACTGCGGTATCGAATTCAAAGCCATTGAAGCCGAAGGCTCCGTCACCGAACAGCACCAGGACCCGCCGATCCGGATAGGCCAGCTGGGCCGCGATGGCGAAGGGCATCCCGATTCCCAGACACCCAAAAGGCCCCGGATCCATCCAGTTCTCCGGCCGGTAAACCGGAAGGATCCGGGAAGCGGCCGCCACGATATCCCCGCCGTCGCCGATCACAATGGTCCGTTCATCGATCCACTGCGCCAGCTCATGGCATAGCCGCAAAGGGTGGATCGGGATATCGGCGGCCTCCTTCCCCTGCGCCCAGAAGGCGGCCTCGTTCTCCTCGATCGTCCGCAATGCCTCCCGCCACGTAGTCCACCGGCGCTCCGGCGCACGGGCCTTCATAGCCAGCCGCCACTCCTCCAGGATGACCCCGATGTCCCCCACCAGGCCCAGATCCACGGGCCGGTTATGCCCGATCACCGTGGGCTCCAGGTCCACGTGAATGATCCGCGCGGTGGGGGCGATCTCCTGCCCGAATTTCAGCCGGAAGTCGAACTCCCCGCCGACCAGGATCAGCAGGTCCGTCTGAGCGAACGCTTTACGCCGGGCGTGCTGGAAGAACTGAGGGGAATCCGGCGGCAATGTCCCCCGGGCCATCCCATTGGTGAACAGGGGGAGATCCAGCTCCTCCACGAACCGGGCGAGGGCCCCATAGGCGTTACACCAGCGGATGGCGCTCCCGGCCATCACCACCGGCCGCTCCGCCTCAGCCAGCATCGCCGCCGCCTGTTCCAGCGCCGGCTTCGCCGGGCCGGGCCGCGGCACGTTCCGGTCCAGACGCGGGAAGGCCACGTGACGCTCGTCCACGAACCGGAAAAGCACATCCAGCGGGATTTCCAGGAAGACCGGGCCGGGGCGGCCGCTCATCGCATGGCGGAGGGCCACTTCGATAAACTCCGGGATCCGCTCGGTTTCGTAAACCGCGCCGGCCCACTTGGTGATCGGCCGCATCACCGCCACATGATCCATTTCCTGAAGGGAGCCACGGCCGAGCTGTGCGAAGGGCCCCTGGCCGCCGATGACCAGCACCGGGCTGTTAGCCCGGAAGGCGTTGGCCACCCCGGTGACGCTGTCGGTGACCCCCGGGCCAGCGGTGACCACCGCCACCCCGGGCCGACCGGTCAGGCGAGCCCAGGCATCGGCGGCGTGGACCGCGGCCTGCTCGTGGCGGACGTCGATGATCCGGATCCCCTCATCGAGGCACCCGTCGTAGATCGGCAGGATGTGGCCCCCACACAGGGTGAAGATCACCTCCACCCCTGCCGCCTTCAGCGCCTTCGCCACCAGCCGCCCGCCGTGCACGCTCGACATCTTCTTTCCTCCTGCTCTGGATCCAGGTTACAGCCTCATTTTAACGCAACTGGGGATCCTTTCCCCGGTGAGGAGTCCTTCCCCTTCCTTCGCCCATGGCCCTTCGGGCTGCGGAGAGGGGGAATCCCAATTCGGGCTCGGGCCGGGCGCTGAAGGCACCCGCTCCCAGCTCAGGTCCTCCGGGAGGATGGTGGGCTGATCCGGTAAACCTCCTGGGGGCGATACGGATCCGCGGAGGTGGCTCGCACGATCGGGCTTGACATAATTTTTAGGTTTAGCTAAATTTATGATCATAAATACCTCGCCCTCTCAAGGACGTGCTTCAAGGAGAGCTCATGCGCAATCGAGCCCGGCGAGTCGGATGGGGCTGGCGTATCCTGCTGATCGCGGTTGCCATATGGGGGCTGAGCTCATGCACCCCGACGGAGCGCCAGGCTCGGGCGGCCGAGCTGGCGAATCGCCGCATCCGGGTGACGGCCACCACCACTCTGGTAGCGGACCTGGTCCGTCAGATCGGCGGCGATCGGGTGGAGGTGGTCTCCCTGATGGGGCCGGGGGTGGATCCCCATTTGTATAAGGCCCGGGAGAGCGATGTCTGGAAGCTGATGCGGGCGGACCTCATCGTCTATCACGGCTTGCATCTGGAGGCCCGAATGGCGGATGTTCTGGCCGGCATGGCCCGCTGGGTGCCGGTGGTGGCGGTGGGCGAGGCGATTCCCCGGGAACAACTCCGCTATCCCCCCGGGGAGAAGATCCCGGACCCTCATATCTGGTTCGACGTTCGCCTCTGGAAACAGGCAGCGGAGCCGGTGGCCCAGGCGCTGAGCCGCCTGGATCCAACCCATGCACCCCAGTATCAGGCTCGCCTGCTCGCCTACCAGCGAGCGCTGGACGCGCTGGATGCCTGGATCCGGGAGGAGGTCCGGCGGATCCCGCCGGAGCAACGGGTGCTGGTGACCTCCCACGACGCTTTTGGATACTTCGGCCAGGCGTACGGGTTCGAGGTGCGGGGTCTGCTGGGAATCAGCACCGCCTCGGAGGCCGGCCTGGCGGATGTGCAGGCCCTGGCGGACTTCCTCGCCCGGCGGCGGATCCCGGCGATTTTCGTTGAAACCAGCGTTCCCCTCCGGTATCTGGAGGCCGTGCAGGAGGCTGTGCGCGCCCGGGGCTGGAGGGTGCGAGTCAGCGGCCCCCTCTTCTCAGATGCCCTGGGGGAGCCAGGTTCTCCGGAAGACACCTATATCGGGATGATCCGTTACAACGTTCGAACGATCGTGCAGGCCCTGCAGGGGGAATGAGGATGGCATCCTTTCCATTCGCCCGCCCGGAGCCTTCAGCGCCCATCCAAAGCCCGGTGATTGAGGTCACAGATCTCACCGTGATGTACGGGGATCGTCCGGTGCTCTGGGATGTGGACTGGCAGGTCCCCGCCGGGGTGCTGATGGCAGTGGTGGGCCCCAACGGGGCGGGGAAGACCACTCTGCTCCGGACGATCCTGGGCCTGGTCCGACCTGTCGCGGGCTCGGTCACCGTTTTCGGACGTCCGCCAGCGGAGGCCCGACGGTGGATCGCCTACATTCCCCAGCGGGCCGCAGTGGACTGGGATTTCCCGGCCACGGTTCTGGATGTGGTGCTGATGGGGCGTTATGGTCACCTGGGCTGGGTTCGACGTCCAGGGGCTCGGGATCGGGAGCGAGCGCTGGAGGCCCTCGCCCAGGTGGGGATGGTCCATCTGGCCCATCGCCAGATCGGCCAGCTCTCTGTAGGCCAGCAGCAGCGGGTCTTCGTCGCCCGGGCGCTGGCTCAGGACGCCTATCTCTATCTGATGGACGAGCCCTTCGCGGGAGTCGATGCCACTACCGAACAGGCTCTCATCGAAGTGCTTCGTGGCCTGAAGGCCGCCGGTCGCACCGTGATCGTGGTGCACCACGACCTTCAGACGGTCCCTCTCTACTTCGAGTGGGT
>JAEVEY010000128.1:0-4847 GCA_016842045.1 Candidatus Thermoflexus sinensis | reverse complement strand
TGGGCGGAGTGCTGGGGACCTTCGCGCTGCTCCGTCGCCAGAGTTTGATGGGGGACGCGATGAGCCATGCCGCGCTGCCCGGGATTGTTCTCGCCTTTCTGCTGACGGGAAGCCGGGATCTTCCCCTCCTGCTTGCCGGGGCTTCCCTCAGCGCATGGCTCGGGGCGCTCCTCGTGGTCTTCATCATTCGCCATTCGCGTATCCGGCCGGATGCGGCCCTGGGCCTGGTCCTCTCAGTGTTTTTTGGATTCGGAATGGTGTTGCTGACGGTTGCCCAGCGACGGCCAACGGCCGCTCAGGCAGGTCTGGAACGCTTCCTGTTCGGGCAGGCGGCCATGATGCTGCGGCGCGATGTAGAAGGAATCGCCCTGGCTGCAGCGCTGATCCTCCTCCTGATCGTTTTGCTCTGGAAGGAATTCAAGGTGCTGGCCTTCGATCCGGCCTTCGCGGCTGCCATCGGGCTTCCGGTGATGGCCCTGGACGTCCTGCTCACCACACTGATCGTTCTGACGATCGCGCTGGGGCTTCAAGCGATGGGCGTGGTGTTGATGAGCGCGGTGCTGGTGGCCCCGGCCGCTGCAGCCCGTCAATGGACCAATCGGTTAGAGCCGATGGTGATCCTGGCCGGAGGGTTTGGAGCCCTGTCCGGGATCCTGGGGACCCTCCTGAGCAGCTGGATCGGCCGGCTCCCGACCGGCCCCGTGATTGCCCTGTGCGCATCCGGGATCGCCCTGTTCTCGCTGGGATTCGCGCCGCATCGAGGCCTTGTGTGGGCATGGAAACCGCTTCGCTACGTTAAGACAAGGAAGGTGATCTCCCCCTTCGAGCGGAATCCCCAATTGAAGGACGGGACTCCCGGTCCGCTGCCTTAGAGAGTGTCGGAAAATTCCGTTATGGGCTATGAGTATGGAGGCGTGCCAGGTGTCTGACCATCTGTTCGTCATCGGACACGGAGCGAAGCGGAGTGCCCGTTCCAGCGTTTCCAAAAAAGAACGGGCACGGACGTGCCCGACTACGAATAGAAAAGACCCTGCTCAGCCACATCACGCAAATTTTCGGACACTCTCCTGGCACGTCGGGAGGCCTGTCCCCTGAATCCATAGGAGGCATGATGCTGGCCCCTCCATTCGAGATCATGCTGGTTGCGGCCCTAACGGGGGCGGCGTGCGCGCTGCCCGGCGTTTTCCTGTTCCTGCGCCGGATGGCCCTGGTCGGGGATGCCATCAGCCACGCCATCCTGTTCGGAATCGTCGGGGCCTTCCTGATCGTCCGGGATCTCCGCTCTCCCTGGCTGATCATCGGTGCCGCCGGGACCGGGGTGCTCACCGCCGTGGCGGTGGATGTGTTGCGCCAGACGGGCCGGGTGAAGGAGGATGCGGCCCTCGGGCTTATGTTCACGGCCCTCTTCAGCCTGGGCGTGGTGGGGATCGCGCGAGGAGTGGGCAACATCCACCTGGATCTCGACGCGGTGCTTCTGGGGGAGCTGGCCTTTGCGCCCTTCGACCGCATGATCTGGGGCGAATGGGATTTGGGGCCACGGGGGGCCTGGGTGATGGGTGGGCTGCTGCTCCTGAACCTGGTTCTCATCCTGGCTCTCTACAAAGAATTTACGCTCTCCACGTTCGATCCGGACCTGGCCGCGATTTTCGGCTTCCGGCCGGCAGCGCTGCATTATCTGTTGATGGGGATGACGGCCCTGACGGTGGTCGCCGCCTTCGATGTGGCCGGCGTGGTGCTGGTGGTCGCGCTGCTGGTCGTTCCCCCCGCCACAGCAGCCCTTCTCACCGATCGTCTGCCCTCCATGCTGGGGCTTTCGGTCCTCCTGGGCCTCGCCATGGCCCTGGGCGGTTACGGCCTGGCCTACGCCCTGGATCTCTCGATCGCTGGCTCGATGGCCACGGTCGGTGGGGTCCTGTTCGCCCTCGCCTTTCTGGGGGCGCCCGCCCATGGCCTCATCGCCCAGGCTCGCCAGGCCGCGCGGCAACGTGAGCGGCTGGCCCAGCAGATGCTGATCATCCACCTGCTGAGCCATGAAGGGACCGAAGCGGAGCGTGAGGAGAACTGCGTGGAGACGCTGCCTCAGCACCTGCGCTGGGCTCCTGCTTTCGCAGAGCAGGTGATCCAGCGAGCGGAACGGGCGGGATGGGTGATGCGGGAAGGCGATCTGCTCCGGGTGACCGAAACAGGCCGTCGAGTGGCGGAGGAAGTCCTGGGGGCCCATGGCGGGACGATCTCTTCCCCCTGACCTTCCATTCAGGGATCAGGGACGTGCAGGCGACTCTACAAAATGGCGTGGGAACGCGACGCTAAGGGAAGGCCGGGCACCAGCCCTGAGCGAGGCGAATCGCTGATCCCCCCTGAGTGTTTGGAGGCCGGGTGGGCCATCTGGCCCCAAATGCCCTTCTCCCTCCCCCATGGCCTGAAGGGTCATGGAGGGGGAGGAACCTCATTTGACCCTTCCCTTTGAAATTTGTAGAATGGGTTTGCGTCTTTCCTCACATTCCCCGATGATGTGAAATCCCTTAGGGAGGTGCGCGGATGACCTGGCATGGGCTCACGCCATTTGAGTTCTACGCGGTGCTGGCCGTGCTTGGGGTGGCCGTGGTGAGCCTGATCTTCGCCTGGATCCTCCGGTCGGAGGTCATGCGCCACCCGAAGGGCACGCCGAAGATGCAGGAGGTCTGGGAAGCCATTCGGGAGGGTGCCGAGGCCTACCTGCGTCGACAGCTCATGAGCATCCTGCCGTTTATGGGCCTCCTGAGCGTGCTGCTGTTCCTCAGCGTTTACATCGTCCCGCCTTCGCCGGAGGCGCGGGAGGTATTCCCCCAGCTGGATGAGAACACACTACGGCTGGTGATGGGGCTGGGCCGGGCGGCGGCGTTCATTCTGGGCGCCGGGTTCTCCCTGGCGGTGGGTCAGCTGGGGATGCGAATGGCGGTTCAGGGGAACATCCGGGTGGCGGAGGCCGCGCGAACCGAGGGCTATGAGGCGGCCCTGCGCCTGGCCTATCGGGCTGGCACCATTACCGGGATGCTGACCAACGGTCTGGGGCTGTTAGGCGGCTCCATCATCTTCCTGATCTTCGGCATCGCTGCTCCGGACGCCCTGCTGGGCTTCGGGTTCGGTGGGACGCTGCTGGCCCTGTTCATGCGAGTGGGCGGCGGTATCTACACCAAAGCCGCGGATGTAGGGGCGGACCTGGTGGGCAAGGTGGAGATGGACGTCCCTGAAGACGATCCCCGCAATGCCGCCGTGGTGGCGGATCTGGTGGGGGACAACGTGGGCGACTGCGCCGGGATGGCCGCGGACATCTTCGAGTCCTATGAGGTGACCATGGTCTCAGCGATGATCCTCGGGCTGGCCGTCCGGGCGGTGGACCCGAACCATTCGATGGTGTGGATCATCTTCCCGCTGCTGGCCCGAGCGGTGGGGGTGATCGCCTCGATCATCAGCACCTATACGGTGGGCGGCGTCGCCGGCCGCCGGGGGGATGCGCTGCGGGCCATCAGCCGGGGCTTCTTCATTGGGGCGGTCCTCTCCTTCCTGGGCTTCGGGACCATCGGGCTTCTCTATGCCAGGGACTGGCGGGTGGTGGCCTCAACGACGGTGGGGCTGATCCTTTCCATTGTGATTGAACGACTGACGGACTACTTCACCAGCACGGAACGGGCCCCGGTGGTCGAGATCGAGAAGGCCACCCGCGCCGGGCCAGCCACCACGATCCTCAGCGGCCTGGCCGTGGGTTATGAATCCACCGTGTGGGCGATCGTGGTTATCGCCCTCACCATCGCGACCTCCACGCTGATCTACTGGGGCCTGCCGCCGGTTTATGTGCTTTACGGGGTCTCTCTCACAGGCATCGGGCTGCTGATGCTGACCGGCAACGTGGTGGGGATGGATTCTTATGGGCCGGTGACCGACAACGCGGGTGGGATCGCCGAGATGGCCGGGCTGGAGGAGTCGGCCCAGGAGGTGCTGGCGGACCTGGACGCGGTGGGCAACACGACCAAGGCCACCACCAAGGGCCTGGCCATCGCCACGGCGGTGATCGCGGCGGTCGCCCTGTTCGGCTCCTACCTCACAGATGTGAGCAAGGTTCAGGCCCAGCTGGGCCAGGTTCCCACTCTCCAGGACATCGGGATCCGGATCGATCATCCGCTGGTCTTCGTGGGCCTGCTGTTGGGCGGGGCGCTGCCGTGGTTGTTCTCCTCCTTTGCCATCCGGGCCGTGAGCCGCGCCGCCACCCTGATCGTGGAGGAAGTGCGGCGCCAGTTCCGCATCCCCGGGGTGCTGGAGGGCACGGTCAAACCCGACTATGCGCGGGTGGTCTCGATCTGCACCCTGGCGGCCCAGAAGGAGCTCCTCTCCCTGGCGCTGCTCTCCGTGGCCACCCCGCTGGTGGTGGGCCTGGTGCTCCAGGTGGAAGCCCTGGGGGCTTTCCTGGCCGGGTCCATCCTGGTGGGGCAGCTCCTGGCGGTCTTCATGGCCAACGCTGGGGCCGCATGGGACAACGCGAAGAAGCGGGTGGAAAATGAACCGCGGGACCCGGCGCGCAACCTGGGCAAGGGAAGCGAGCGCCACAAGGCCAGCGTGGTCGGCGACACAGTCGGCGACCCCCTGAAGGACACCGCCGGGCCGGCGATCAACCCGATGATCAAGGCCGTCAACCTGGTCTCCGTGTTAGCCGCGCCGATCATCGTCCAGTTCCGGGGTGTGCTCACCACGGGGACCATGCTGGCCATTGGTGCGGCGGTGGTGGTGCTCCTAACGGTTCTCCTGTGGGTGGTCTGGCAAAGCAAGCGGGAAGTGCCCGAACTGGCCGGCGCCCCGGCTTCGGGATCGGGGCA
>JAEVEY010000031.1 GCA_016842045.1 Candidatus Thermoflexus sinensis | reverse complement strand
GGCGGGGGCGAAGGAGGTGCTGCGGGCGGCGGCGCTGACGTATGTGGCCGCCCTGGCCCAGGCCCTCTCCACCCTGGCTTACTATGCCTTCCTCGCCCTCGGCATGCGCCGCTCCGAGGAGTAAACCCATACCACGGTCAATGGTTCCCGCACGCTTCTCAGGATACCTGCCGATAACCGGAAGGGGATCGGCAACCGGCCATCCCATACTGTTGATGCGCACAATCAACCCGCGTCAGATGCTTTCGGCGTGGATTAACTCCATGCCGATCATCCTTTGAGAGGATCCCGATGATCGCTCAAACACCTCATCCGACCGACCAGGGAATTCCATGGCATACCCTCCCCATTGAGGCCTGCTTCGAGCGACTGGAGTCCGGGCCCGGCGGGCTTCGTCAAACAGAGGCCGCTCGCCGGCTTCGCGAGCATGGCCCGAATCAGCTGGAAGCCGCGCGCCGGGTCTCCCCCTGGTCGATCCTCATCGGGCAATTTAAAAACATCCTGGTCCTGATCCTGCTGGTGGCCACCGTCCTGTCGATCCTCCTCGGGCACGGCACGGAGGCCGTTGTCATCCTGATCATCGTGGGCCTGGCGGTCTTCCTGGGGTTCCTTCAGGAATATCGGGCGGAACGGGCGCTGGAAGCGCTCCGCCGGATGGCCGCTCCGATGGCAACCGTGATTCGGGAGGATCAGGAAGAGCGGATCCCTTCCGAACAGCTGGTGCCGGGAGACATCGTGGTTCTTCACGCCGGGGATCGCGTGCCGGCAGATCTCCGGCTGATCGAAGCGATCAACCTCCAGATCGATGAATCCGTCCTCACCGGCGAATCGGTCCCTGTGGAGAAGATGACGGAGCCCATCCCCGATCCCCAGATCCCTCTGGGGGATCGCAGGAACATGGCATATGCGGGGACCATCGTAACCTACGGACGGGGCAGGGGTCTGGTGGTGGCCACCGGGATGCGCACGGAGTTCGGTGCGATCGCGCGCATGTTGCAATCCATCGAACAGGAGAAGACCCCCCTTCAGGAAAACCTGGATCGGACCGGCAAAATCCTGGCTCGCGCGGCCCTGGCCGTGGTGGCGATCATCGTGGCCCTGGGCCTGTTGCGCGGACAGCCGTGGCTGGAGATGTTGATCTTCGGCCTGGCCCTGGCGGTCGCCGTGGTCCCGGAGGCCCTGCCCGCCGTGGTGACCATCTCGCTGGCCATGGGGGTGCAGCGGATGGTCCGGCGCAACGCGCTGGTGCGCCGGCTGGCAGCGGTGGAAACGCTGGGGAGCACCGATGTCATCTGCACCGATAAGACAGGCACCCTCACCCGGAACGAGATGACCGTGCGTCAGATCTTCCTGTGCGGACAGCGCTGGGAGGTCACCGGGACCGGCTATGAACCGGTTGGGGAATTTCGGTTGGACGGTCAAACAGTTGCGCCCTCCCCGGCCCTGCGAAGGCTCTTGCAGACCGCCGCGCTGGCTTCGGACGCCCGACTGCTTCAACAGCCTGATGGAACCTGGCGAACGCATGGAGATCCAACAGAGATCGCGCTCATTGTGGCAGCCGCCAAGGCCGGATTGCATCAGGAGGACCTGAATGTTCGCTATCCCCGGGTTCATGAGATCCCCTTCACCTCTGAGCGCAAGCGGATGACCACCCTGCATCAGGGGCCGGAGGGGATCTTCGCGGCCTGCAAGGGCGCTCCTGAGATGGTGCTGGATTGCTGCGCCCGATTGCTGGTCGAGGGAGGAGAAGTTCCCCTGACGCAGGCGGATCGGGAACGAATCCTGGATCTGGCGAATGAGATGGCCGCTCAGGGCCTGCGGGTGCTCGCTGTCGCGGAAAAGAAGGACGCCCGTGTGGAGGACGCCGAGCACGACATGACCTTCCTGGGCCTGGTAGGCATGATCGACCCGCCCCGGCCGGAGGCGAAACAGGCCATCCAGGTATGTCGCGAGGCCGGCATTCGGGTGATCATGATCACGGGGGATCATCCTGCCACCGCCCGTGCGGTCGCTCAGGAGCTGGACCTGCTGCGAACAGGCCGTGTGATCACGGGATCCCAGCTGGATGCCATCAGCGATGAGGAGTTCGAACGTCAGGTTGAAGAAATAGAGGTTTACGCCCGGGTCTCCCCCATCCATAAATACAGGATCGTCACGGCCCTTCAGAAAAAAGGGCATATCGTTGCGATGACCGGCGATGGGATCAACGATGCCCCGGCCCTGAAGAAGGCAGACATCGGGGTTGCCATGGGGATCACGGGGACCGATGTCTCCAAAGAGGCGGCCGCCATGGTGTTGCTGGATGACAACTTCGCATCCATTGTGGCCGCAGTGGAGGAAGGCCGAACGATCTTCAACAACATCAAGAAATATCTCTCCTATCTTCTCTCCTCGAATGTTGGCGAGATCCTTCTGCTGGCTACGGCTTCCTTCATCGGCCTGCCGCCCCCATTGAGCGCAGCCCAGATCCTCTATGTGAACCTGGCTACCGATGGCCTGCCCGCCCTCGCCCTGTCCGCAGACCCTCCGGAGCCCGATCTGATGCGCCGGCCACCTCGCAACCCTCGAACAGGGATCTTCGCCCGGCCCCTGGTCGCCTTAATGCTGGCCGGAGGGATCTGGTCCGCTCTCGTGAACCTGGCGCTGTTCGTCTGGGCTCTCTCCTCCGGTCGCAGTCTTCAGGAGAGCATGACCATGGCCTTCGTATCGCTGGTGCTCATCCAGTTTTTCAAGGCATATAACTTCCGCTCTGATCGCCACTCCGTCCTGCGGAGTCCCTTCGCGAACCGATGGCTGAATCTGGCAATCATGTGGGAGCTCTTCATGCTGATCGCGATTCTGTATGTTCCTTTCCTGAGGGCCATGTTCGGCGTCTATAGTCTGCCTCCCATCGACTGGGCAATTGTCCTTCTCGCCTCTGCCACCATTTCGCCGATCCTGGAGCTGGTGAAGTGGCTGGAGCGACGGGGATGGTTTGGAGGAATGCCCGCGTGATTGCGTTGAGGTCGAAAAATAGAAATACTTTTCCCCTCCCACAGCCCTCCGGACCGCCGGAATAAGGGGAATGCCCCCGCGATTCCCCATTCACTTTTCGCGCATCTCCATCGAGTTCAGGAGGGTAGAATTATGAATGCATGGCTTGATTCGGCTCGAAGTTGGATTGAGAATGTTATGAGCCAGTTAGGATACCCGGGGATATTCCTGGCTACGATCGTGGAGGTTGTCTTTCCTCCACTTCCCTCGGATCTCCTGGTGACGACCGCAGGTCTTTCCGCTGCTGACGGCGTTCTGGAGCCGGAGGGCATTATCATAGCCGCAACGGCAGGCACCGTGGTCGGATCCTTCATCCTTTATGCGATCAGTCGTTTCTCAGGCGAGCCATCCCTTCGCAGATGGATACACCGATACGGGCATTGGATTCGAATAAGCGATGAAGGATTCGAGCGTTCCAGGCGCTGGTTCCAGCGTTTTGGAATGCCTCTGGTTCTACTGGCCCATTTCATTCCTGGTCTTCGCAGCCTCATCGCCATCCCGGCTGGCCTCAGTCGATTCCCCATTGCCCTTTTCCTGGCGCTGACCGCTATAGGAGCGGCCATCCGCGCCGGCTTCCAGACCGGGCTGGGGCTTCTTCTGGGCTGGTATGGCCTTGACTTTCTTTCAAATATGCCTTCGCATGGCTGGATCATCCTGATCGTGCTTGCGTCGCTCGGAATATGCATGGCTTTTATGCTTAAAAAACTTGTTATAAAATGGATGGGTCAACGGGACGCTTTTTGTTGTAAAATTAACAAAGGAATCTCGCCACATCCGGTCGAACGACTCCCTCCTCGCAATCTATAGAGCTGTGAGGAGGCAAGAACTCCTGAAAACTTAAGCGGGAGGAAGTGGCTTTTGACCGCATGTCCTGCCACACAAGCTTTAAGGCTCAGCGGTTCAACTGCCGCTGAAATCCAGAGCGCATGAGGTGAGGTAAGAACCCATGGAATTTCCATTGTGGGCATGGCTCCTGTTCCATGTCATCGTGGCGTTTATGCTCGCCCTGGACCTCGGGGTGTTCCATCGGAACGCCCATGAGGTGAAGCTGAAAGAGGCGCTGATCTGGAGCGGGGTGTGGATCGCCGTTGCCCTCGCTTTTAACGCGCTTATCTGGTTGGTCTGGGGCCATGAGCCCGCCCTTCATTTCCTCACCGCCTATCTGGTGGAGAAGTCCCTCAGCATGGATAACCTCTTCGTCTTCGCTGTGATCTTCTCGTACTTCGCGGTGCCGCCCGCCTATCAGCATCGTGTGCTCTTCTGGGGGATCCTGGGCGCGGTGCTGATGCGGGCGACCTTCATCTTCACCGGCGTCCAGCTCCTGAAGCTGTTCCACTGGACGATCTACATCTTTGGCGCTTTCCTGATCTACACCGGCATCCGCCTGGCCCGGCGCAGCGAAGAGGAGGTGGACCCCGCGCGCAACCCGGTCCTCCGCTTCGCCCGCCGCTTCATGCCCATCACATCCGCCTACCATGGCCAGCGCTTTCTGGTGCGGGAAGGGAGGCGATGGCTGGCCACGCCGTTGCTGCTGACTCTGCTGGTCGTGGAGAGCACCGATGTGATGTTCGCTGTCGACTCGGTGCCTGCGGTGCTGGCGATCACCCCGGAGCTGTTCATCGCTTACACGTCGAACATCTTCGCCATCCTGGGCCTGCGCGCTCTTTACTTCGTGCTGGCCGGGCTGATTCAACAGCTCCGTTACCTCCACTTCGGGCTCTCGGTGATCCTGGTTTACATTGGCCTCAAGATGCTCCTGTCGGATTGGGTGAAGATCCCGCCAGCCCTCTCCCTGGGGGTTGTGGTGCTGGTTCTTTTGATCAGCGGGCTGGCCTCGTGGATCGCAGGTCAGCGAGAGAAGGCGCACCTCCTCACACAGAAGTGAGAGGGCCCCGGGTAGGGCGACCGGCCGGGCCGCTCCGGCCCCGGCAGAAAGGCCCTTCTCCCCTCCCCGCGGTCTGCGGGCCGGGGGAGGAAAGGAAAGGGACCTCGGGACTCCCCCTGGACAGAGGCCAGCTGCGTAAGTCCTGTTGAGGGAAGCGGCTTTCAATGACCCGTCAGCTCAGCCTGTTCGATTCGTTCGCGAAACCTGCCCTGACGCCGGAGACGCCGCTGGCTCAGGCCCGACAGGCTTTTGAGGATTACCTGAGAAGCGGGGATTACTCGAAACATACGGTCTATTTCTTTATCCACGATCTCCGGCTCCTGGGGCAATGCCTGGGCGAGGAGCGACCCATCGGCTCCATCGGCCTGAAGGATCTCCATATTTTCGTCGACTGGCTGCGACGCCGCCGGGGGATTCCATGTTCCCCGAAATCCCTTCGACGGCGTATCACCTCCGTGAAAGCGTTCTTCCGCTGGTTATATGAGGATCTCCAGGCGCTGCCCCATAATCCGGCGGCGGAACTGGTTTACCCCGAGGCCGCCGAGCCCCTCCCGGAAGTGCTGACGCCGGAGCAGATCCAGGCGGCTCTCGAGGCTGCCGCCGGGTTCCGACAGGAAGGAGATGCCCGGCCTCTCACGCTGCTCACATTGTTGCTCCATACCGGTCTGAAGAAGAGCGAGGTGGTCGCTCTGCGATTGGATCACTTCGAGCTCCACGAGCCGGCGGTGTGGATCCGTTACGCCCATCCCCGCTACCGGCATAAGGAGCGCAAGCTGCCGCTTCCCCCCGAGTGGCCCGACCTGTTTCGGGAATACCTCCGCCAGTATCGAATTGAGAACCGGGTTTTCCCCTGGACGCCGCGGAACTTAGAATATGTGCTGGAGGATGTGGCCCGTCGGGCCGGTATGGATCATCTCTCCTTTGAGACCCTCCGATGGACATGTGCGCTGCGGGATTTCATTCAGGGGATGGAGCCGGAAGCGCTGCGTCGGAAACTGGGGCTCTCCGAGATCCAGTGGCGAGATACCTTCCGGCGCCTCCAGGCCCTGGCCAGGCGCTTCGAAACGCCCTGAAGGCGCTCCGGGTTCTCCTCCCTGCGATCTTGCTCCTCCTGACCCCCCGCCCGCCCGCCGCGGCCCGTGCGCCCCTTCCGGCCTTCTCCTTCCCTCCCACCATCCATCCAGCGCTGGCGAAACGCCTCCTGCAGGCCCGCCCTGATGAGCGGATCCCGGTTCTGATCCAGATGGAAGGGCCCTCCCCGCGGGAGATGGCCGCCCAGGAGCTGGAGGAAGGTCGCCCATCCCTGGAGCGGCGGGCGCGTCTGGTCGCTCGCCTGCGAGCCCGCGCCGAAGCGGCCCAGGCTGCGCTCCTCCAGCGTCTGCAGGAAGGGGAACGCGGGGGGGAAGTCGAAGCCATCCGCCCGCTCTGGCTCTCCAACCAGATCGCCGCCCGCATCACCCGCAACCGGCTCCTCGCCCTCAGCCGCGAGCCGGGAGTCCGCCAGATCCGGGAGGATCGCTTCCAGCGATGGATTCATAGCCCCCCGAGTGGAAGGCTGGAGGACCCTCTTTCCACACCCTGGAACCTCGCGATGATCCACGCGCCCGAGGCCTGGGCGGCGTTCGGGATCACGGGGACCGGCGTGGTGGTGGCCAACATCGACACGGGGGTGGACTGGTTGCACCCGGCCCTGCACCGGGCGTATCGGGGCTACGATCCCCGTGGATTCCACCGCCACACGGGCAACTGGTATGATGCCACCGGGGTCGGAGCGGTTTACCCGGTGGATAGCAACGGCCACGGCACCCACACGATGGGTTTGATGGTCGGCGAGGGGATCGGCGTGGCCCCCGGCGCCCGCTGGATCGCCGTCCGCGCCTTCGATGCCTCCGGCTACGCGCTGGATTCCTGGATCCACGCCGCCTTCGAGTGGATCCTCGCCCCGGAGGGGAATCCAGCCCTGGCTCCCGATATCCTCAACAATTCCTGGGGGAACCCCAACGGATGGGACACCACTTTTGCGGAAGCGCTGGAGGCTCTGCAGGCAGCCGGGATCTTCGCCGTGTTCAGCGCCGGAAATAACGGGCCCGAGCCGGGCTCCGTGGCCTCGCCCGCCAGCCTTCCCGGCGCCTTCGCCGTCGGCGCGGTGGATGCGGAAGGACAGATCGCCTGGTTCTCCAGCCGGGGCCCCTCCCCCTGGGGGGAGATCCGCCCTCACGTGGTGGCGCCGGGCGTCCGGGTCCGCTCCACATGGCCCGGCGGAACTTACGCGGAACGGAGCGGAACCTCCATGGCCGCCCCCCACGCGGCGGGGGTAGCTGCCCTGCTGAAGGCCGCGCGGCCGGATCTTTCCCCTCTGCAGATCGCCGAGATCCTCACCCGGACGGCCGCGCCTCTCACTACCACCATCCCCAACAACGATAGCGGCTGGGGCCTGATCCACACCCTGGACGCCCTCAGCCTCGCGGTGGAAAGCGGGGTCCTGGAGGGGACCGTTCGGGACCCCAGCGGGGCTCCCATCGTCGGGGCCACCCTGACCGCGGTCTCCCGCGATGGGACGCTTCGGATCTCCCGGGAGACCGACGCCCGGGGGCGCTATCGGTTTTTCCTTCGGGCGAACACCTACGATCTCACGGCCGCCGCCTTCGGCTACACCTCTCAGCAGGTCTTCGGGATCCTGATTACCCGGGGAGTCACCCGCACCCTGGACTTCCAGCTGGATCCGCTGCCGCGAGGATCGCTGATCGTTCGGGCGACGGATGAAGCGGGAGAGGCCGTGCTCTCCCCGACCCTGACTCTGATCGGAACCCCAATCTCCCTCACCCAGCCTGCTTTCCCGTTCACCCTCACGGTCCCCATCGGTCTTTACACCGTGCGCCTGCGTGCGCTGGGCTATCGAGTGGTGACGGCAACGGTCGAAGTGCAAAGCGGTGTGACGGCCACGATCGCCCTCACGATGCCCCGGATGCCCCGCGTCCTGGTGGTGGATTCCGGGGCCTGGTATAACGACTCCGCTCTCTCGTTCTACCGGCAAGCCCTCAACGCGCGGGCGTGGTCCTACGATGAGTATCGAATTGGCTATCCACCGGTTCCGCCCCTGACCTCCACACTGGCCGCCTACGATCTGGTCGTGTGGTCCTCGCCCTTCGATTCGCCGGGCTATATTGGGGCGGACCGGGCGCTGACCTTCTTCCTGCGGGGAGGAGGCCACCTGCTGATCAGCGGCCAGGATGTGGCGTTCTGGGACGATGGGGGAAGCGGGTTGCTATATGCCCCCTACCTGCGGGAGCTGTTAGGGACGCGCTATGTGCGGGATTCCACCGGGATCTTCACCGTCACCGGCGCCCTGGATGGGCCTTTCGCCGGGATCGAGACAGCGATCCGCGGGGAGGGCGGCGCGATGAACCAGATCGCGCCCGACGAGATCGGGCCGGCGGATCCCCTCATCGATCGGCCCATGGATTACCTGGACGACGGCGGAGCGGTAACCGCAGCAGGCCTCTGCCGACCCTATCGGGGGATGGTCTTCGCCTTCGGACTGGAGGGGATCCCGGACCGTGAAATTCGAGGGGAGCTCCTCGAGCGGGCGCTCCGCGCTTTCCAGGCGCCTCCGCGCCCCTGGGGCCTTCGCTGGGATCCCGTCCTCACGGAGCGGGTGGTCCCCACCGCCACCCAGGTCGTTTTCGCCGCCACCCTTCAGAACCTCAGCGAGGTCGCCACGGACACGGTGTCCTTTGAGATCGAGGGGGGTGGATGGCCCGTGACGCTGATCCCCTCCACCATGACCCTGGGACCATGCGCCAGGGACACCCTCACGCTGACAGTGACCGTCCCGGATGGGCTTCCCCGGGATGTCCGGGCCACGATCACCGTTACCGCCCGTTCCGCCCTCTCGCCCACTCTGACTATCCCAGCTGTCTGGCACCTGAAGACGCCTGCACCCTTCCTGCTGGTGGAGGACGACCGCTGGTTCGAGGTCGGGGAATCCTACCGCCGCGCCCTGGCCGCTGCCGGGCTCTCGTTCGATCGCTGGCGGGTCAGCGGCTACTACGGGAATGGATCCCCCACCGAGGCCGATCTCGCGCGCTATGAGGGGATCATCTGGTTCACCGGCTACGACTGGTTCGATCCGCTGTCGGAGGAAGAGGAACAGCGTCTGCTGGACTTCCTGCGCCGGGGAGGGCGCCTGGCTTTCTTCTCTCAGGATTACCTGTATACATTGCTGGTCTACAACCGGCCATGGACCTTTGCGAACGTCCTGGGGGTGGAGGCTCACGATGAGGGGCTGACGGCCACTATGGGGCTCCCCAGCCCGCTCTCCCCCATCGGCCGTGGGTTCCCCCGCTGGACGATCCATCTGCCCTACACCAACTGGATGGATGCCCTGGAACCCGTGTCCGATGCCACGCCCGTCTGGCGCGGCGAGCATGGCCGGCCCATCGCCGTGATCCGTTCGGAGGGCCCGGGCCGCGTTTTCTTCTCCACCCTGGGCCTCGAGGGCCTGCCGGAGCCGCTGCAGGCCGAGGCATTGCTTCGGATCCTCTCCGATCTCGGACCGCTGGGGAAAACCACAATGCAGGTGGAATACCGGGAAGGCCGATGGGCGGTGGCCGTGTATGTCACTTACCTCGCGGGTGAGGAATCCGCGCCCGCCACCGTCTCGCTCCAGCTCACCGTCCCGACCACCTGGACGATTCGGGCGCCGGAAAGCTCGCTGGGATGGACCTTCGACCCGACGCTGCCCGGCTGGCGGGGGATCGTGCGCGCGCCTCAGGTCCTGACGGCAGCGATGACCCTGGAGGGGCCTCCGGGTTGGGTTCCTGTGGTTCTGGAAGGAACGGATGGCGTCTGGCCGTTGCGAATTGTGGAGCCGGCAGGCCTCGAGGTCCCATCCCTCTCGCTCTTCCCGGTGCCCATGATCCTGAACGCCCGCTCCGGAGTGCCTCTCACCGTCCCGTGGGCGGTGCACAATGAGAGCGCCTTCTCCCTCCCGCTGGTTCTCACCGCGACCTTCCCGCTGTCCTGGCAGAACACGGCCTTTACGGCCACGATCGGAACCCCGCAACAACCTTTCCCGGGAGTGGGAACCTGGAGCGGCATCCTGCCGGCCGGGGAGGCCATCCGGTGGTTCGGCGTAGGGACTCCTCGAACCCTGAGCGACCACAGGGACCGCCTCACCCTGCGGGCGGAGGACGCCTTCGGAGGCGTTTACGAGGTGGAGGGATGGGCGTGGGTGAAGCCATGGCGGTTGTATTTGCCGATCCTTCTGCAACGGTCTTCAGCCAGACAATGAAGACATACTGACCGATGAAAGGGCCGTGGGGAGGGGGGATCAAGGGGGTGGGGCCATTCTACCTCTTCTCGCGAGCCCCGAACTGCGTAACTCCTATTAATAAAAGGCCAGGAGCTCCTGAGGCGTCAGAACATTCAAGCCGGGAACGCGGGAGAAATGCCGCTCATTCGAGGTCAGCAAAGGCAAGGAATGCTCCAGGCAAATCGCGGCAATCAGCACATCCTTAACACCGATATCTTCATTGCGGCGAATGAGCAGAGCATGCAAATGGGCAGCCCTTCGCGCAGCTGCTTCGTCAAGGGGTAGAATATTCAGTGGGCCCAACAGATCTTCCTCGCCAACTGTCTTTCGTGCCCTGGCCAAACCGAAGATGAGCTCATAAACGGTAATAGCTGTTATATGACAAACATACTCCTGGACTGCCCGGGCCACCGCTGAAGCTCCCGGGTCCTCGCCCTTTGAGATAGGCAATCAGCACATCCGTATCTAAGCAGATGGCCTCGAGGCCCATTGCTTCCATGCCTCTTGGATGAACTCCATCGCGCGATCGAATTCCTCATCGTCGCCCAGCACGCCACGCAACTCCAGGAAACGACTGAGCCGCGTCAGACGTAAAGCCCCCGCGCCGACCGTAACATGGATGAGATCTCCATCTTGTAGACCCAATGCTTTCATTAAAGATTCGGGGAGATTTATAACGCCCGACGCACCTCTTCGAACGGTTACTTTCATTTTTATCTCCTGGCGAAAAATTCGAGCCCTCTCTATGTCCATAATCCTTATATTGGTGATGTTGACATGGTAAGTGGCCCGATTTTTTGCCCCTCCTCACGATCCGGTGGGGCGTGAGAATTTTCCACGTGGGATCTGGACCAGGGCCTTCAGCCCAGTCCCACAATTACCTCTTCAAGGAGCCGCCAAACTTATTATAACTTATGCCACTGATCTTCATGAATCATGGGATTCCCCAATCCGCATCAACTCCCGGGGGAACGCGGTCAGGGATTCGCCTCCGGTTTCGGTGACCACCACGTCATCTTCGATGCGAACGCCCCCTTTCCCGGGGAGATAGATCCCCGGCTCGATCGTGAAGGTCATACCCGGTTGCAGGAGGGTGGCGTTCCCGGCCACGATATAAGGCGGCTCGTGGACCTCCAGCCCGAGCCCGTGGCCGGTGCGGTGGATGAAATACGCCCCGTAGCCGGCGGCTTCGATGACCGCGCGGGCGGCCCGATCCACGGCCTCCGCCGGGATCCCTGGCCGCACCGCCGCCCGGCCCGCCGCGTTCGCTTCCCGAACCACCTCGTAGATCCGATCCCACACAGGATCCGGCTCCCCCAGGGCGAAGGTCCGCGTCAGATCCGAGACGTAACCATCCACGACCACTCCGAAGTCCACAAGCATCAACTCCCCCCGCTCCATCGGGCGATCGGATGGGGTGGCGTGGGGCAGCGCGGTGGAGGGGCCAGCCACCACGATTGGCTCAAAGGCCAGCGCGTCGGCTCCCGCGGCAAAGCACGCCTGGATGAGCCGACGGGCTGCCTCCCGCTCGGTCATCCCGATCCGGATCTGAGGGAGCCACATCCGGAGCGCCTCCTCAGCCACCGCGACCGCCCGTCGCATCGCAGCGATCTCCTCCGGCCCCTTGATCATCCGGAGCCGTGCGAGCAACGGCTCCGCCGGGATGGGCTCCGAAGCCCGGAAGGCCTGAGCCAGCAGGGACCATTCCATCACCCGCATCGCCAGGGTTTCAACAGCGATGGGACGCCCGGATACGCCCAGGGTTTCCGCGGCCCTCTGAAAGGCCGAAACTGGCCCCTCTTCATCCGTGTAAGAGAAGAAACGCCAGGGGATCGGCGCGGCCTGCGCTTTCTCGATCTCGAAGGATGGGAGGATGAGCGCCGGATCGCCCTCTATGGGGAAAAGCGCCACGATGGGCCGCTCCATCCGGTGGAACGAAAGGCCGGTAAGGTAGAACAGATTGGCGCCGGGGATTAGGGCGGCGAGCTCAATGCCCTCCCGGCGCAACGCCTCCTGAAAGCGAAGCCAGCGTAGGGCAAACATCAGCGCCTCCGGATTCCCAAAGGGTTTTCCGTTCGTAGCAGGGCACGTAAGTGCCCGTTCTCTTTTTGGGAACGCCTGTGACGGGCACTCCGCTTTGCTCCATGCCCTACTACAAACAGGGCCTTCCTGTTCGTAGTGCTTCGTCCAGATTTGTTTTGAGGATATAAGAGGGTGTGGGCCAATGGCCCCACCCCCCATTATCCCCCCTCCCCACGGCCCTTTGGGCCGTGGGGAGGGGGGATAAAAGAGATTTTGAGGGCGAGCCGGGCGCCTTCGGCGCCCGGCTCGCCCCCAAACCCCCAGGGGACCAAAACTAAAAATCAAATCTGGAGGGAGCAGTAGTAGGGCGCGTCGTGCCCGTTCTTTTTGCGAACGCCCAGAACGGGCGCTTCGCCTTGAGGGCCTCGTCCTCCCAAAGCCCCGCGGAAGGTTCGAAGGGAATCGGGCTCCCTGTCCTCCCAGTTTGACAAATCGCCCTCCTTATGGCAACATAGAATCCCGGCATGGGCCGGGACTTCTTCAGGTTCTCCTCCCAGATTCGATCTCGAAGGCCCCATCGGATCCCATCCCCCGATGGGGCAGAGTGTGTGCTTTCCAGGCACCGGGTTGGCGAGCTCGCCCCCGGTGCTTTTTTATATCCCACTGCGAAAGGATCCCGCTCCCAGCCCTTGCCAGGTTTCGCCCTTCCCTCTTTTGCGCCTGCATGCACTGTGCCGGACTCTGGACATCAGGGTTGGGAGGTGAGAGCCGGCCAGAGGCACCTCCGGCGATTTCGATCGGTCCCCCACATCCGTTCACTGGAGGAACCCGAATGAGCCTCGTTCGCCTGCCCGGCGCGGCGGATATCCATGTGCACCTGCGGGAACCCGGAGACACGCATAAAGAGGACTTCGCGAGCGGGACGGCGGCGGCGCTGGCCGGTGGGGTGGTCACGGTGCTGGCGATGCCCAACACCCGCCCGCCCCTCGTGGATCCCGCGACTTTCCAGGAGGCCATGCAGCAGGCTCAGGCGAAGGCGCGCTGCGAGGTGGGTCTCTTCGTCGGGGGCACGCCGGAGAACCCCGAGATCGCCGCGGCCCTCGCCCCGCGGGCGGCCGGGTTGAAGCTCTACCTGGATGAGACCTATGGCCCGCTACGGCTGGAGGCGCTGCCCGCCATCCTGCGCCATTTCCAGAGCTGGCCCGGCCCCCGCCCCATCGCCGTCCACGCGGAAGGGCGGACCGTGGCGATGGTGCTGGGACTGGTGGCGCTCTTCCGCCAGCCGGTTCACTTCTGCCACATCAGCCGCCGGGAGGAGATCCTTCTGATCCGCCGGGCGAAGGAGCGGGGGCTCCCGGTTACCTGCGAGGTCACGCCTCATCATCTGTTCCTGACAGAGGAAGATCTCCCCCGCCTCGGCCCGTTCGGCCACATGCGGCCGCCGCTGGCCACACGGGCCGATCAGGAAGCGCTCTGGGCGAACCTCCCGGTGATCGATGCGGTGGCGACCGACCATGCCCCGCATACCATCGAGGAAAAACAGAGCTCGCATCCCCCACCCGGGGTGCCGGGCCTGGAGACGATGCTGCCGCTGTTGCTCACCGCCGTCGCCGAAGGCCGCCTGTCCCTGGAGGAGGCCATCCGGCTCACCGCTACGGGACCGCGGCGAATCTATGGCCTCCTGGAGCCGCCGCAGACCTGGGTGGAGGTTGAGTGGGGAGGGCCGTGGACGCTCTCCCGGGAAGGGCTCTTCACCCGTTGCGGGTGGACCCCTTTCGAGGGAATGGCCGTGCGGGCACGGGTGCGCCGCACTGTCCTGTGGGGCCGGGTGGTCTTCGAGGATGGGAGGATCCACGCGCCTCCGGGCTCCGGGCGCGTGCTGTTCGCCGGTCCGGATTCCTCCGGAAGATCTGCCGCGTAAGGGGCGGCGCGCCAGAAGTGCGCCGCCCCTTACGCAAGGAGAACAATCGGTTGGGGTAGAACAGGTTATCTTCAGCGGTCCACCCTGCTTCAAACTTCCTTATCCTGAGTCGGGAGGTGAACGATGGTGACACGTCCACGTCTGTTCCAGTTCGATGGCTCGATCCAGCGGGAGCCGGTCAACCCGCACAACGGCTTCTACATGCAGGATATCCTCTCGGTCTCCCAGTTCAATCGGGAGAACCTGGCCTATCTCTTCGATGTCGCCGAGGAGATGCGGGAGCTGGTCCGCCGGGTGGGCGCCTGTGACCTCCTCAAGGGCTACGTGATGGCCTGCGTCTTCTACGAGCCCAGCACCCGAACCAGCTCCTCGTTCATCGCGGCGATGGAGCGCCTGGGCGGGAGCGTCATCCCGATCACCCAGGGCGTCCAGTTCTCCTCGGTGGCCAAGGGCGAATCCCTGGAGGATACGATCAAAACCCTGGAGCAGTATTCGGATGTGATCGTGCTGCGCCATCCCGAGGTAGGTGCGGCGAAGATCGCCGCCGAAGTGGCGGAGGTGCCGGTGATCAACGCCGGCGACGGCATCGGGGAGCACCCCACCCAGGCGCTCCTGGATCTCTTCACCATCCAGGAGGAGCTGGGCCGCATCGATGGCCTCCATATCGCGATGGTCGGGGATCTCCGCTTCGGGCGCACGGTGCATTCCCTCACCAGGTTGCTCACGATGTATGACGTCCGTCTCTCCTTCGTGTCACCGGAGATCCTGCGCCTGCCCCTTGACCTGATGAATGAAGTGCGCGCGAAAGGGATCCGGGTGTATGAGACCTACGATGTGGCGGATGTGATCGAGGACGTGGATGTGCTTTATGTGACCCGGGTGCAGAAGGAGCGCTTCACCGATCTCAACGCCTACGAACAGGTGAAGAACTACTATGTGATCACGCCGGAGCTCATGAAGCGGGCCAAGGAGCGGATGATCGTGATGCATCCGCTGCCCCGCGTCGGGGAGATCAACCCGGCTGTGGATCGGGACCCACGGGCGGCTTACTTCCGCCAGGTGGCCAATGGTCTCTACATCCGCATGGCCCTGCTGGCTGCGGTGCTGGGCAAGGCATGAGATGGGAGCAGACGATGGGATGCTTCGAACGCCTCCACGAGCGCACCCATGGAACCCGCCTGGGGCTGTGTGTCGGGCTGGATCCGGTGCCCGCCCGCCTTCCGGCCTGGGCGCATCGGCACCCGGATCCGGCCCTGGCTTTCCTGCGCTGGATCATCGAGGCGACGGCGGAGGTCGCCGCGGCCTATAAGCCCAATCTGGCGTTCTACCTGTCGCTGGGCCCCTCCGGCCTGGAGACCCTGCGTGCGGTCCGGGCGGCGATCCCCCCGGAGATCCCGGTGATCCTGGATGGAAAGTTTGGGGACATCGGATGGACGGCGGAGGCCTACGCGCAGTTCGCCTTCGACATCCTCCGCGCCGATGCGGTGACCCTGAACCCCTTCCTCGGACCGGAAGCATTGCGCCCATTTCTGGAGCGTCAGGACCGGGGGATCTTCCTCCTGATCCGGACCTCGAATCCGGGCGCGGAGGCCGTGCAGGAGCTGCCGGTCGGAGGGGAGCCTCTCTATCAGGCCCTGGCCCGGCAGGTCCTCCGCTGGCCCGGAGGCGAGCGGATTGGCTTCGTGGTGGGGGCGACCGTGCCCCATGCGCTGGCCGCCCTGCGCCGCCTGGCTCCTGACCGCTGGTTCCTGATCCCCGGGATCGGCCCCCAGGGAGGCGATCCGGCGGCGGTGATCACCCTGGCCGGTCCTCCCGCCCTGATCGCTGCTTCCCGCGAGATCCTGGAAGCGTCCGATCCCGGTGGGGCCGCCCGATCCCTTCTGGAGCGCGCTCGCGGGAGCGCGGCGGAGCCGTCGCCGGCGGCCTCCGCCCGCCTCCTGGCCCGGTGGCTGTATGAAACCGGCTGCATCCGTTTCGGGGATTTCGTTCTCAAATCCGGGCAGCGCTCGCCCATCTACCTGGACCTGCGGCGGCTGGTGACATTCCCCCAAATCCTGGAGGCCATCGCGGGCCTTTACGCCGCCCTTCTGGAGGGGCTGGCTTTCGACCGGCTGGCGGCGCTTCCTTACGCGGCCCTTCCAATTGGAACGGCGGTTTCCCTTCGAACGGGTCGCCCGCTGATCTATCCGCGGAAGGAGGCCAAGACCTACGGCACCGCCCAGCGGATCGAAGGCGACTTCCAGCCCGGGGAGACTGTGGTAGTCCTGGACGACGTGCTGACCACAGGGGCCAGCAAGCGGGAGGCCATCCAGGTCCTGGAGGAAGCAGGACTGCGCGTCACCGATATCGTAGTCCTGGTGGATCGGGAGCAAGGGGGGCGACAGGAGCTGGAGGCCGCTAACTACCGGGTCCACGCCGTGGTCACGCTGACGGATCTGCTGGAAGCCCTGGCAGCGGAGGGATGGATCTCCGGGGAGGAGCGCGATCGCATCCGGGCGGA
>JAEVEY010000168.1 GCA_016842045.1 Candidatus Thermoflexus sinensis | reverse complement strand
CGGGGGATCGTGCGGAGCATGATCTCCAGATCCAGCAGCGGCGACCAGTTCTCAATGTAGTAGATGTCCAGCAGACACATCTCATCAAACGTGAGATCGCTGCGGCCGGAGATCTGCCACAGGCCTGTCATGCCGGGGACCGCGGCCAGCCGCTGGCGCTGCCAGGGCTTGTAGGCCTCCACTTCGGAAGGCACCGGCGGGCGCGGCCCGACCAGGCTCATCTCCCCCCTCAGCACATTGATCAGCTGCGGCAGCTCATCCAGGCTAAGCCGTCGAAGGATCCGCCCGACCCGCGTGACCCGTGGGTCGTTGCGGATCTTGAAGAGCGGCCCGCTGGCCTCATTCAAAGCCCGCAACCGCTCCTGCTCCTGCTCCGCCCCGACCCGCATGGTCCGGAACTTATACATGGTGAACAGCCGCCCATCCTTTCCCACCCGCACCTGTCGGAAGATCACCGGGCCCGGGGAGTCCAGCTTGATGGCCAGGGCGATGAGTGCCATGAGCGGAGCGGAAAGAAGAAGCAGAAGGGTGGCCAGGATCAGATCCATCGTCCGCTTGACGCGGAACTGCCAGGGAGAGAAACGCGCCTCCCGAACGCCGATCAGTGGGATCCCATCCAGATCCCGCACATCCAGGCGGCTCAGGGTCAGCTGGAAAGGATCCGGGACGACCCGCACCGGGATCCGATGAGCTTCGCAGCGCTGGACCACCTCCTGAATCCGATCATAGAAAGCCAGGGGAAGGGTGATGATGACCTCATCCACCCCCTCTTCCCGCAACACCCTCGGCAGATCATCGAGGGTGCCTCGCGCGCGGAAAGGGCCGATATCCGTGCGGGCCTTCTCCGGGTCATCGTCCACGAACCCCACGATCCGATATCCCAGCTCCGGCCGGGCCAGGGCCGCCCGCATTACCGCTCTCCCCAGATCCCCTGCCCCCACGATCAACGCCCGCACCACACCGATACCCCGTCGGCGCATCATCCGCTCCACCCGGCTTTCGAAAAACCGCAGGGCCCCTAACAGCAGGACCACCAGCAGAGCGGCTTCCAGGAACATCAACCGGGAGTAGAAAAGCGACTGGGAGAAGAACACCACCGCCATCAGCACCAGGGTGCTCTTGGCCACTGCGTTCAGGATGCGATACATCTCCTCCAGCCACGGTGCCCCCATCTGGGGGGGATACACCCGATCCAGGCGGAACAGCAGCACCAGGAGAACGGTCCAGGCGATCTGGAAGGGAATGTAAGCGGAAAATGGGGCGTCGAACGTGATTTCCCGGAACCACTCCCAGCGGTAGCGCATTAAATAAGCCAGCACGAAAGCGGCCTGGATCACAATCAGGTCCAGGCCGATTCGAGTCCATCGCCACCACCGCGGGATCCTTCGATCCATCATTGAACGGGATTCCCTCATCGATAAAGATTTTATTTTATGAAGCCCGGAAGGCCGGGCTCGAAGCCGTCGGCCCTTCCACCCCGCACCGCCCGGATTTTTCCTGCGAGCATCCTCACGGACTTAAGGAATCGAGGGAAGCGGCTGATTGCACAGCAGATTATTATAAAACCTCACAATGGCCTGCGCGGTCTCTTCCCATGTAAACCGCTGGGCGCGCGCCAGGCCTCGAGCCCGCAATGCTTCCCGGAGTCCGACATCGTGCAACAGCATCCGGATCCCTTCTGTCCAGCCCTCCACATCCCCGGGATCGATCTGGAGGCCCGCCTCCCCAACCACCTCCGGAAGGGCGGAGGCCCGGGCGACGATCACCGGGGTTCCACAGGCCATCGCCTCCAGGGGAGGCATCCCGAACCCTTCATATCGGGATGGATAAGCAAAGAGAGTGGCCGCATTATACCAGAGCGGGAGCTCCGCATCCGGCACGAATCCAATCCATCGCGCCCGGCCTTCTCGTTCCAGCGCTCGCAGCCGGTAAAGGAAAGCCGGCTTCCAGCCTCGCCCTCCCACCAGGATCAGCGGAACGGGCGGGGACAACCGGGCGATGGCCTCTAACAGGACCTCCAGGTTCTTTCGCGGCTCCAGCGTCCCAACATAAAGGATAAACCGATCCGGCAGGCCATATCGGGCCCGGAACGCGGCCACTTCCTCCTCCGGCAACGGCCGGAAGCGGGGATCCACCCCCGGATAGGCCACCCCAATCCGTTCAGGGGGAAGCCTCCAGAGGCGGATCAAATCTTCCCGGGTTGCCTGAGAGATCGTCAGGATCCCCGCCGCGCGCCGGCATGTCAGACGGGTGAACAGGCGCAGATAGATCCGATTCCACGTGCGGAAAGCCTCCGGATGGTGAACGAAGCTCAGATCGTATACCGTGACCACCACCGGCAGGCGGACCGCCAGCGGCGCTACAAAGGCCATGGCATGGAGCATGCTCCACTCTTCCCGGGCGAGAAGAAGCGGGAAGACCAGCTGTTCCCACAGGATCCGGATCGCCGGCCGATGAGTGGGCCAGGTCGCTCGGACCCAGCGGATCCCCGCTGCCTCTGGGGCAAGAGATCGTGGTCCGATGAACGCCGTGAAAGCGATATCCGGAGCGGCCTGGGGAAGGCGCCGCAGGACCTCATAGATGTAACGATGGATCCCGGCGCTCCGATAGGACGCCTCGCCGGCCAGCAGCTGGGCGTTCAGGGCGATTCGAATCCTGGTAGAATTCGAAAGCACGCAGGAAGCTCCCGGAGCGGGGTGGATGTTTTACATTATTCTACTCGATAGACCATGCCGGCCATGCTGCCATTCATTCGCGAACGGGGAATGCCTTGACAGGGTAAGTCACAGGGGATGGCGGGCGGCTCCGCTGCCCGCTCCACCCCTTCCAACCTCAGGATGGAGGAGCCTGAATGCCGCTTTTGCTTCGTGAGGAGGATGTGCGGACGTTGCTGTCGATCTCCGACGCCATCGAGGCGCTGGAGCAGGCCTTCCGGGTCCAGGCGGAGGGTCAGGTCACATATGTGCCCCGCTCCCGCGTTCGCTGGCCCCGCGGCGCCCTCCACGTAATGGCCGCGGGGGGTCCCGGGATCGGTTACGTCGGTCTGAAGGCCTACACGACCGTCGGTGGACAGGCCCGTTTCGTGGTGTTGTTGTTCGACAGTGAGAGCGGAGCGCTGGTCGCCCTGATGGAGGCCGATATGCTGGGCCGCCTGCGGACGGGGGCAGCCACCGGCCTCGCCACGCGCTACCTCGCCCGTCCCGATGCTCGAATCGTGGGGATGTATGGGACAGGGCGCCAGGCGGCCACCCAGTTGATGGCCGTCTGCGCAGTCCGGACCATCGAGGAAGCCCGGGTCTACAGCCCGACCCGGGAGCGTCGGGAAGCGTTCGCCCGCCGCATGGCTGAAACGCTGGGGATCCCGGTGCGGGCAGTGGATCGACCGGAAGCTGTCGCGGAAGGGGCGGACATCCTGATCACGATCACCTCCGCCCGGGAGCCGGTCCTGCGGGGTGCCTGGGTACGGCCGGGGATGCATATCAACGCCGCCGGCTCCAACGCGTTGATCCGTCGGGAGCTTGATGAGGAAGCAGTCACCCGAGCGGATCTGATCGTCATCGATGCGCGGGATCAGGGGAAAATCGAGGCAGGCGATTTCCTGGAGCCCCTGGAGCGGGGGCGGTTACAATGGGAACAGATCCACGAATTGAAAGACGTTGTGACGGGGCGGGTACGGCGCACGCATCCGGATCAGATCACGCTCTTTAAATCCCTGGGCGTCGCCCTGGAAGACGTGGCCGTCGCGGCCCTGGTCTATGAACGGGCGCAGGCTCGAGGGATTGGCGAATCGTTCCCCCTGCTCGAGGTCCCGCTGGTGGGCTGAAATCATCAACGTAACGATGGGGGGCTTTGAAGATCGGGTCGCCTTCGATCCGGAGGGCTTTGTGGGGCTGTCCCGCTGGCCATCCCGATTGAGCCGCACCGAAGAGGGAGACCACCATAAACGGGGTGCAAGCGATGCCGGAGCTTCCTGAAGTCGAGACACTGGTCCAGGAACTGCGTCCTCAGGTGACGGGGCGCCGGATCGACGACGTGATCCTGCACTGGCCTGGATGTGTGGCCACTCCCTCTCCACGCGCGTTCATCCGGCGGATGAAAGGACGGATCATCCGGGAGGTCCGCCGGCGAGGCAAATTCCTCTGGTTCGTCCTGGACCATGGGGCATGGCTGGTCCACCTGAAAATGACCGGCCGCCTGTTTCTGCTCCCCATGTCCGAACCCGATCCTCATGCCCGGGCCGATTTCGTGATGGATGATGGGCGCATCCTCCGGTTCCAGGATCTCCGCAAGTTCGGCCGTCTCTATTGGGTCCCCGATCCGGAGCCTTTTTTCCGGCCCCTGGGGCCGGAGCCGCTGGATCCCCGGTTCCGGCCCGAGGATCTCGCCCGGCAGCTCGCCGGCCGCCGGGGACGCCTGAAAGCGCTGCTTCTGAATCAATCGGTGATGGCCGGGATCGGGAACATCTACGCGGACGAGGCGCTCTGGCGAGCGGGCCTGCATCCGATGCGCTCCGCGGCTTCCCTCAACGGCGAGGAGATCCGGCGCCTGTGGAAGGGCATCCGGGAGGCCCTCCTCGCTGGCCTGCGCCATCACGGGACCACCATTCAGTGGTATCGCCGGCCGGAGGGAAGCAGCGGAGCGCATCAACGCTATCTGCGGGTTTACGGGCGCGCGGGGCGGCCGTGTTTCCGTTGTGGAACTCCCATCGTCCGTCAGGTCCTTCAGGGCCGCAGCGCCTACTTCTGCCCCGTCTGCCAGCGATAGCCTGCCTGTAGAGGACACCCGCATTGACGGGCATAGACATGGCCTTCCATGGGAAGGGGGTAGGGCCCTTCCGTCTTCGCAAAAGCTCCGACCCGAATGGGGCCGGGTTGCATCCCTACCGGGAGAGAACATAAAACCCCAGGAAGGGAGGCCTATTTGTGGGCGGTTGGCGTGGATCTGGCCTGGTCTCCCCGGAACCCAACGGCCGCGGTGGTGCTTCGCTGGGAGGATGATCGCTGGGAAATAGAAGCATGGGCGGATGATCTGGGCTCCGACGCGGAGATCCTGGATTTCCTGGCCCCCTATCGGGAAGGTCCATGCATCATCGGGATCGATGCGCCGCTGATCGTCCCGAACGAAGAGGGGTCGCGGCCCTGCGATCGGTGGATCGCCTCCCGGTTCGGACGCCACCATGCAGGGGGCTATCCGGTGAACCGTCGCTGGCTCCGCTCCTTCGGTGGCCTGCGGGGGGAAGCCCTGGCCCAGGCTCTCATGGCCTGGGGGTTCGTTTTACAACCGCCCCCTGCTCCACGGGCCCGGATTCGCGCGGTGATCGAGGTCTTCCCCCATCCCGCGGCGATCGTCCTGTTTGGCCTCCAGCGGATCATTCGCTATAAACGATTGAGCCGGGGTCCATGGATCCGGGGGTTGCGCCGATGGCATCGCCAGTTGCTCGCTTTAGAACATTTCCATCCCCCTCTCCGCTGGCCGGAGGCCTGGCGGTTCCCTCTGTTGAGGGGCCAAACCCGACGAGCCTTAAAGGCATGGGAGGATCGACTGGACGCCGCCTTCTGCGCTTATGTGGCCGGTTACGCGTGGTTCCATGGGCCGGTCGGATACGAGCAAATCGGCGATCTGCGCGATGGGTATGTGATCATTCCGCGCCGCATCGCCTGATCGATTTCCCAGCCCTTCAGGCGGAGTGAATCATCCATGAGCGAGGAATGGCCGTGTTGTAATGAACCCATGCCCGAGGAGATCCGGAAAGGCCTGGAGCAGTTCAACGCCGGAGAGTATTTCGAGCAGCATGAGATCCTGGAACACGCCTGGCGCGCGGAGACCCGCCCGGTTCGCGAGATCTATCAGGGCATCCTGCAAATCGGCGTGGCGTGCTATCAGATCCAGCGAGGCAACTACGCAGGCGCGCTGAAGATGCTGCGGCGCGGCCTGGCCCACCTTTCCCGCGCGCCGGATCGCTGTCAGGGAATTGACGTGGCACGTCTGCGGGAGGATGCGCGCCGCCTGCTGGAGCGCCTGGAGACCGCAGGGCCTGAAAGGCTTCATCACGTGGATAGGAGGTGGTTCCCTCGTGTGATATTCGAGGAACGGATGTGATAGAATGAGGGCAGGTCAAGCGTCAGTTGAAACCTGAAAGCAGGGAGAACAGGATGCCCGCTCAGCGGCAGGAGATCGCGCCCGGAATTGAGGTGAGCCCTGAAAGTGGCCGGTGGTGCTCCGGTGATCAGGGGCACGCGCATTCCGATCCGGGCGATTATTCGCGCCCTCGCTGATCTTGAAACTGGACTTTGGACAAACTCCTCCCTTTCCTCAGGATGGGGGATTGGGGGTGGGTGGGGCCGCCGAAGGCGGCCCCACCCACCCCCAAAATCCTTTCAAGACCTTCATTCCAGATGGCGCTCTCTCGAGAATACCTTTGTGACGATCGAGCCGGGGCGTTATCGGGTTCGCACGGCCTGATCCAGAAACCCTCTCCTGCCAGTCCTGCCTTTCGAGTGAGGGGACCCTATTCCTCCCTCCTTTTCCTCCCTGGGGCACGGACGAAATTCAATAAACCCTGATAGCTGGAGGTTCCATGAAAGCCGTTGTGATGCGACGACGTGGAGGACCGGAGGTCCTGCAGGTGGAAGAGGTGCCTACCCCGGTGCCAGGGCCGGGAGAGGTGCTGGTGCGGGTCTATGCCTGCGGCCTGAATCATCTCGACCTGTACACACGGGCCGGCGCGCAGGGCCGCAAAGCCAAACTTCCCCACATCCTGGGTCTGGAGCCCGCTGGGGAGATCGCGGCCCTCGGCGAGGGGGTAACTGGATGGAAAGTGGGAGATCGGGTGCTGGTCGGCGCTTTCATCGTATGCGGGGAGTGCGAGTTCTGCCGGGCCGGGATGGATAACCTGTGCCAGCGGCGGAAAATCCTCGGGGTCGATCGCTGGGGGGGATATGCCGAGTATATGGTAGCCCCCGCCGCCAATCTGATGCCCCTCGGGCCGAACACCTCGTATGAGGCGGCCGCGGCCATCCAGGCCGCCTTTGGGACCGCATGGCATATGCTGGTGAGCCGGGCGCGCATCCGGCCCGGGGAAACCGTGCTGGTGCTGGCGGCCGGCAGCGGCATCGGCACGGCCGCCATCCAGATCGCCAAACACTTCGGATGCCGCGTCATCGCCACCGCGAGCAGCGACGAAAAGCTGGAGAAGGCCCGGGCGCTGGGCGCCGATGTGTTGATCAATTACCGCGAACACCCCCGCTTCAGCCTGCTTGTGATGGAAGCGACAGGAGGGCGGGGCGTCGACATCGTATTTGAGCACGTGGGCTCGGATACCTGGAAGGAGAGCGTGGCCTCCCTGACCTTCCGGGGCCGCCTGGTGTTCTGCGGGTCGACCACCGGCCGATGGGGAGAGACCGATCTCTGGGGGGTCTTTTACAAAGAGGCGGAGATCCTGGGCTCCTTCGGAGCTACCCGTGCGGATTTCCAGGCCGTGATGGAGCGAGTGGAACAGGGGATTTTCCGCCCGGTCATCGATCGGATCTTCCCCCTGGAGGAGGCAGCGGAAGCCCATCGATATCTGGAGGACCGTCGGGTCTTCGGAAAGGTGATCCTGCGGATCCCATAATCCCTCTTCGCAGGTCGAGCGTGGGGTCAGCTGAACAGCTCTCTTCTTACAACCTCCGAGCCTCATGATCCTTCAATCGGGAGGCCCAGGCGCTCTCGAAGATGGCTCAGGATCGCCGCCTGAACCGCTTCTATCGGCTGGGAAGCATCGATCACCACCCAGCGGGTGGGCTCTGCCGCTGCCATCGCTCGATATCCTTCCCGAACCCGTTGATGGAAAGAGAGCTCGAGAGCATCCAGGCGGGTCCAGGCATCCCCGGAGACCCGACGGCGCGCCAGGCCCTGTTCCACCGCGATATCCAGCAGGAACGTGAGATCCGGCTCCAGGCCGCCGGTCGCGAACCGGTTCAGACGCCGCAGCTCCTCCAGGTCCAGACCCCGACCGTAACCCTGATAGGCCAGGGTCGAATCCGCATACCGGTCGCTGATCACAATGCCTCCCTCCGTCAGGAAGGGCCGGATCACCCGTTCGACCAGCTGGGCCCGGGCGGCGCAGAACAGAAGCGCTTCCGCCCGGGCGCTCATGTCTGCGTGCTCGTGAGCGTGAAGCAGCTCGCGGATGGCCTCACCCACCGGCGTCCCACCCGGCTCGCGGGTGAAGAGCACCCGATACCCCTTCTCCCTGAGCAAGCCGCTGAGCCAGCGCGCCATCGTCGTTTTGCCGCTTCCCTCAGGTCCCTCAAAGGTGATCAAAAGGCCGCGCATCGCCCTCTATCCGACAGGGATATCGTTTTCGGGGAATGGATCGGAAGGCCTTCAGCCCGCGTTTAGCTTCGGAAGACTCCAGGCCAGCCGGTTGCACCCTTCGCCCACCCGCAATTTTCAGGGCCGGGAAGGCTGGCGCAGACAATCCTCCCGACCCCGAAAAGCCCCTCACCGGAACGGCTCAGAAACCCTGAATCCAGTGCGCGTAAAGGTAAGCCAGCATGCCGCTCCAGAGCAGGCTATCCAGCCGATCCAGCACGCCGCCATGCCCGGGGAAGAGATTCCCTGAATCCTTCACCCCGGCTCGCCGCTTCAGAACAGAAATGGAGAGGTCTCCCAGGGTCCCCAGGCTGCCGATCAGAAGCCCCAACAGGGCTCCGGGCCCCACGCCGAGCTCGATGAGGAACCCCAGGATCGCGCCCACCAGAAGGCCGGCCAGGCATCCACCGAGGAATCCCTCCCAGGTTTTACCGGGACTCCATTGTGGAGCCAGCCGATGCCGGCCCCATTGTCGACCCACCAGATACGCGCCGGTGTCGGCCGCCCAGGTGGTGAACAGGACGAAAGCCACCCACCAGCGCCCGTAAGGATCCGGAAGATTCCGGAGCCAGACAAACGAGCGTCCCAACCACCCCAGATAGAGACCTCCGGCTGCCGTGAACGCCCAATCCGCGATGGGATGCTCGGTCCGTCGGACCCACCAGAACCATACCAGAGCCAGGGGAGGGACCAGCGTGAGGATGAGCTCGGCCACGCGGGAGCCTGGGGGGGCAGCCATCGCATCCCCCAGGAAGCCCAGGATCATCAGCCCCATCCAGACCGGAGAAGGAGAGAAACCCGTCCGCTGGACCAGGCGGGCGTATTCCCAGGCCGCGGTTAGCAGGATGAGACTGACCGTTCCAGCCCACAGCCATCCACCCAGATGGACCAGGGCGGTCAGGAGGGGGATCGCAATGAGGGCAACGAGGAGACGTTGACGCAGCACGGCTAACGCGATGGATGATGAGTGGCCAGTTGCTCGCTGATCTGTCCGAAACGGCGCTCCCGCCGGCTGTAGGCTTCGATCGCCTTCAGCAACTCTTCCCGATCGAAGTCCGGCCAGTAAACCGGGGTCACATAGAACTCCGAGTAAGCCGCCTGCCACAGCAGGAAGTTGCTCAGGCGCATCTCCCCGCTGGTGCGGATGATGAGATCCGGATCCGGCAACCCGGCCGTATACAGGTAACGGGAGATCAGGGATTCATCCACCGCCTCCGGCGGGACACCATCGGCAATGATCCGGCGGACCGCCTCGACGATCTCCTGACGTCCGCCATAATTGAAAGCGACGCACAGAATCAGCCGGGAGTTCCCCTTCGTTCGCTCGATGGCCATTCGGATCTTCTGCTGGAGCCGCTCCGGCACCCCCTCCAGGCTGCCCAGATGACGGATCTGCACGCCGTTCCGATCCAGATTATCCAGCTCCCGATCGATCATCTGCTCCAGGAGGCTGAACAGGCCATACACTTCATCGGGGGGACGGCGCCAGTTCTCGGTGGAGAACGCATAGATCGTGAGGATCCGGACACCCAGATCGGCGCATGCCTCGATCACCCGGCGCAGGTTCTCTGTCCCGGCCCGGTGCCCGGCCAGTCGGGGTAGCCCCCGGGCCTTTGCCCATCGGCCGTTGCCGTCCATGATGATGGCGATATGGGTCGGGATCTTTAACGCCAGCTCCATTTGCTGACTGTTTTGCTGCTTCACAAATCTTTCCCTCCAGGTTATATGGGTCCATGCCAGCGCCAGGCTCTCGAGGCTGGAAAGGCGGCCAGAGATCGGGCCTTCCCGGCTTCCGCCGGTTTCCTGCCCGCCGCCCTGCGGGCTGCTCAGAACGACATGATTTCCTTCTCTTTGGCCTGAGCCACCTTTTCCGCTTCCTCAATATAGCGATCGGTGAGCTTCTGAACCTCCTCCCGAGCCTCCTCCAGCTCGTCGTCAGACATCTCTTTGTTTTTGTGGCGGGTCCGAAGCTCCTCCAGCGCATCCCGCCGGATGTTGCGGATAGCAATGCGCGTCTCCTCCAGGCGCTTATGCACCAGCTTGACCAGCTCCTGCCGGCGCTGTTCCGTAAGCCTGGGCAGGACCAGACGGATGATCCGTCCGTCATTGCTGGGGGTCAACCCCAGATCAGATTTGAGGATCGCTCGCTCGATCTCCGGCAATGCCTTCGGGTCGTAGGGCTGGATGGTCAACAGATTGGGCTCAGGCGCCCGGATGATGGCCAGTTGCTCCAGAGGAACCTGGGTCCCATAGTATTCCACCGGGATCCGCTCGACCAGGGCAGGAGAAGCTCGCCCTGTGCGGATGCCCTTTAGCTCGTCTTCAAATACCCGGATGGCCTTGCGCATCCGCTCTTCCGCATCCCGGAAGACCTGTTTCGGGATCATCGCGGATTCTCACCTCCATCCAGGATGGAATCCAATCCCCTCGAGGCAGAGGGTCCGCATGCGCAACCGCCTGTCCCCTTGCCCGAGCGCCTAACTTCGCATCCCTGGGGATTTGAGGGGCTGGGCGGGTTGCTATGGACAGCCCATCCGGCCCTCAAAAAGGGCCATCCCCCTGTTGCGCAAAGGCGCCCGGATCGCAAGTTGCACGACTCAACCGTCGATGAGCGTTCCGACCGGCTCTCCCCTCACCGCCCGCTCCAGGCTATCCGGCTGCCACAGATCGAGGACGATGATCGGCAGGTTGTGATCCATGCATAAAGACAGGGCCGTGCTGTCCAGAACTTTCAGGCGCAGGTTCAGGGCCTCTATATATGTTAGTTTATCAAATTTGCGGGCGTTCGGGTTCACCATCGGATCATCGTCATACACCCCATCCACCTTGGTGGCCTTAATGAGGACGTCGGCATGGATCTCCATGGCCCGCAGGGCAGCGGCGGTGTCGGTCGTGAAGTAGGGGTTTCCGGTTCCGGCCCCCAGGATCACCACACGGCCCTTTTCGAGGTGACGGATGGCTCGCAGCCGAATGTAAGGCTCCGCAATCGCTCGCATCTCGATCGCCGTCTGGACGCGGGTAGGCACTCCCAGGCGCTCCAGGGCATCGCGCAAGGCCAGCGCGTTCATCACCGTGGCCAGCATGCCCATCTGATCCGCGGTCGCCCGGTCCATGCGATGAGCAATGCCATCGCGACCCCGCCACAGGTTTCCGGCCCCGATGACGATCGCGATCTCCACCCCCATTTCCTTCACGGCCTTAATTCGAGCGGCCAGCTCCGTCGCACGTTCCGGGCTGATCCCGAATCCTCCAGGGCCTGCCAGGGCTTCCCCGCCCAGCTTCAGGAGAATCCGACGATATTTGGGACCAGACATCGAGGTCACTTTTTCCTCCCTCAGAGAAACCGAGAGGATATTTTCCCCATCGTCTCCTTTAACTGGACTTTGGACAAACCCCTCCCTTTCCTCAGGATGGGGGATTCAACTTCCCCCTCCCCGCGGCCCTTTGGGCCGCGGGGAGGGGGGAAGGGGGGAGGGGCTTGCCTCGCGCAAGGGAAGGGCCTGAACGAGAAATCAGACGGCCCGTTTGTCCAAAGTCCAACCTTTAAATCAAAGGCCGGGCCTCAGGCCCGGCCTTTGATTACTCGACGGTCTCCCCAAGCTCATATCGGGTGAACCGGCGAACCACAATATTTTCACCCACCCGGGCGATCGTCTCCATGATCACCTGGCCCACCGTGCGATCCTCATCCTTGATGAAAGGCTGTTCCAGAAGACAAACCTCCTGAATGAACCGGTTGAGGCGGTTCTCCGCGATCTTTTCCGCAATATGAGGCGGCTTGCCCTCGTTCAGAGCTTCTTTCAGATAGATCTGGCGTTCATGCTCCAGAACCTCCGCCGGGATGTCCTCCCGTCGGATATAGCGAGGGTTGGCGGCCGCGATCTGGAGCAGCAGGTCATGGGCCAGCTGCTGGAACTCCGGGGTGCGAGCGACGAAATCCGTCTCGCAGTTCAGCTCCAGCAACACGCCCACCCGATTGCCCGGGTGCACATAGGCCACCACCAGGCCTTCCCGGGCGGTCCGCTCCAGTTTCCGGGCCGCCCGCGCCAGGCCTTTCTCCCGCAGGTAATCAATGGCCTTCTCAAAATCTCCTCCTGTCTCCTCCAGGGCCTTGCGGCAATCCAGGATGCCGGCCCCCGTCATCTCCCGAAGGCGCTTGACCATGTCCACGGTGATGTTCAAGGAACCTCCCTCCGAATGAGTTTTCGATGCTCAGCGCTCCAGCTCTTCAAACTCCTCCGCCACCTCTGCCATCTCCTCGCCCTCTTCAAATTCCTCCTCCGCCTCAAACACGCGACGCGGCTCCAGCACCGGCACCTCTTCCTCGACCTCCTCCTCCACCACCTCAGGCACACCCATCTTCTCGCGCAGCTGGAGGCCCTCCACCACCGCATCGGCGATCAGGCGGGTGACCAGCTTGATCGAGCGAATGGCATCATCGTTCGCCGGGATGATGTGGTCGATGGGGTCCGGATCACAGTTGGTATCCACCATGGCGATCACCGGGATATTGAGGGCATTCGCCTCCCGGATGGCGGTGGCCTCCCGCATGGTGTCCACCACAAACAACATATCCGGAAGGCGTTTCAGCGACCGGAGGCCCTCAAATTTGAGGCGCATCTTTTCGTATTTCCGGCGGAGACGGATCGCCTCTTTTTTGGGCATCGTCTCCAGCCCCCCATTGCGAATCATCTCATCCAGCTGGACATAGTAGCGGATCCGCTCCCGGATCGTCCGCCAGTTGGTGAGGGTGCCGCCCAGCCAGCGGTAGTTCACATAGGGCATCTGGCACCGCTGGGCCTCCAGCGCGATGGTCTCCTGGGCCTGACGCTTGGTGCCCACAAACAGGATCACCCCTCCATGGGCGACCCGATCTCGAACAAGGGCGTAGGTGTTTTCCAGAGCGCGGATGGTTTGCTGGAGGTCAATGATGTGGACACCGTTCCGCTCGGTGAAGATGTAAGGCTTCATCTTGGGGTGCCATCGGTTCGTCTTGTGGCCGAAGTGCACCCCCGCTTCTAACAGTTCCTTCATCGTAACCAGTGGCATTTGCGCTCCTCCTTTTGCGTTTTGGTCCGCCACCCCTTCTTCCCGGCGGAAGCCGGCACGTCACCGGCACGCTCCAACCGGTCCAGGGTGTGTGGGATCTGATACCAGGGGCAGAGTATATCACATTTCCTGCAATCATGCCAGGGGCCTCACCGCCCTTCCCAGGGCTTTTCTCTATAGAAGAGACACTGTGGAGGGAGGGCGTTGGGGGCTTCGGTTCCTCCGGAAAGCCTTCCGGCTCGAATCACCGCCCTGGTTCCTGATCCCCGGAGCCGATGGAGGTGGATTGACCCACTGGCGGCGATTCTGGGAATGTGGCGGCTGGGGGCCCTGGCGGAGGAGCGTTCCCTATGGGGGGATGGGTGGGAGAGGGGAAAACGTATGGCCCGGCGCTAAGAGTGGCCCTGGGCATCGAGGGGGTTGCGGACCCACCGGACCTCACTACGGTGGGGGGTGGGCTCCAGCGCATCGATGCCGAATGCTGGGGGCAAGCTCGGGGAATGGAAACGGCCGGGGAGGAGGCGTTCCGCGTGGACATGGATGGGAAGCATTGGCGAGGAGGGAAGCGGACGCCTCCGGCGGTTTGCCCCCACCCGCTGGAGCAGGAGTGACTGGATTCGCCTGCGCCGCGCAGCGGAGCGGCCTCAGGCGAAAGCGCGGGTTGGGCGCACCCGGGTTTTACGAGTCATAGAGCGTCGCGAAAATGTATCCGTCAAATCCGCAGGTCTTCCATCTCTTCCAGGCTCAGGCAAGACCAGGGCGCATAGAAAACAGTCAGCGGGGGAGAGGGATGAGGGGTTTCCAGGGGCCTGCGTGCCCTCCTTCCCGGGCTGGTCAGGACCCCGGGGCGGCCTGGGCGGCGCGGGCGCGGAGCTCCGCCCGCAACGCCAGGATATCCCGTGGGGCCGAGGCGATGGCCAGGGCGAAGAGCAGCCCGCACACCAGCCAGGTGCCCACACAGATCGTCAGGATGGCCGTGTGCAGCGAGGTCCGCACCGCTAACAGGCCGGTGAGGAACGGGGCCAGGGAGGCGCCGCTGCCCTCAATGAACGATTCCAGCGCCTGGGCCGAGCTCCGGATCTCCGGCGGGCTGATGTCGAACACCGTGGCCAGGACGTTAGGGGCGGCGAGGGGGATGGTGAAGGCGGTGAGGATCACCATCCCCCAGAAGGCGCCGAAGGCAGCGGGCGGGATGGACATGGTGATCGCCAGCAGGATTGCCCCGGCCAGCACCCCGGCCATCGAGACGATCAGACGCCCGCGCAGCGTCCGTCGGAACAGATAGTCGCCCATCGCTCCGCCGGCCAGGTATCCCAGGGACATCACGATCACGGCGGAGGCCATGATCACGAAGATCTGGGCGTTGCTGTAGCCCCGTTCCACCTCCAGATAGCGGAAGAACCAGAAGGAGATCACGTTCCATGGAAAGACGCCGAAGAACCCCTGGGTAACCAGGAAGAGGAAGGTGGGCTTGCGCAGCAGCGTGCGGACCTCGGCGAGGTTAAAGCGGTAGGTGGGGATCTCCGCGAGGGCGGCGAGCTCCGGCTCGCTCCGCCCGCGGGGGACCTCGCGGACTGTCCGCCAGATCACCAGGGCCATCAGGATGCCCAGGGCGCCGGTGATCAGGTAGATCGCCCGCCAGCCGATGAGGTCCTTGAGGCTGAGGGCGAGGGCGACGCCCATGAGATATCCGACGGGCCCGGTCATCTGGAGGAAGCCGTAGATGCGGCTCCGGAGCTGGGGGCCGAAATAGTCGGAGATCAGGCTGTAGAGGCCGGGGTAGGCGTTGTCGTCGATCCCGGTGGAAGCGCGGGTGATCAGGAACAGAGGATAGGTCGGGGCGATGGCGCTGAGCCAGGTAGTGGCGCCCCAGATGAACGAAGCCAGCCCGATCAGCATAGGGCGGGCGAAGCGATCGGCGAGGTATCCCCAGAGGGGGTAGAGGAAGAGGCCCACCAGCAGGGCGGCCGTGGAAGCCAGCCCCATGAGGTCTTCCCCGATGTGGAACGTGTTCATGATCTCCGTAGTCAGGGGGCCCAGGAGGAGCTTGTCGGTTTGATGAAGGAGCATGAACGCGAACAACACAACGGCGACGGCCCATGGCGCGCGCATGGAGCGCCTCCTTTTGGGACTGAAAGAATGAATGGCCCGCCGGTCTTCCCGGTTCAGGGCGGGGATCCATCTAACTCCTGGGTAACGATTCCGCCTGGCCCCATTTGGTTCGAAGCTCCCGTGAAGAGGCGGAATTACCCCACCCCCCTTGATCCTCCCTTCCCACGGCCATTCAGACCGTGGGAAGGAGAGATAAAAAATGTTTCGGGGCAGAGGGGCATGCCAAAGGCGCGCCCCTCTGCCCCAAAAGCCCCCAGGAGGAAACCGGCGGTGAAATGCCCGGCCGTATCCCATGGCGTGAGCACGGCCGGATCGTTACATTCCTGGATTGTATCATACGACTGGTGAGTTTTACTGGATTCAAGCGGATGCATCCCCTGGGGCGCTGGTGAGGCAGGCCGGGAGGCCTGTCTCTCGAAAGGTATGGGCCCCACCTGGGATTCCCCTCTCCATTGTCATTCATTGTCCCTTATAGCGCGCCACCCATTGCGCCGTCAGCTGCAGGTAGAGATCCCCGAAGCGGACGCTGGGCTCGATGTAGGATCCTTCCACCCATTCATTGAACGAGTGGATGAGGATCAGGTCGGGGTTGGTGGGCAGCACCGCCTCCCAGGTTCGGGCGTAATAGGCGCCGTTCTCCCGGTCGCGGGCGAAGGGTGCGCTGCTCACCCGCAGGTCCGCGCAGTGGGGCTGAGCGGAGTTCAGATCATCCCACCCCGGCATCACCGTCCCAATCCAGAGCTTCGGCTGTCCGGTCCGCCGCTCCCAATCGCGCACCCATCCGGCCCAGCGAGAAGCCCCGCGATATGCAGTAGGGCAGCAGGCGTGATCGATCTTGTAGATGTAGAGGCCGTCGAAGACGGAGAGATATTCCGGCTTCAAGCCCTCGGCGATCCACCATGTGGTGTGCTGGGGGTCCACGGCCTGGCGGATCTGGGCCCAGCGGGTCACCGCGGTGGCCACATCCTGATCGGAGGCGGGGCGGTTCCCAGCGGGATCGGGGACCCGATACAGATCGCTGAACAGGATCACCGGTCGCCCGGCGACGCGGAGGAAGCGGGGGTGGGAAGCGTAGCGGGAGATCAGATAGCGCAGCGCGTTTTCCACCCCGGGCTGGTTGACGCCGGGGAGGATGTGGTAGAGGAAAGTGGCCGTGGAGTCAAAGCCCTCGGGCGAGAGGTTGAGGACCTTCTCGAAGTTGGTGTCGGTGCGGTTGCCGGGGGCGAACCAATGGACGGCGAAGCCGTCGATCCCGGCAGAGCGGGCCTGGGCGATGTGGCGGGCGATTACGCCGGGGTCATCGGAGTTGTAGACGCCGTCCCGGGGCTGGTCGGAATCGGACGTGCAGCCGGTGGCCCAGGTGCCCGGGTCATACCATGGGAAGTAATTGGCCAGGACCCGCCGGGGGGCGGGGGGATGAAGCGGATGGGCAGAAGGGTTGGAGGCGGGGGTGCGGGTAGGGGCCGGCGTGGGCGTAGGGCCCGGCGTCGGGGAGGGTCGTGGCGTTCGGGTTGGCCGGGGG
>JAEVEY010000134.1:16110-17276 GCA_016842045.1 Candidatus Thermoflexus sinensis | reverse complement strand
GGGCCGTGGGGAGGGGGGAGAAAAATCCTTGCCCCCATGGGAAACGAACTGCGTAAGTCCTATCGATGTTTAACCCTTCCCACAGCCGATAATCTATGTTCACCCATGGCGCAGGAAACGTCAGAGATTCGGCCGATCTCCAAACAAATTCGGTTTGGAACGGCGCATCAATGCCTCGGCCAATTCCTCGTAAAAGCGCTGGAAGTCCGCCAAGTCCAGCGGCTTGCGTAGAGGTAGCGAAGGGAGGGATCGCCAGCGTCGAATTTGCTGATGAATAAAGCCGGCCAGATAGAACTCCTTCAAGCCCGGGTCTTTTTGCTTCGCCATCTCCAGTAGCTGGTCAAAGGTCAAAGGCGTTTCTTTAAGGATGAAATAGAGGTCAATGAAATCCCGCGCTTCGCCCCGACTCATTAGGGCGGTCACTTTATTGGCCCCGATGTTCTCCAGCGAATCCACGCGTATGCCCTGCGTCTCCATCGGTGAGCCGAACCATGGGCCGGGATCGTAGGCCAGATCTACCTTTAGAGGCCATTCGCTCCCAGCCTCCGTGAAGAAAACCCGACAGAAAAACGGCGATCGCCGCTCGGGCTTCACAGCCCATCCTTCCCGAAGCGACAGCTCATGAATCCCCCGCTCCACCTCCTGCATATCCTCCGGGTTCGGCGTGAAAAGATCCAGGTCCTCGCTGACCCGATGAAACAAATAAAAGGCCGCGAGAGCAGTGCCTCCCGTGAGCACAAACCCTCGAAAAAGGGGCACGGCGAAAAATGCCTTAAGCACCCTCCACTGGAGGGGCGTCAGAAGCCACATGATATCCCCAGACACGGAGCCCCCATTCCCAGATTTCCCGCAGGTCGGGCGGCCAGATAGAACGACGAACAATTGGCCAGTGGGCGGCGATATCCTCCGGAGAGACATACTGCCATATCTCCTCGAAAGGCGCCTCGGAGACGATCCGTCCGATCATTCGGGCCCGCTCCTCCGGATCCCCCTCGCGAAGGATCCGCCGGATCTCCTCCTCTGTTAAATCCCCGCTCCAGGCAAACCGTGCGCGAGGCATAAGCCCCCTCTCGCATCTCATGCATCGTGAGGCCGGAAACCCAGCGTCGGCTTAGGCGCTCGCAAAAAGAACGGGCAGGGGACACGCCCGGCTATGAACGAAAAGC
>JAEVEY010000134.1:0-16028 GCA_016842045.1 Candidatus Thermoflexus sinensis | reverse complement strand
ACTACGAACAGGGAAAACCCTGTTTGTAGTAGGGCACGAAGCGAAGTGCCTGCGATGAGCGTTCACATCAGATAAGAACAGGCACTCATGTGCCTCACCCCACTCCATCAGGCTTGAACTTCCATCGGAATCTCGGCCACCTGATGGAGATAGGCCTCGTATTCCTTACGGAAATGCTTCAGGCTGGAAAGCACCGGGCTGGTCGCGAAGTCCCCCAGGGGGCACAGGGTCTTGCCCGCCATCTGACGGGCGATGCTTTCCAGAAGCTCGGGATCCTTCGGCCGCCCGCGTCCGGCCACCAGCCGCTCGTAAACCCGACGCAACCAATAAGTGCCCTCCCGGCACGGCGTGCATTTCCCGCAGGACTCATGCTGAAAGAACCGCACCATTTTGTAGGCCGCCCAGACAATATCCACGGTGTCGTCCAGGACGATAACGGAAGCGGAGCCCAGCATGGATCCTGCCGCCTGCACGGATTCGTAATCCAGCGGCGTATCCAGGGCGGAGGCCGGCAGCATCGGGGCGGAAGCTCCGGCCGGAAGGATCGCCTTCACTGTCCGCCCTTCCCCTATCAGGCCCTGCCCATACTCCTCCCCGAAAATCAGGTCCCGGAAGGTGATTTTCCCCAGCTCCGCCTCGTAGTTGCCCGGCCGACGCACCCGACCGCTCAGACAGAAAATCTTGGGCCCCGGGCTCTTCTCCGTCCCCATCGTCCGATACCAGGACGCGCCGTTCAGGATGATCGGCGGCACATTGGCCAGGGTTTCCACATTGTTCACCACCGTCGGCTTCCCGTAGAGGCCGTAGGTGGCCGGGAAAGGCGGGCGCACCCGGGGATGGCCGATCTTCCCCTCCAGGGATTCCAGGAGCGCGGTTTCCTCCCCGCAGATGTAAGCCCCCGCCCCCAGGTGCACGAACATCTCAACCGAGTAATTCGTCCCCAGGACGTTCCGGCCAATGAACCCCGCCGCATAGGCCTCCGCGATAGCTGCCTCCAGACGACGGGCCACCGAGCGGTATTCCCCGCGAACGTAAACGTAAACGCGCTCCGCCTGGATCGCGTAAGCGGCCAGGAGAGCACCCTCAATCAGCTGATGAGGGTTCCCCTCCATGATCTCGCGATCCTTGAAAGTTCCGGGCTCGGATTCATCGGCGTTGACCACAACATATTTCGGGAACACATCCCTGGGCACGAAGGACCATTTCATCCCGGTGGGGAAACCTGCCCCGCCCCGCCCCCGAAGGCCGGAGGCCTTCACTTCCTCGATCACCTGATCGGGGGTCATGGCCGTGAGAGCTTTCCGCCACGCCTCATAGCCGCCGTGGCGGATGTAAACCTCCAGCCGATGGAGATCCGGGATCTCCCGATGCCGCAACAGGATATAGCGTCCCATCACATCCCATCCCGGGAGAGATCTTCCATGATCCGATCGAAGACCTCAGGGGTTACGTTTTCCACAAACTCCAGGTCCACCTGCATGGCCGGCGCCCGATGGCAGGCGCCGATGCACATGACCGTCTCCAGCGTAAACCGGCCGTCCGGGGTGGTTTCCCCGGGCCGCACCCCCAGGCGCCGCGTCGCATGCGCTACCAGTTCGTCTGCCCCTCGCAGGGCGCACGGGAGATCATCGCAGATCTGGATCAGGTGGCGGCCGATGGGATGATCGTAAAAGAGCGTGTAGAACCCCACCACCTCCCGGACCTCGGTGGGGCTCACCCCCGTGATCTCTGCCACCTCCCGGATGCCCTCCTCTGTGCAATAGCCGTATTCCCGCTGCACCAGATAGAGCAGCGGCAGAACCGCCGAGCGCTTCGCCGGGTATTTCGACAGGATCGCCTCGATTTCCTGGGCATATTTTTCCCGAAGCATCCTCCAGCCTCATGGAAGGAGATCTTCTTTGTGGGGTGTGGGACCGTTTCCGACGACCTCACACCCCTACAGGAAGTGACCGGCCACCTACCACTCAATGCGATATCGACAGGCGCTCGCCCCGCTCCCCCGGCAGGATTCCTCGATCACCCGAACCGTTTCCACCGGCCGCTCCAGCACCCAGGCCACCAGGGCCTCCAGCACCCCCGCGGGGAGATCGCAACATGGCTCTGCGCAGGTGATCTCGACGCAGTAAGGGCAGGAGGGATTTTCCCAGTAAAAATGGGCCCCCTCCCGCCAGACGTGGGGCGCGGAACCTGTCTCCAGCCGCACGACGTTAGCCCCCCGTTGCAGGGCGCTGTAGACCCGTTCCCCGGGAGCCTGCAGGAAACTGGTCACCAGACGGATGAGATTAGCCACCCAGCCATAGGCTTCCACATCTCGACGGAACACCTGGTGGCCAATCTGGCGGAGGGTCCGCCCGCCTTCAGAGCCCAGATGCTCCCGGATCCGCTGGCAGAACGCGGAGATCTCCGCAAAGGTCACGCCCGGCTCCGGATTGGCTGGGGGAAGCTTCTCCTGATAACGCTCCAGGCCAGCCCCCTTCAACGCCAGAACCCAGGCCTCCGGGCCGATCACCTGGCGGGCAGCATCCAGGATCTGACGAGCATATCGGTTGGTTAACTTTCCCTCCCTCACGGCGTCTCTCCTTTCAGAGCCTGGGCCAGGAAGGATTCCAGAAGGGGCGTCACCACCTCCGGGCGCTCCAGGTTTGCAATATGTCCCGCTTCCGGGATCACCTCCAGACGCGCCCCCGGGATGGCCCGGGCCATTCGTTCCGCCTCATGCGGGGGTCGCGAGACATCATCCGCCCCGACCATCACCAGCGTGGGCGCCCGGATCTCCCCCAGCCGCTCCAGCACCGAGGAACGGGAGAAAATCCCCCGTCCGATCGCCAGGATCCCGGGGAGACGCTCCGGCGGAATGGCCGCCAGGTTCGCCTTGAAACGGGCGATAAGCTCCGGGTTCCGCTGGACCGTGATCGGCGAGAAGAAGAAGGGCACGAGCGCTTCTAACATCGGCGGTGGAAGGGCTCCCGCCTGCTCCACCGCGGCCATCATGGCGAAATAGCGCTGTCGGGAATCCTCCGGCTCGGACCCGGCATCCGTATCCATCAAGACGAGAGCGGCCACGGCCTCCGGGTGAGCCAGGGCCAGGCGCATCCCCCACATCCCGCCCACCGAGAGGCCCACGACCGCGAAGCGCTTCAGGCCCAGCGCCTGGGCGAAATCCCACATGTCCTCCGCCAGCGCGTCTACGGAATACGGTGATTCCGGGGGCGGATCGGAACGCCCATGCCCCCAGATCTCCGGCACAATGCATCGATAGGTCCGTGAAAGGGCCTCCACCTGGGGTTCCCACATTCGGGCGTCCCACAGGTAGCTGTGGCCGAACAGGATAGGGAACCCTCTCCCGTGATCCTCATAGAACATCCGGCGCCCTCGAATCGTGAGCTCCGCCATGGCTTCGCCTCCTTACCAGGGTAAGATCAACGGTCCACCTCGCCCAGCACGATATCGATGCTGCCGATGATCGCCACCAGGTCCGCCACCAGGCTGCCTTTCGCCATGATCGGCAGGGCCTGCAGGTTCACGAAAGACGGCGCCCGGAAGTGAACACGCCGCGGCCTGGGTGAGCCATCGCTGTTGATGTAAACCCCGAACTCCCCTCGAGGGGATTCGACCGCGTGGTAGACCTCGCCAGGCGGCGGGCTGAAGCCTTCCGTCCAGAACTTGAAGTGATGGATCAGGGCCTCCATGCTCCAGGCCAGCTCCTCCTTCGGCGGCGGCGTCACCTTCCGGTCCGGAGTGATATAAGGGCCTTTCGGAAGCCGTCGGAGGGCCTGGTCGATGATGCGCAGGCTCTGGCGCATCTCTTCAATGCGCACCATGAAGCGATCATAAACGTCCCCGTTCTCCCCCAGCGGCACGTCGAATTCGAAGTGATCGTAGGAGGAATAGGGCTGGGCCTTACGCACATCGTAATTCACCCCAGAGCCGCGCAACGAGGGGCCGGTGACCCCCCAGGCGATGGCATCCTCCGGCGAGATCACGCCGACCCCTTTCGTCCGCCGCAGCCAGAGGGGGTTTTTCTTCAACAGGCGCTCGTATTCGTTGATGCGGGCCGGCATGAGCTTCAGGAACGCGCGCACGGCCTCCTCAAACCCTTCCGGCACATCCCGCCACAACCCACCGACCCGGAAATAAGAGACCATCATCCGCTGGCCGGAGACCATCTCGAAAATGTCCAGGATCATCTCCCGCTCGCGGAAGCAATACAGAAACACGCTCATCGCCGCGATGTCCAGAGCGTGGGTCCCCAGCCAGACCAGATGGCTGGCGATCCGCTGGAGCTCGGTGAGGATGACCCGGATATACTGGGCCCGCAGCGGGACCTCCACTCCCATCAGCTTCTCGACGGCCATCACATAGGCCAGGTTGTTCGACATCGGCGAGAGGTAATCGATGCGATCCGTGAGGGGGATGATCTTGGTGTAGGTCCTGTGCTCACAGTGCTTTTCAATGCCGGTGTGCAGATACCCGATGTCCGGAACCACCGAGACAATGGTCTCGCCGTCCAGCTCCACCAGCAAGCGCAACACCCCGTGGGTGCTCGGGTGCTGCGGGCCCATGTTCAGGAGGATCGTCTCCCCCCGGAGCGCCCGCTCCGAGACCAGGTGTTTCAGCTGTTCCAGCGTGAATTCCTGAACTTCGCCCTCTCGGATCGCCATACGCTCTTAACCTTCCCCTAAGGGATTGAGCTCACCCTTCGCGTCTTGCCCCAGGATTCCAGTTCTGGCATGGGGGCAGCATGTCGAACGTGCCCCGCCCCCCATACCATCATTCCCATGTCACCTCGCCATGTGGGGAGAACCAGCGATCTTCTGGAAGTTCCCCGGAGGCGATCGAGCCACTCGCCATGCTATTCGTTCACGTAAGGTTTCCGGGAGTCGATCTCTCGCCAGCTAAAAGAGAACTGGACCGGCTCGATTACCAGCGGGTGATCGCGTCGCAACGGATGGCCTTCCCAATCCTCCGGCAGCAGAATACGGCGCAGATCCGGATGGCCCTCGAAGCGGATGCCAAAGAGATCGTAAACCTCCCGCTCGTGCCAGTTCGCCGTGGGCCAGATCCCCGTCACGGTGGGAACCACCGGGTCCTCCTCTTCCAGGAAGACTTTCACGCGGAGCCGAAGGTTATGGGGAAGGGAGTAGAGGTGGTAATTCACAGCGAACCGGGGGCGCTCCGGCCAGTAATCCACCGCGCACAGGTCCGAGAGGAAATTGAACCGGCACGCCGGGTCGTCCCGGAGGAAGCGGCAGAGCTCCACCAGGGCCTCCCGGCGAACCACCAGGGTGGTTTCCCCTCGAAATTCGATGACCTCTTGAAGGGCCTCGGCAAAACGGGCCCGGACCGCTTCCACCACTTCCTGGATGGACACCTCGATCCTCCTGAGCTCAAAAAATGATGGATTAGGAGGCCTCGCCATCCTGCCTGCTCAAATCGGTTTCTCCCCCTTCCCAGCTGGGGCAGAACCGATAGGCTCCGTATTGCCCGTGGAGGATAAACCCCTCCCCGCGACCCTGCGGGCCGCGGGGAGGGGATGAATGGATCGCTCTGGAAGTTGAGGGGCCGCTTCAGGCGGTCGGACCTCCCAATTCCTCAGTGGATGGGGCCCGTTCCGCCTTCGGCTAACCCCTCACCGAGAAGATCCGCTTCGGGTGCCTTTTCGGATCTTCTCATGGAGCAGCAGGATCCCCTCAATCAATCCCTCCGGACGAGGCGGGCAACCTGAGACATAAACGTCCACCGGGATGATCTCATCTACCCCCTGGACGATGGCGTAGTTGTTGAACACGCCGCCGGTGGAAGCGCAATCCCCCATGGCGATCACCCATTTGGGCTCAGTCATCTGATCGTAAAGCCGCCGAACCACGGGGGCCATCTTCCGACTCACCCGCCCGGCCACGATCATCAGGTCTGCCTGGCGGGGGGAAGCGCGCATGATCTCCATGCCAAACCGGGAGAGATCGTAATGGCTGGCCTGGGTGGCCATCATTTCAATGGCACAGCAGGCCAGGCCAAACAGTAAGGGCCACATCGCCCGGGTGCGCCCCCAGGCGGCCACCCATTCCAGGGCCTCCTCCAGGGTGGTCACGGCCACTCCCAGCTCTCCGGTTTTTTGACCCGGGGCCATGGCGATCATAGGGTTGCCTACCGTTCCCATTCAAAGGCTCCTTTCCGCCACGCGTAGACATACCCGATCAGCAAAACCAGGACAAAAAGCGCCATCTCGACCAGAGCAATGGTTTTCAGCGACCGAACCTGCAGCGCCCATGGGTAGAAGAAGATAATTTCAATGTCGAAAAGGATAAAAAGCAGAGCAATCAAATAAAATTTGACCGGGAAACGCCGCTGCGCTGGCCCGATGGGGATCATGCCGGATTCATAAGGGAGGTGCTTGCGGCGGCTCGGCCGCCTGGGGGCCAGCAGGTGAGGAGCGATGAGAGCGACCCCTCCGATCCCGAGTCCCACCAGGATCAGCATCAGGATCGGCACATACTCCAGAAGGGCTCCCTCCGGCATCAACATGCTCCCCCAGGAAGTCTTTTGTTCATTCTACCACAATCGGGGGGAGCGTCAACCTTCCGTGCTTTCCGGAACAAAAGGGCATCACCGGTGAAGCGCTGAGCCCGGGGCCGGAATTTAACGATGACAATGATCAACTAAAACGAACAGGCGCTCGTTCTGTTCGCTGTCAAGGGGTGGGGCCGGAGGCTACACCCAGAACAATCCGTGTTTCCTCCTGCTCGTGCAGGACTTCCAGCACGGTATAGCCATTACGCCTCGCCCATGCGGTGACGGTGAACTCGTCCGCGTAACCCTTCACCCATACCTCCACCGCCTCCCCCGGGCCCAGGCCCGTCAGGGCCTGCTGAACCCGGCCGATGGGTGAATCGGTGCACAGCTCGATCCCCGCCCGCAGATCCACGGTCCGCACGATCTGCGCCATCGTTTTCCTCCGATCCCTGAGGGCGGGCCTCCCGGTTGAGAGACCCGCCCCGCTCGCCCTCAGCGTTCAATGGGCACCCCAATGGTGTTGCCCCACTCCGACCAGGAGCCGTCATAGTTGCGGACGTTGGGGTATCCCAGGAGGTGACGCAACACGAACCAGGTCACCGAGGAGCGCTCCCCGATGCGGCAGTATGTGATGATCTCTTTGTCCGGCGTGATCCCCGCTGCCTCATAAATCTGGCGCAGGGAATCCGGATCTTTAAAGGTGTCATCGTCGTTGAGGGCCTTCGACCATGGGATGTTCACCGCACCCGGGATGTGGCCCCCGCGCTGGGCCGCTTCGTTGGGGTATTCCGGCGGCGCGGTGATCTCCCCGCTGAACTCCGCCGGCGACCGCACATCCACCATGGCCACCCCCCGCTTCCCCAGAACGTTCAGCACATAGGGGAGATGGGCCCGCAGCCGGGCATCCGGCTCCCGCGCCTGGTAAGTCGCTGGCGGATAAGCGGGCACCTCCTCGCTGAGAGGACGCTTCTCCTCGATCCACTTTTTCCGACCCCCGTTCAACAGTCGCACGTCCTGATGGCCGTAGAGCTTATAGATCCAGAAAGCGAAGGCGGCGAACCAGTTCCGGAAGTCACCATAGAGCACCACGGTGGTGTCGTTGGCGATACCGGCCCGGCTGTTGAGAGCCTCAAAGGCCTCCCGGCTCAGGATATCCCGCCGCACCGGGTCGTTCAGGTCTTTGCGCCAGTCGAAGAGGATCGCGCCGGGGATATGGCCCAGATGATACGCGCTGCCCGGGTCATAGTCGACTTCCACAATCCGCACCTTCGGGTCCTGAAGGTGCTGCGCCACCCACTCCGTGTCTACCAGCGCCAGAGGATCCGCATACGTCGCCATGGCAACCTCCCTTCACAGTTCATCTCGGAAGCAAAAAGGGTTAGATCGGATCCCTCATCCATCGCCCCTCATATCCCTATCCCCAGGATCCGGATATAAAGGGACGAAGGCGGAAAACCCCAACCGGAGATCCAGGAAGTGGGAAGATCTCAGCTTAGGAAGTAGAGAAATTCGGAGGTGGGGAAAGCGGGGACAGGAGGAGGTCGATTCCGCTCAGCGGGGCGCGCGTCCCAAGCGGGCGGCCGCCTCCTGCCCCCGCTCAGGACAGATGCAGGCGTTCATCGAGGAAATCAAATCCCCCCGCTGCGCGATCCGCCATCGCGGAGCGCCCCTCACGCCAGCCGGTGGGGTTGAACGCATTCCTGCCATGGCCCTCAATGGCCCCAGGATTTTGGCGTTATATATAGCACGCTCCCCAATTTTTGTCAAGGGGATCAGCGAAAAAAGATCCCCCAATGAAGGCGAAGTCCAGCGCCTTCGGCGCTGGGCTTCAAAAGCGAGCCGGCGGCACACCCACTGCCCCCTCAATCGGGTTTGTCCAGCCCTCAGATCCCTGATAAGATACCTCATTGAGGCGTTCTCAGAAGCAGAACGCTTGAGGGTCTGCCTTGTCGGCTTGCCAGGATGCGGGAATGGCAAGCGGTAGGGTGCATCTACATCAACAGGTTCCTGCACGGATCATCTCTGCGGAGGATCATCCCGATGAAGGTTGTGCTGCTGCGAGATGTGCCGAACCTGGGGCGGGCCGGTGAGGTGAAAGAAGTCGCCGACGGCTACGCTCGAAACTATCTGATCCCCAGGGGATTAGCCTCACCCGCCACTGAAGGTCTCATCCGCCATGCGGCGGAAACCCGGCAGGCCGCGGAGCAGCGCCGGGCTCGCCAATTGACCTCTGCTCGAGAGATGGCGGACCGCCTCCATGGCGCCATCGTGACGATCCGGGCACGGGTGGGCCAAGGCGATCGGCTCTACGGCTCGATCACATCCCAGCAGATCGCCGAGGCGATCGCCCAACAGCTGGGCGTGGAAATCGATCGGAGGCGGATCGAACTGGACGCCCCAATCCGGATCCTGGGGACCCATCCGGTGAAGGTGCGGCTGGGACCGGAGATCTCCGCTCAGGTGCAGGTCGTGGTGGAACGGGAGGCATAGGAGTGAGCATCGGAGAACGACTGCGGGCGGCCCGAGAAGCCCGAGGGATCTCCCTGGAGGAGGCCGCTGCAGGGACGCGGATCAAACGCATTTATCTGGAGGCCCTGGAGAATGAGGCCTTCTCGCTTCTCCCCAGCCCGGCCCATGCGCGCGGGTTCCTGCGTCGCTACGCCCGCTGGTTGGGACTGGATGAGACAGCCCTCCTGGCGGAATGGGATGGGATGGCGGCGGCAGTCCCTCCGGCACGGCCATCCCGCATGCCCTCCATGTTTGAGCTGACCCACATCCCGACCCGCCCGGCCCTTCCATGGCGCCCACTCGCCACCCTGGGCTTCGCAACCCTGTTGCTCATCGGCCTTATCGGGCTCGTTCGGGGGCCGTGGCGGATTCAATCTATCGGGCCTCCGCCGGCACCCACGATCACAGGGGCCGTGTCCATCCCATCCGCTACCGTAACCCCGGGATCGGCGGCCACCGCCCCGGCGCTCCGTCTGGAAGTGGAGGCCAGTGAACATGTCTGGGTGCGCATCCAGACGGATGGCCAGGTGGTTTATCAGGGCCTGCTGCGGCCAGGAGAAACCCGCACCTGGGAGGCTCGCTCCACTCTGCAGCTGGACACCGGGAACGCGGCAGCGCTCCAGGTGCGCCTCAACGGCCGCCCTGAAGGTCCCCTGGGTGGACGCGGGGAGATCGTCCGTAAAACGTGGTCCAGGTAAGGGCACCCCTTGTAGGCACCCTTTGGGGGCAGGCACAAGGCCTGGCCTCACAACCGGCATTCGGGCGTGATGGATGGGCATCCCTCGCGGGTGCCCACGGCCAGTGTTCACCTTCTCCGCAGGGACACCCCATGGGTGTCCCAGATAAAAATCGAGGGGCCTTCATGAAGGGCTGGTGGTCGATTCTGGGAACTGTGGAATACCAGGCGGCATGGGCGCTGCAGCGGGCGCTGGCCGAGGCGCGCGCTGCCCAGGAGATCCCTGACACCCTGCTTCTGCTGGAGCACCCCCACGTCTTCACCCTGGGGCGCTCCGCCCGGCCGGAGCATATCCTGTGGGACGAAGCGGAACGGGCCCGCCGTGGGGTCGCAGTGGTGATCACCGATCGCGGCGGGGATGTCACGTACCACGGTCCGGGCCAGGTCGTGGGCTATTTCATCCTGGACCTTCAGGCCCTTGGCCTGGACAAAGTCGCCTTCGTCCGCCGGATCGAGCAGATGTTGATCGAGACCCTGGCCCGCTTCGGCATCGCCGCAGGGGTTCTCCCCGGGGCCCCTGGCGTATGGGTGCAGCCTGATGCGATGAGCCGGTGCGCCTGGTGTCCGCCTCATCTCCGGCGGGCTCCCGCCAAAATCGCCGCCATCGGCGCGCGGGTGGACGCCCGGGGGATCACCACACATGGGTTTGCCCTGAACGTGTGCCCCGACCTCACCTATTTCTCTGGGATCATCCCCTGTGGCATCGCGGATAAGGGTGTGGTCTCGATGGCGATGTTTCTGGGGGAACCGGAGGACCAGGCAGCGCGGGCGCGACAAATCGCCGCCGTTCAGGAGGCCCTCGCCCGATCCTTCGGAGAGGTCTTCGGCCTGGATGTGGAACAGGTGGATCCCGCCCGCATCTGGGCATGGGCCTCATTTGTGAGCACTTCGCCCTTCCCACCCACGCCAGGGGTCGCGTGATCCCCTGCCCCTGCATCAGCAGTCGGTCCCGCATCCTATCGATAAGGAATCAGATATGCGCGAGGAAGAGCCCCTCGATGCCTATTCCCAAACGGTGATCCGTGTGGTGGAGCAGGTCGGTCCGGCAGTGGTCAGCATCCGGCCGGCGGGGTACCTTCGACGTCGTCAGGCTCTGGAGCCGATGGGCTCCGGTTTCTTCATCACCCCGGACGGCTATCTCCTGACCAACAGCCACGTGATCCGCCACATTCGGGATCCCGAGGTGACGTTGATCGATGGCCGCTCTTTTCCCGCCCGCATCGTTGGTGAGGATCCATACACCGATCTGGCCGTCCTGCGGGTGGAGCGTGGGGAAACCTTCCCAGCCGCACGGCTGGGCGATTCCTCCCGCCTGCGCCTGGGGCAGTTAGTGGTGGCCATCGGCAACCCCCTGGGTTTCCATTTCACGGTGTCCGCCGGGATCATCAGCGGATTGGGACGGGCGCTCCAGGGCCCCGGGGGCCAGGTGATTGAGGATATCATCCAGACGGACGCGGCCCTCAACCCGGGGAACTCCGGTGGTCCTCTGGTCGACAGCCGGGGCGAGGTCATCGGTGTGTGCGTGGCCACGATCCTGGGGGCGGAAAACATTGCCTTCGCCATCCCCAGCCACACCGCGGAATGGGTCGCTGCGTTGCTGATCAAAGAGGGGCGCATCCGCCGCGCCTATCTGGGGATTGTAGTCCAGATCCGCCCCATCGCATGGCCAACCCCTGCCACTGGCCTGGAGATCCTGGAGGTGGATCCCCGGGGGCCGGCGGCCCAGGCCGGGCTCCAGGAGGGGGATATCCTGATCCGGATTGGGGAGCAATCGGTGAAGAGCCTGGGGGAGCTGCATCGGTTCCTGGCCCACTGGCCTCCGGGACGTCCGGTGGAGGTCCAGGTGATGCGCCAGAACCAAATGCGGACTTTCACGGTGGTCCCAAGGGAAGCGCCCTCGCCTCAACGGTGACCCGATGAGCCTGCCTGCGCCTTATCGTTTTCTGGATCTCGCCGGCTCCCCTCGGGAGGTGGGGGAGACGTTGGGCCGCCTTAGCCCTCCCTTCCGGCGGCCGTCGTGGTGGCCCCCTGCCCCCGATCTTGAATTCGCCGAAGCATGCCGCCGACTCGTAGGCCGCTGGCATCCTTCCCTGCTGGAAGAATACGAAGGCTACGCCGCCGCCCAGGGGCTGGATCCCATGCGCCTCTGGCAACAGGTTTGCCGAACCTCCCTTCGATCCCGCCCGTTCGCCTGTTCGGCGGTGGCCTGGCGGGATCCGGAGGGCTGGATTTGGGTAGGGCGGAATTATGATTTCCAGCCCATCCAGCGGATCCGGGATCTGATCCGGCTTCGCCCCCGAGATGGCCTGGCCTCCCTGGGGATGATGGGGAGCGCACCGGGGGGGCGATACGATGGGGTCAACGAGGCCGGGCTCTTCGTCTCCCTTCATGCCGTCATGGCGGATGCGCCGCCTCCCCGACCCGGGATCCCTTTCCACCTGATCCCGCGCATCCTGCTGGAGCGCTGTCGCACCGCGGAGGAAGCGGTGGAGGCCCTGCTCCGCATGCCTCACATGCTGCCGCTGAATTTCCTGGTTGCGGATCCCCAGCATGTCTACGCAGTGGAAGTTCATCCACTAACTGTGGCGATCCGGGAGCCGGGGGGAGATGTCATGGCCGTGACGAACCATTATGAGCACCCCGCCATGCGAGCCTGGCAGGGGCGTCGGGATCTGCGCTTCTCGATCCGTCGGAAGGAGCGATTGGAGCGATGGGTTGCAGCGGGTGGCGGATCGCCTCGCGAGCGCCTCCGCGAGGCCTTAAGCGACCACGAGGCGCCCCTCTGCGGGCATCGTCCCGGGTTCACCACTTTATGGTCTCTGATCGCCGATCTGGGCCATCGTCGGATTGAATACGCCATGGGCTTCCCCTGTCACACGCCCTTTGTTCCATTCCCGTGGCCGGGGCCTGAGCCTGCCACTGACATTACTCTGCCGGGAGTTGCCTTTATGGCAGGACAACTGTGAGCAGCTGTCCTACCATAAAGCTGGCGAAAGCCTGTAAGAAATCATGTGATAAAATAATAGGAATTACGCCGTTCGGGGCTCGCGAGAAGAGGTAGAATGGCCCCACCCCCCTTTATCCCCCTCCCTGCGGCCCAAAGGGCTGTGGGGAGGGGGGATAAATGTATTTTTTTGGGGGAGTCGCGCGCCTTCGGCGCGCGAACTCCCCCCCAACCCCCAGGAGAAAACTAACTGCGCAACTCCTGATAAATATCCTTCTCCCCGCGAAGGGAGGGGCCTGAGCGCAGTGGAGCGGAGATGGAGACGGAGAGAAGACCCCCCGATTTCTTTATCCGACCGCAACTGATCCGTCGGGTGCGAGAGGGGTTGGCGGAAGGGATCGTGTGGATCGCCGCGCCACCGGGTTATGGGAAGACCACGTTGCTCCGCCTCCTGGAGAGCGATCTGCCAGGCAGCCGTTACCTTCCCCTTCGCCCGGATGTCATTGATCCTCAGCGCCTGCGGGAGACGCTGGCCACTGCGGAGGGGACGAAGATCTTCCTCCTGGATGATCTCCACCACCTGGCGGAGGGGCCCGAGGCGATCGAGGAGCTGGCCGGGATGATCGCCCGAAACCCCCGCAGCTGGGTCATGGGCGGCCGCTGGATCCCGGAACCCCTTACCCAGGGATCGTTTCCCCAGACCTGGCTCACGGAAGAGGATCTGGCGTTCTCCCCGGAGGAGATCGCGTGGATCCTGGGAGTTTCTCGGGAGCAGGCGCAGCAGCTTCATGCACGCACCCGGGGTTGGCCGATGGCCATCGCATGCCTGGCCCAACCCAGCACCGGTCCCTTGCTGATAGAACGATGGCCTCAGGCTCAGAACCGGTTGTTCGCTGAGCTGGCCCGCTCGCTCCTGAGCACCCTCCCGGGGGATCTCCAATACTTTCTCTTTCGAACGGCGGTTCCCCTCTCGTTCAACATGGACCTGGCCGCAGCCCTGCTCGAGGATCAACCGGACCTGCAAGCGCAGATCCCCCGGCTGCTGGGGGAGGTCCGTCGGCGAAGGCTCTTTCTGGAATCCGCAGGCCTGGCGGGCTGGTGGCGTTATCACGAACTGTTCCGCGAGTTTCTGCTCCATCACACTCCGGAATCCCCGTCCACGATCTTCGCCCGGACGGTGCGATGGTTCGAGCAGCGGGGGGATCTGGAGCATGCCATTGAACATGCCCTGGCGGGCAGGCTGGAGGAGGAAGCCTTCCGTCTGTTGCGCGCCCTGCCCGACGACTGGATCTGGCGCCAGGGACGCCAGTGGACGTTCCGGCGCTGGGTGTTAAGCCTGAGCGAGCTGGCGCGCCGCCGGGCTCCCGATCTCCTGTTGCGCCTGGGAAAGGAAATCCATCGAGCCGGCCACGCGGAGGAAGGACGGGCGCTCCTGCACCAGACGCTGCGGCAAGCAGAGGAAGCCAACGATCCGGAGCTCCGGCTGCGGGCTGTGTCCGCGCTGGCTTCCGCTTTCTATATCGAAGGCCGATTTCGAGAAAGCCTGGCCTGGAGTCTGGAAGGGCTTGCCGGGGCGTCCACCCTCGAACTCCGGAAACGCCTGCTGAAAGCGGCGGCGGATGCCTGTGTCGGATTGGGTCGATTGGGAGAAGCCCGTCGGTTTTACCGGGAGGCCTTAGCGATCGCCGAGCGCCAGGGCGATCCCCACTATCCGTTCTTCCTTCGCCACAACCTGGCGGTCGGGGTGGAGCTCGTGGCCGGACGATTTGCGGAAGCGCGGACGCTTCTGCTCACCAATTCCCCCTATTATGAAGACCGACCAGCCCAGCGGATCACCCACCTCCTGGGATGGGGGATCCTGTTGGTTGAAACGGGGGATTGGGAACGCCTGGAGGACATTCTGGCGGAGATCGAGGCGCTGGAACGGGCAATTGAGGCCGGGCAGGCCAGCAACGAGTTCTGGTTCTGGTGGTGCCGGGCAATGGGGGCCATCGGTCTGGCCCGGTGGGAAGCCGCGGCGGAGGCGCTGGACCGGGCGAGGGATCTGGCCCGGGGACATCCGGAGCGGGAAGGAGCGCTGGCGCAGGCCCGGGCCTGGCAGGCCCGCCGTCAGGGTGACCCCGAGGCGGCGGTCCAGATCGCCGAGCAAGCCCTCCCTCGGCTCCGGGAGGCTCCCCTCGCCCGGGCGCTGGTGGCGCTGGAGCGGGACCTCGCTGCCTGGGCTGCAGGGCGGCCTTCGTTTCATGAAGCCACCCGGAGCCTGATCCCAATGCGGGCCGGCGCGCCCCTGATCCGCCTCCGCGCCCTTCTGGCCCTCTGCGCCCACCGCGCCGGCGATCCCCGCTGGATCCGTTATGCGGATGCGACGCTTCGGGGGCTACGCCGACCTGGCGCCGAAGGGATCCTGACCCGACGGGATCCGGAGCTGGGTCGGGATTTCTGGCTGCTGTGTTTGGAGGAAGGGAGGGGAGGGGCCTGGACCATCCAGGCGCTTGGAGAGCTACGTCCCTTCTCTCTTCTAGAACGGTCTCTTCACCATCGAAAGGCATCCGTTCGGATCCAGGCCGCGCGGGCGCTGGCCGCCACGAAGGACGAACAGGCGATGCCTCCACTTCATCACGCGTTGAAAACGGAGCGCGATCCCAGGGTCCGTCAGCAGCTTGCCGAGAGCCTTCATACGCTGGAAGCCCTCCCACCCCCGCCGTTAGAGATCCGGCTGATGGGCGTCTTCGAGGTGCGTCGTGGCGGCCTGTCCATCCCGGAATCCGCCTGGCCGCGGCCAGCCGTCGCCCGCCTGCTCCAGTACTTCGCCCTGCACCGACGCCAGTGGCTCGCCCGGGAGCGGATCTTAGAGGACCTGTGGCCTGAACGGGATCTGGAGGAGGCAGGGGAGATCTTCCGGCGATTGTTCTCATGGCTGCATCAGGTTCTGGAGCCTGCTGTGCGTCCGAAGGGGCCGTTCCGGTATTTCCGGATAGAGGGGGAGAGCATCCGCTTCGATCCCCACGACGTGGTGCGGGTAGACGCGGAGATCTTCGAAGCCGAGGTGCGCCATCGGCTGGCCACCCGCCCGATCCCCGTAGAAGCGCTGGAGGCCTTCGCCGCTCAGCTTTCCCGATGGGCTCCCCTGCTTCCCGGAAGTCCCTATGAGCCATGGTTGATCCCCCATCAGGAACGACTGCGGGCGCTGTATGTGGAGGGGGCCCATGCGCTGGCCGAAGAATACCTGGCTCTGGGTCGACCAGCGGATGCCATCGTGTGGGCGGAGCGGGTGATTGAGGAAGCGCCCTGGATGGAGGAAAGCTATCAGATCCTCATGCGGGCCTGGGC
>JAEVEY010000049.1 GCA_016842045.1 Candidatus Thermoflexus sinensis | reverse complement strand
GGGAGGGGGGATAAAAGAGATTTTGGGGGCGAGCCGGGCGCCGAAGGCGCCCGGCTCGCCCCCAAACCCCCAGGGGACCAAAACCAAAAATCAAATCTGGAGGGAGCAATAGATTTTGAGCCCCTTTTCGCCTCGAAACCGACATAAGCTAAGGATGTTACCCCTATGGGAACGCTCAGATTATGAGAAATCCCTGACGGATGGCATCAGGAAGCGGATGAAAGCCGGATCCCTCTGGGTCCCCTTCACCGCAGTTCCAGGGGCCGTGGCAGGGGGAATCCAAAATTTTGGCTCTCCGGGTTTTTCATTTAGAAAAGAAGTCACGGTATGATCGTAGGCAACCTGAGAACTCTCCCTCGATTCAGGGATCGCTGGTGTTCCGGTTGTTCTATCGCTTCCGGCAATTCTGGTGGGCGATCACGGCCCGGATTCAGGAGGAGGATCGAGCGCTGGTAGCGCGGATCCTTCCTCCAGGGGCGCAGGCGCTGTTCTGGCGGATGGCCCCTGGGGATCAGCGGCACAGTCTGGCGGTGTTGCGAACCCTGCTGGCGTGGGGGGAAACGCATCCGGCCCTGTTGCAGGCTGCGTTGTTGCATGATGTGGGGAAGGTGGCGTCGCCGCTGGCCCCGTGGGAGCGGGCGCTGATCGTTCTGGGGAAAGCGCTGGGCCCATGGCCCCGGCGTCTTGGATGCTCTCGATGGCCCATCCTCCGCCGCTGGATAAGGCGAGTGCGTCGTTATCAGGCACATCCGGAGATCGGTGCGGCGTGGGCGCTGGAGGTGGGCTGTGATCCCCTTACCGTCGCCCTGATCCGACGGCATCAGGATCCTCTGGACCTGCCGCGGCCGGAAGAGGATCTGGAGACCCGGTTGCTCCGTCGTCTTCAGCAGGCGGATCGGATCAATTGAATCCAGGGGGGCAGGAGGCGGCGAGGAGTTCGGGTAGCGGGGCCGGTGGCCTGGTTGCTGGTCCTTCACCCCGGTTTTCCATGCGGTTAGCAGAGGTGTCCCGATCGCGCGTTGCAAAGCTATAATTGAGTTTAGGACTCACGCCATGGATTTCTGTCCAGGGGTCGAAGCAGGCCCGCCTGAAACCCACAGACAACGGTCAACGGCTCAACCCTGGTGGGACTTACGCCGTTGGCCTCTGTCCAGGGGCGTTCGGGGGCCTTCCCCCAAAATCTTAAAGCGAAGGTCAGCTGCGCAGCTCCTGCCCCTGTGAAGTTGTGGAGCGGGTCTCCATGCCGGGCGGATCATCGAACAGGCTCCGCCCGCTCATCCAGGTGCTTTGGGTACGGGAGGATCTTCCCGCTCGAATGAGCGGATCCGCAGTTATCTTCAATCAGGGGGAGGCGCGATGAAAGTCTATCGAACCGAGAACCTCCGTAACGTCGTGCTGGTGGGTCATAACGGGTCAGGCAAGACCACGCTGGTGGAAGCGATGCTGTTCCTGAGCGGGGCGACCACCCGCATGGGCCGTGTGGAGGAGGGCAACACGGTCTCCGATTTCGATGAGGAGGAGATCCGCCGTCGTCTCTCCATTTATACCTCTCTTGTCCCCATCGAGTGGTCCGATCACAAGATCAATCTTCTGGATGCCCCAGGCTATCTGGATTTCGTCGGCGAGATGAAGAGCGCCGTCCATGTGGCGGATTGCGCGCTCCTGGTGGTGGATAGCGTGGCGGGTGTGGAGGTGGGCACGGAGCAGGCATGGGCGGCCCTGGAGGAGCGGGGATTGCCTCGCATCGCTGTCATCAGCAAGATGGATCGGGACAACGCGAACTTCGAGAACGCCCTGGAGAGCCTGCGTCGCGTTTTTAAGGCGAGCTTCATCCCCATCCAGCTTCCCATCGGTAGCCAGGCTGCGTTCGAGGGGGTGGTGGATCTCATCGCGATGAAGGCCCGGCGGGGCCCGCGGGGGGAGATCGGCGAGATCCCTGCCGGCCTGCGAGAGGAGGCGGAAGAGGCCCGCATGCGCCTGATGGAAGCTGCGGCGGAGGCGGATGATGAACTGATCGTGAAATATCTGGAAGGTGGAGAACTGACCGAAGAGGAGATCCGGCGAGGGTTGAAGGCTGGTTTCCTCGCCGGACGTATCGTCCCGGTGGTGTGTGCAGCCGGGCTTTCGACCGTCGGTGCAGGCCCCTTGCTGGACCTCCTGGTTCAGCTGGCTCCTTCGCCGGTAGAGGCGAAACCCGTTGAAGCGCTACCGGTTTCCAATGGGCAGCCCGAAACTCTGCAGCCGGATCCTGCAGGTCCTACCGTGGCTTACGTGTTTAAAGTCACGGCGGATCCTTTCGTGGGGAAGCTCGTCTACTTCCGTGTCCTCCGCGGCACAGCGCGCTCCAACTCGCACCTTTTCAATGTCAACAAGAATCAGGACGAGCGGCTGGCTCAGATTTTCGTGATGCGCGGGAAGGAGCAGATCCCCGTTCCGGAGCTGGTGGCAGGGGACATCGGGGCGGTGCCGAAACTGAACGTGACCGGCCACGGGGACACGCTGTGCGATCGCAGCCATCCGGTCCGGATCACCCCGCCCACTTATCCCACGCCGCTATATGCGGTAGCGGTGGAGCCGAAGACCAAGGCGGACTCCGCCAAGCTGATCCCCACCCTCCAGCGTCTGTGCGAGGAGGATCCCACCCTGCATCTCCGTCAGGAGCCGTCCACCCATCAGACCATCCTGGAAGGGATGGGGGATACCCATATTGATGTGGCGGTCCGCCGGGCGGCTACCAAATTCGGGGTTGAGATCGTGACCAGCGTCCCCAAGGTTCCTTATCGAGAGACGATCACCAGGGTGGCCCGGGCCCAGTATCGACACAAGAAGCAGACCGGGGGCGCGGGGCAGTTCGGAGAGGTCCATCTCCGGATCGAGCCCCTCCCACGGGATGGCGGCTTTGAATACGTGTGGGAGGTTTTCGGCGGGGCGATCTCCTCGAACTTTGCCCCATCGATTGAGAAGGGGATCCGGAGCGTGATGGAGCAGGGGTTGCTGGCCGGATATCCCATCGTGGATGTGCGGGTGGCGGTTTACGACGGCAAGGAGCATCCCGTGGACTCCAACGACATCTCCTTCCAGATCGCGGGGCGCGAGGCCTTCAAGCTGGCGTTCCAGCAGGCCGGCCCGGTGCTCCTGGAACCGATCATGCAGTTCACCATCATTGTCCCCGAGCAATTCACTGGGGATGTGATCAGCGATCTCAACACCCGCCGGGCCCGGGTGCAGGGGATTGAGCAGCAGGGGGACAAGAGCGTGATCATCGCCCTCGCCCCTCTGGCGGAGATGCAGCGGTATGCTACCCAGCTGCGCTCCCTGACTCAGGGACGCGGGGTGTTCCGCATGACGTTCAGCCACTACGAGGAGGTTCCTCCTCATATCGCTCAGACCATCATCGAGCAGGCCCGCCGGGAGCGCGAGGCAGCCAGGGAGAAGGCGTGAATCCGATAGAGAGACGGGGTTGGGGATAGGCGGCTGTTGGGGTCTGGAGGATGCACTGAAGCATGCCCTCCAGACCCCGAAACTTCCCGGACCATCCGAAGGAGGCCATCTATGGGGATTCTCTTCCCATCCGACGCATGGATCAAAGCCCTGATGGAAGAGGTTAACCGAAGCCCGGGCTACGCAGAGGCGGCGAAGAACTGGGAGGGGGATTTCTATTTCGTGGTGGAACCGGAGGGGCCGCTGACGAAACCGGTGGTGCTTTATATGGACCTCTGGCATGGCCAGTGTCGCGAGGCTTTTGAGGTGACCGATGAATCGCTCCGGAACCCGGCTTACCGGATGTCCGCGCCCTATTCCGTGTGGAAGCAGGTCATTCAGGGGAAGCTGGATCCAATCCAGGCGCTGGTGACCGGGCGGATCAAGCTCAAGGGGAACATGGTGAACATCATGCGGAATGTGCGCGCGGCCAAGGAGCTGGTGCTCTGCTGCACCCGGGTGCCCACGGATTTCATCGCCTGAGCCTCCGATCACCCTGCAGGGGGGATTCCAGAGGCCCCGGGCCCAGCCTTAAAACTCGGGCGAGAAAGTTAACTCCGCGACTCCTGCCGATAAAACCCTGGATGAGGCCAGAATCCGATGTGGTTCTTTAAGACCCCGGAGATCGTCTTCGGCGAAGATGCCCTCTCCTATCTGGAGCAGCTGGAGGGGCGGCGGGCCTTTGTGATTACGGATCCCCATGTGCGGCGCCTTGGCCTGGTCAAGCCGGTGGAGGATCGGCTTCGCCGGGCTGGGCTGGATGTCCATGTGTTCGACGCCGTGGAGCCCAATCCCACCACCCATCTGGTCCGTATTGGGGCCGATGTGATCCGTGCTTTTAATCCGGATTGGATCGTAGCCGTGGGTGGGGGCTCTGTGATCGACGCGGCCAAAGCGATCTGGGTGCTTTTCGAGCGACCGGATCTGGATCCGCTGGCCATCAGCCCCATGGAGCCGCTGGGCCTGCGGCGTCGCGCTCGCCTGATCGCGATCCCTACCACCAGCGGGACCGGTTCGGAGGCGACCTGGGCGATCGTTCTGACGGATCCGGAGGCGCGACGCAAGCTGGGGGTGGGATCCCGCGAGAACCTGCCCGATATTGCCATTGTGGATCCAGCGATGGTGATGCAATTGCCTCCCCGCCTGACGGCCGATACCGGGATGGATGCATTAACCCACTCCGTGGAAGGCTATGTGAGCACCTGGCGGAATCCCTTCAGCGATGCGATGTGCCTTCACGCCGCTCAACTGATCTTTACCTATCTCCCGCGCGCCTATCGGAATGGGGCGGAGGATCCGGAAGCCCGAACCCAGATGCATCTGGCGGCGACGATGGCGGGGATCGGTTTCGGGAACGCGATGGTTGGCCTGGCGCACAGCCTGGGCCACGCGCTGGGGGCACGCTTTGACATCCCGCACGGCCGGGCCGTAGGCCTATTTCTTCCTTACGTGATCGAGTTCAACGCGCGGGTCGCCGCGGATCGCTACGCGGACCTTCTGCGAGCCATCGGCCGGCCCAGCCCGAACGGCCCCGAGGCCGCCTTCCAGCTCTCCCGGGCCATCCTGGAGCTTCTGGAAACCTTAGAGCAGCCCCAGACGATCGCCGCATGTGGGATCCCACGAGACGACTTCGAAGCGGATCTCCCGACGCTGGTGGAATATGCCCTGGAAGATCCCAGCACCCTGACGAACCCTCGGGTGCCTACCGGAGAGGAGGTGGAGCATCTGTTCCTGTACGCCTATGAGGGGCGGATGGTTGAGTTTTAGATAGGACTTACGCAGTTCGTTTCCCATGGGGGCAAGGATTTTTCTCCCCCCTCCCCACGGCCCAAAGGGCCGTGGGGAGGGGGGAGAAAGGGGGGTGGGGCCATTCCGTCCCACCTTTAGAGCTTTCAACTGCGTAACTCCTATTAGAGTTAATTTGTCGCAAATCTGTGAGGGATGGGCCACGTATGCGGCCCATCCCTCACAGAAATCCCAGGGTCCAAGCATCATGGCGCAACAGGTTCCATGAATGAGGGAGGGAGATCCCGATGCTGACCCACATCGATGAACACGGGCGGGCGCGGATGGTCGACGTGGCGGAGAAGCCGGAGACCCACCGGGTGGCGGTGGCCCGTGGAGAGGTCTGGATGGCGCCGGAGACGATGGCCGCGATTCGAGAGGGGACTGTTCCCAAGGGGGATGTGCTGGCCACCGCCCGGATCGCCGGGATCATGGCCGCCAAGCGCACCCCCGATCTGATCCCCCTCTGCCATCCTCTGCCGATCACCCATGTGCAGGTGGATTTCACCCTCCGGGATCCGGATGAGACCCATCCGCTTCCATGGGTGGAGATCACGGCCCGCGTGGAGGCGGTGGCCCGGACCGGGGTGGAAATGGAAGCCCTGACCGCGGTGACCGTGGCGGCGCTGACGATTTACGATATGGCGAAGGCTCTGGATCGTCGCATGCGCCTGGCGAATATCCGCCTGATTGAGAAACATGGCGGGAAGAGCGGGGATCTCATTCTGGAGCCATAAAAGGGAGAGCTGCCGAAGATAGTGCTCTTTCCAGATTTGATTTTTGGTTTTGGTCCCTTGGGGTTTTGGGGGCGAGCCGGGCGCCGAAGGCGCCCGGCTCGCCCCCAAAATATCTTTATCCCCCCTCCCTGCGGCCCTTTGGGCCGTAGGGAGGGGGGATGGGAGGAGGGGCTTGCCTCGCGCAAGGGAAGGGCCTGAACGCGAAATCAGACGGCCCGTTTGTCCAAAGTCCAATTTGACAACGATTTAGGAGTTACGCTGTTGGTTTTCTCCTGGGGATTTGGGGGTGGGGCCATTCCACCTCTTCTCGCGGGCCCCGAACGGCGTCACTCCTAAGGATGATCAGCCCTCGGATCGGAGGGAATTCCCGATGGAGATCCAGATCCGTCTGTTCGCCACCCTGAAGGATCGAATCGGCCGGGAGATCATCTCGGTCCAGATCCCTGAGGGTGCCTCGGTAGCTGATCTGCTAAAGGCGATCGCGGAAACTTATCCTGCCCTTCAGCCCTATCTTCCTTCCACGGTCGTGGCGATCAACCACGAGTTTGCTTTCCCGGGGGATAGCCTGCGGCCTGGAGATGAGGTGGCATTGTTCCCGCCGGTCAGTGGGGGCGAAGCGGATCCTTCGCGGCCGGAGATTGTCGCTATTACAACCGAACCCATCGACCTGAACGCCCTGGTGCGAGCAGTGGCCACTCCCCGCACAGGGGCGGTCGCGTTATTCACCGGGGTTGTGCGAGGCGAGGAAGGAGATCGCCAGGTGGAGTTCCTGGAATATGAGGCCTATCTTCCTATGGCCGAGGCCAAGATGCGTCAGATCCTTGCCGAGATCCGGGAACGGTGGCCTCTGATCCATGGCATCGCCATCGTGCAGCGGGTTGGGCGGATGCGGGTGGGGGAGATCACGGTGGCGGTGGTGGTCTCCTCCGGGCATCGTCATGAGGGAATCTTCGAAGCCGCTCGCTATGGGATCGATCGGCTGAAAGAGATTGTTCCCATCTGGAAGAAAGAGATCGGCTCCCATGGCGAGGTGTGGATCGAGGGCCATTATCATCCTTCGCCGACGGATGTCTTGCGCTCCCCACACGCCTCGTGAAATCGCCGGGGGTTGTTTTCGATCTGGACTTCAGGCAAGCTTTCGGATCCTCCAGAGGATAAATTCGCCCTGTTGCAAGCGGGGGGCTTGATTTATCCCCTCCTCCCGCTGCGAAGCAGTGCGGGGAGAGGGATAGAAGGAGGGGCCAGCGCGGAACCTGAGCGGGCACCCCCAGGATCGCGACAGAGCAGGATAAATGCTTCTCTCCCCACGGCCTGAAGGGCTGCAGGTAGAGAAGAGATCTGCTATATTTAAATTTGGATCCATCCCGTGCCAGGAGGCTCTCCATGGCCAGCGTTCTCAAGCAATACAAAGTGCGGGACTGGATGACCCCGAATCCGGTTACTATTTCGCCCCGGACCACATTGCCGGAAGCCCATCAGATTATGAAAGAGAAGCGTATCCGGCGTCTGCCCGTGGTGGATGAGAATGGGCATCTGGTGGGGATCGTCACCCTTGGAGATGTGCGCGAGGCCTCCCCTTCAGATGCTACCTCTCTCAGCATCTTCGAGCTCAACTATCTCCTCGCCCGTCTTACGGTGGATAAGATCATGACCCGGAAGGTGATCACGGTCACGCCGGACACGCCCATCTACGAGGCGGCACGGCTGATGCTGGAGCACAAAATCGGCGGCCTGCCGGTGGTGGAGAACGGCCGCGTGGTCGGGATCATCACCGAGTCTGACATCTTTAAGATGATTGTGCGCCTGGCAGCGGAGGAATAAAAACGGGCGAGGGTGCGCCGAAAGCATCCCTCATTTTTCGTGGAGTGTGGGCCGCCTTCAGAGGCCCGCGCTCCGCGAAACTTCCACTTTTTTGTAATTTGGGGGTTTCGGGGCTGGGCTGGTGGGCCGAAGGCCCCCGGCTCAGCCCCCGAAAGATTTGGCTCATGTCGGGTTTGAGGTGAAGCGAGACCTCCATCCGGGCTTCTATCTTCCAGACGCTCCGAGAAACCGGTCTCGATCTCCGGTCCCTCATCCCTGGAATCCGAGAGGGAGCCCCTTTCCCTGGTGGGGGCGAAAAATTTTTCGCCCCCACCAGGGAAAGGATCGATGGCCTCCCCGAAATCGGTTTCGAGCCCGGGGTGATCCTTCCTGCAATCAGAGGAGGATATCCCTTCATCCGAAAACCGCTATGAGCCAAGGTTTTGGGCTTTATGTCAGTTTCGAGGTGAAAAGGGGCTCAAAATCCATTCAAGGATAGGGGTTATCCATTCCGTCCATCAAATATCCCTAAAGTGGAATGAAGCATTAGAGAATCACGAAAAAACGGGTGGGGGCTGAGAAACGCCGTCTGAAGGGACCTTCCAATCCCTGAAACCCCCTGAGTGGATGATACGCGAGGAGCTCAGCATGCGTCAGCAGGGAACCCTGTGGAGCTGGTGGCGGGATCTGCGGCGGATCTGGCGGGTGATGCGGGATCCCCGCACGCCGGGCTGGTTGAAGATGCTTCCTCTTCTGGCCCTGATTTATATTCTTTCCCCGATCGATCTCCTGCCGGACCTGGCGATCCCCGGGATCGGCTCTCTGGACGATCTAATCATCCTGTTGCTGGCCTTACGGATGTTGATCGATCTGGCCCCAGGAGAGGAGCGACGCCCGCCGTCGAAGCGCGAGGATGTCATCGAGGCAACCTATCGGGTGCTGGAGGATTAGGTGTCCGCCTGATCTCCCTTCTCACGGCCTGAGGGGATGATGGAGGGTTTATGGGCGGCGGCCTTTAGCCGCCCATAAACCCCTCCCTTTCTCAATGAAAGGCGGAGGGGATGACCCGGAGTGCCAGGTGGAGATCCAGCGCAAAGGCACCGAAGCAGAGGGCCAGACCCAGGTAGGGACGGAGCGCGGGAAACCGGGCTGATAGCCAGACCATCAGACCGGTCCCGGTGAACAGACCGATTGGGAACAGCGGAAGATCTCCCCGAATGATCCCCGCGACCCCCAGTGTGACAGCCCCCAGGCCGCATGCGATCCCCAGGCCCCTGGCTGCGCTTCCTTCTGCCCACGTAAGCCATCCGATCACCAGGCCCAGCGCGATGGGAAGCAGGGCCGGGAAGAGGTAACGCCCCTGATGCTGAACGAAAGAAAGGTTATACCAGAGATAGGCCCCTGCTGTAAGTCCCAGGGCCAGCAGCAGGAGGATCCCCCGGATGCCCCAGAGGGGCGAGCGCTGCCGCTGGCGCCCCAGATGCAACACGAGACCCAGAAAGCCCAGAGCGGTCAGCCAGGCGAAAAGGAAATACCAGCGAGCTTCCAGCACCACGCCCATCCATCCGAATTGTCCCCAGAAGCTTTGAAAGGTGAAGGTCCGGAAGCGATCCAGCGTCGCCATGAGGCCATATCGTGCGATCCACTCGGCGGTGCGGGGCTGACCCACGACCACCCGATCGTGCTGTTGCAGGCCCAGGAGATCGGGCCATCCATAGAGAATTCCATTGCGGATCCACCAGAGAGCCCCCATCGCGAGGGCCGGAAGCAGCCAGGGGAGCAGGCGCTGGAGCCGCTCCGGCCATGGACGGCCTTCCCTGGCGGCCCGGGCCAGAACGGCCACCAGGGCCACCAGCGCCATTGGATAGACCGTGGTCTTGGTAAGAAACCCGGCTCCCAGGAGAAGCCCTCCTATCCATGCCCGACGGGATGGATGGCTGTGGAGCTCATGGGCGATCCAGACCCATAATCCCAGAATCAGTGTCTCCGCCAGGGTGTCGTTGTTCACCCCGCTGGTCATGGCCACATGCTGGGGCAGGAAGGCGAAAACCGCTGCGACCCCGATCCCCCAGGCCGGTCGTTCCGGGAACAACCGGCGCACGGCGGTGAAAGCCAGGAGGATCTGGAGCAGCCCAAGGGCGGCTGAGAACAGACGAAGAGGCAACAGGCTGCCCCCGAAAAGGAGGAAAACCGGAGTCATCAGCAGGTAGTAAAGAGGAGGCTGATGGAACTCATAACGTAGCGGGTCGATGGAAAGCTCGGGCGGGAATCCTCTGGAGACGATCTCGCTCAGGTAGTTTTGATCGTAATCTCCAGGCTGCAGGATGGGCAGGCGCCCGGTGGTGGCGATGAACCGGATGTAATTGTAATGGGCGGGCTCGTCAGGCACCTGCCATGGCGGCGTCTGCGTGGCGAAGCCCCATGCCAGAACCAGATAACCGCAGATGATCAGGAGTATGAACATTCGCGTCCCAGACAAGATCCCCTCCGTTCGATTCATCCAAAGATTCCTGGGGGAGATAAAGGGAGCCCTCAACCCCGTGTGTAGTCGGGCACGAAGCGAAACGGGGTGCCTGTCACAGGCGTTCCCAAAAATAGGACGGGCACTTACGTGCCCTACTACGAACAGGAAAAGCCCTTTGTTCGTAGTAGGGCACGAAGCGAAGCGAAGTGCCCGTCTAAGCGTTCCCGAAAAGAGGACGGGCACTTACGTGCTCTACTACGAACGGGAAAGCCCTGTTTGTAGCGCCTTGTCCAGCGATGAGTTAGGAGCTGGGTGCTGCAGGTCAGCGTGAAAGACGAATGCCCCTCTCTTCGCCCAGCGATCCTCAGGTTGGGCTTAGGGGCCGAGGGCCCCCTCGGCTCACTCCCGGAAGCCCCAAACGAGAAACGGGCAAAGCCCTACCTCCCGTTTCGATGGTTCCGTTTATCCCGGAACATGGAGGGCTGGATGCCGTAACGTTTCAGGCGACGCCAGAGCGTGGTGCGGCTGAGGCCCAGGGCGGAGGCCATCTCGCGGATGCGGCCCCGATACTGCACGGCCGCGCGCAGGATCGCCTCCCGCTCCAGCTCCTCCACCGGCCGGATGGAATCCAGAGGCGGTTCCACCATCAGTCCGCGCACGACCCGCTCTGGGAGATGCTGCAGATCGATCCACCCATCCTCGCTCAGCGCTGCCGCTCGCTCGAGGACGTTTTCCAGTTCCCGCACGTTCCCCGGCCATGGATACGCCTTCAACCTTTGCAGGGCTGTTTCCGTGATCCGGTAGGTTCGTCCTGACGCCCGACGCAGGCGTCGGAACACTGCCTCAACGATGAGCGGGATGTCTTCCGGACGCTCCCGCAGCGCGGGGATCCGGATCGCCGTGCTGGCCAGAAGATGATACAGATCCGCCCGGAAGTGTCCCTCCGCGACCAGCCGCTCCAGATCCGCTGCCGAGGAGGCGATCAGCCGCACATCCACGCGGATCGGGCGCAGGCCGCCCAGGCGCATCACTTCCCCGGTTTCCAGGATCCGCAGGATCGCGGCCTGGACTTCCAGCGGCAGGGCCTCGATCTCGTCCAGATAGAGGGTGCCCCCATGGGCCAGCTCGAATTTGCCCGGCCGTCCCTCCGTCGGCCCGTTTCGGAATGCTCCTCCTTCCACCCCCAGTAACTCGACAGCCAGCAGTTCCCGGGGGATCGCCCGACAGGACACCGCAAGGAAGGGGCCGCTGGCGCGGATGCTGGCATTATGGATCGCGCGGGCGAGGACACCCTTGCCCGTGCCCGGTTCCCCCAGAAGGAGAACGGGGAGGCTGGTTCGGGCCGCTGCGCGAGCCTGCTGGCGGACCTGCTGGATCGCCCGGGAGCGGCCCGGAATGTCCGCCAGGGTCATCAGCGCCTGAGCGCCAACCAGCCGGGCCACCATCTGGTGCACCTGCTCGCTCCGTCGGAACGTCAGGACAAAGCCCAGATGCCGTCGCCCCTCCGTGACCGCATGCAGCCCCAGCCATCCCTCTAAAGGAGCGCCGTCGACGATCAGGGTGCCCTCCGCTTCCCGATGGACCCCGGGATCCGATAGGGCTTCCTGAAAGATCGGGGGCAGCCGGATGTGATCCGTCAACGGACGCCCCACGATCCCGGAGGGATCCAGGCCCAGCACACGGCTGGCCGTTCGGTTCAGGCGGATCACGTGTCCCTGTGTGTTCAGGACCAGGACCACCTGATCGATGGCCTCCAGGATCGCCTGGAGCTCGGCCAGTAGCTGGTGGTTTTCCCGCAGGTTCGCCTCTGCCTGCAACTGGTTCTCAATGGCCCGGGCGGCGGCCATCACCATCCCCAGGGTATCCGGCTGAGCCCGCTCTGCGGGCGCCATGATCCCGATCGCCCCCAGGGGCTGTCCATCCAGGCCGTAGATGGGAGCCGCTGTGGTGACCCAGGAATGGTAAAGGGAGACAAAATGCTCCGCGCCGACCACCTGCGCAGGGGTCCGTTCCAGGAGGGCGATGGCGAAGGCATTGGTGCCCACATAGCCTTCGCTCCAGTAAACCCCGGGTCGAAGCCCAACGGCCTCTGCGGCGCGGACGATCTCCGAATCCCCCAGGATATCCAGAACACATGCGGCGCCATCAAAGAGCGCGATCGCCAGGCCGGAACCCTCGGTGAACTGGTAAAGGTCCTCCATCAGGGGGCGGGCGGTGGCGATCAAATCAAAGAGCGCGATCCGCACGCGCTCCAGGGTTTGTTCATCCAGGCAGGGAAGAGCAGGGGGGGCGAGGGGATTCAGCCGCGGGAAGCATCGTTCCCATGAAGCAGCCACCAGCGGATCCATGTCAGGATCCAGCCGCCGATGAGCGACGAACTGTTGCCAGCGGGCCCGGATCTTCGAGAGATCTACCGGATAGGCCCAGGGCTGCATCGGAACCTCCTTCCACCGGCGCGGGAAAAGGACAGACTCGGACGTGGATCTTCCCTCTTCCTGCCTGAGACCCAGAGACCCCGGGAGAACGGGGAAGTTGTCCAGGGCGTCAGCAGGTTGCGTTAAGAATATTGTCGGATATTATGGGAAAAATCAAGCCTGTTGCGGGGAGCGAACGAACATCCGGCGGGAGGCAGGCGTTATGACTCCGCGTATGACGTGGGGCTATTTGAAGCGTTTGATCGCAGCCGGGATCTTCCTGCTGGTGATGGCCGGGTGCCGTCTCCTCCCAAAGTCGTCTTCCCCGGTTTCTCCGTTTATGGACCTCCCGCTCCAGCAGATCTGGAACGAATCGTTCTCCACCGCCTGGCCCCGCTGGGCGCCCCAGGCCCTCGCGTGCGCCCACGCCGGCCCTGATGCGCGGCGGTGTTTGCAGGCCCTTCGTCCGGCCCTGACGGAGCAGGTGCTGGAGGAAGCGACGCGCCGAAAGGAGGCGCTCGGGGTCGATGCGCCTTATGTGGCCAGCATCATGGGCGGCTATGCCCAGCGACCGGAACAGGCCGCGGCCCTGATCGTCCTGGCGATGGCGGAATCCACGGGAGAGGACCGTCGGGCGCGTTTGCAGGCGGCCTTTGAAGCTGTCCCCCAGCGATTTGGGGGATTTTCCTTACCGTTCCGCAGCGCTGTGCTTCCGCTCCCCCATCCAGAGGCCGGGGAAGATCCGCAGCGCTGGTCCCGGTATTATCTCTCCCAGGAATGGGCCCTGCTGCGGGCGGCGGTTGCCGCCTGGCGCCCGCCGGCGGATGAAGAGATCGGATGCGCACGTCTGGTGCCAGGAGAGGATCTCTGTGGTTTCATGACCGGGGTTCGATCCCCCGAGATCCTGCCTATCTTCGAGACCCGGCTGGAGGAGTTCTTCCGGGGTGCTTTCGATTACGCCGATGCCTTCGCCCGCTCGGAGCGTTTCCTGCATGAGGATCCGGCGAAAGTTCGGGCCCTGCTCTCAGAGATGCTCCAGGAAGCGCGGGGGAAGCTGATCCCCCTGGAACGCGAGGCGGCTCGCCGACGCCTGGCCGGGGAGCGTTTCTCCATCGATCCCCTGGAAGCGGCATGGGATGAGATGGAGCGTATCCTGTTCGGCCCTCCCACACCCTTACGGTGAACCGCGACTGGTTTCTCGCGTGCGACGGATCGCCCTGGGCTACACGAACCGACAGATCGCCGAGGAGCTGGGGATCAGCGTCCGAACCGTGGAGACTCATCGGGCGAACCTGATGGATAAGCTGGGTCTCAGCAGCCGGGTGGAGCTGGTGCGTTATGCACGGGAGCATGGTTTAATTTAAGGGATAGAGAGCTCCTCTCCTTCATCCCCCTCCCCACAGTTGAAGGGCTTTGGGGAGGGGGATGAAGTTTATTTTTGGGTGTTGGGATGGGCACCTTCAGCGCCCATCCCAACACCCAAAAAACCCGGGTAAGAAGGTCAGGGGCGCGACTTCTATTTAAAGTCACCTGCTGGAGCGTTTCGAGAGATTGATGCGAGGGGTGCCGTTAAAGGAGTTGCTGGAATCCATACTGCCGCCGGGGACCCGCGTGGTCGGTGGTGGAAGCGGGCTTGATCACGAGGTGACATGGGCAACCCTGCTTCGGACGATCCCCGCGCGAACCGCCATCCAGCGAGGGGATCTCCTGCTCTTCTCGATCGATCTCCTCGCGATGCGCGAGCCCCCGCTTTCCTTCTCCGCCCTCCTCGAGCTCGCCCTGGAGCGTGAAGCGGCCGGGCTGGCGGTTGTTGGCCCGATCCCGGAGGCCTGGGGGCCTCTGGCCGATGAGGCCGGCCTTCCATTGCTCTCCCTGCCAGAAGGGATCAGCCTGGCGGATCTGGCCAATCAGATCGCCCGGTTCATCACCGCCCGCCGCGAGGCCCTCTATGAAATCGAGCGGGAGCTTCAGCGACGATTCCAGCAAGCGATTCTGGCCGGCGAGGGGCTTCCCGCGATCCTGCGCGCCCTGATGGAGGTCACCGGGAAGCACGCCTGGATGGAGGACGCTCAGGGAACCCCATGGCCGGATCTCCCCTCGCCACCCGAAGCTCCTCCAGGCCAGGCGGAGCGCCGAGCCTGGCTCCGCCGCCTGCCCCTGCGAGGGGAGGCGGAGCCCCCGGTGGCACTCTTTGGGCCCGATGCGGACGGCCGGGTTTGTCTCGCCGGGGCGGTACTCCTGGACCGACGTCCTGTTGGCGCGGTCTGCCTGCTGAGCCCTTCCGGGAAGATCGCCGAGCGGGATCGTTTCGCAGTCGCTCAGGCAGCAGCGGCCTGCGCGCTGGTGCTGACCCGGGAGCGGTCGTTATGGTCTGCTGAAGCGCGATTGCGGGGAGAGTTCCTGGCTCAGGTCCTGCGCGGGGAGCTCCCGGAAGCGGAAGCACGCCGTCGGGCTCGCATCCTGAACGAGCCGATCGAAGAGCCCATGGCGGTGGCGGTGTTCCGCGCCCCGGATGGGGAAGGGGAGGTGGAGCGTCTCACCGATGCGATCCGGCGTCTGACGGCCCGCTTCCCCCGATGCCGGGTCCAGCCGATGGCGGAGGGGGTTGCCTTCGTGTTCCCACCCCCCGCTGGTGAGGCCGACCTGGAAGCGGTAGTGGAAGGCCTGCGGGTGGAACTGGCCCGTGCTCTGGGGCTGAATCGCCTGGCCGCCGGCGTGGGCGGCGTCTACGCGGGCCCCTCCGGCCTGGCTCGCTCTTTCCGGGAAGCGGTTCAATCCCTGCAGATGGTGGAAGCCCTGCTGGGGGGAGCGCGCACCCTGGCCTATCAACGCCTCGATGTCTATCGTCTGCTCTACCCGCTGCGGGAAAGCGAGGTGCTGGAGGAATTCTACGATCAGGTCCTCGGGCCCCTGGAGCGTTACGATCGGGAGCATCGCGCGGAGCTGATCCCCACCCTGGAAGCCTTCTTTGCCTGTGATGGGAACCTGCAGCGGACAGCAGAGCGCCTCTTCCTCCATCGGAATTCCCTGGCCTATCGTCTGCGGCGGATCCAGGAGATCACCGGAATGGACCTGCGGCGATGGGAGGATTGCTTTCGGTTGCAGCTGGCCCTGAAAATCCGACCGATCCTGAGGAGGTTCTATGAGCGGCCTGGCGGTGGATCCAGCTCAGGTGCTTGAGGAGGCTCGTCGCGCCGGCGTCCGGTTCGTCATCCTGCGCTTCACCGACATCCTGGGGGCACCGAAGGGGGTGACCATCCCCCTGGAGGATCTCCCGGAGGCCATTGAAACGGGGAAATGGTTCGACGGATCGGCGATCGAGGGGTTTGCGCGGGTGGCGGAGTCGGACCTTTATCTGAAGCCGGATCTGAGCACCTTCACCGTCCTGCCCTGGACCCGGGGGCAGGGGACGACCGCCCATGTGATCTGCTGGGTGGTCAATCGACAGGGGGAGCCCTTCGCGGGGGATCCACGGTGGGTGCTGGCGCGGGTCATGGAGCGGGCGGCCCGCATGGGTTACACCTATGTGGTGAGCCCGGAGCTGGAGTTCTACCTCTTCCGGGCCGATGGGGGCGCTCCCTTGGCTCCCACCCCTCCGGATGCGATCGGCTACTTCGATCTGGCCACCGATCTCGCCCACCAGGTCCGTTGCGAGATGGTGGATACCCTGCGGGCTCTCGGGATCCCGGCCGGGCCGGGCCACCATGAGATCTCGCCAGGCCAGCATGAAATCGATTTCCAGCCGGCCGATGCCCTGCGGATGGCGGACTACATTGTCACGGCGCGACTGGTGATCAAGCATGTGGCGCAGGCCCACGGCCTTCACGCAACCTTCATGCCCAAGCCGATGGAAGGACGGGCGGGCTCCGGGATGCATACGCATCAGAGCCTGCTCCGCGTAGCGGATGGAGGGAACGCCTTCGCGGATCCCGAGGACGATTACGGGCTCTCCCCGCTGGCCAAGGCCTTCCTGGCCGGGCAGATCGCCCACGCCCGGGGGATGTGCGCGGTGCTCTGTCCCCTGGTGAACTCCTATAAGCGCCTTCTGGGCGGGTTCGAGGCCCCGCCATATGTCAGCTGGGCCCGCATCAACCGTTCCGCTTTAATCCGGATCCCGGTCATCAAGCCGGGGCGCTATCAATCCACCCGCATTGAGCTTCGCAGCCTTGACCCCGCGTGCAACCCCTATCTGGCCTTCGCGGCCATGCTGGCCGCCGGGCTGGACGGGATCGAGCGGCGGCTGCCGCTCCCGCCGCCGGTGGAGGAGGAGTTAGTCCCGATGGAGGCAGCGGAGCTGGAGGCCCGGGGGATCCAGCGGCTGCCGGCTACCCTGGGGGAGGCCCTGGAGGCTCTGAAGGCCGATGAGGTCATCCAGGAGGCTCTGGGCCCGCTGGCGGTGGAACGGTTCTTGGAGGCCAAGCGGTTAGAGTGGGAGGCCTACTGCCGCCACGTCAGCGTCTGGGAGATCGAGCGCTATTTCCAGGTGTATTAACGCACGGCTCGGGGCAGGCCGGAGGAGCCGGGGAGGCCCAGGGCCTGCTCCTGTCCGGGGCATTCCGCGCTGCGTTTTGCAGGAGCGCAGGGGCGTCTTCTTGTGGTCACCCCTAACCCTTCAACTGTCCCTACCACGCGAATCCTTCCCCCGCTGGCATGGCCCCCACCGTTCCCATTCCAGGGGAATTTGTGCGCATTGCCCAAAGCAGAATCCTTGATTTTCGGTTCCTTCGCCTGTAGCCTCCCAT
>JAEVEY010000058.1 GCA_016842045.1 Candidatus Thermoflexus sinensis | reverse complement strand
GCGCGCCGAAGGCGCGCGACTCCCCCCCAAAATATATTGATCCCCCCTCCCCACGGCCCTTTGGGCCGTGGGGAGGGGGGATAAAGGGGGGTGGGGCCATTCTACCTCTTCTCGCGAGCCCCGAACTGCGTAACTCCTATTTGAGAAACACGGCTGCATGGCCCGGGTATCCGGATAAATGAGAAGCGGCGGACTCCTCTCTTCAGACTGGATTGGGAAGACCACTGAAAGTCTTTCCGGTCCGAAAAGGCCTCTTCACCGTAATTACGCAGTAAGTTTAAATGAAAATGATGAGCTGGCGATCCAGGCGCTTGACAGCCTCTAAAGAGGCGGAGATAATGAAAGTGATTTAGAAAGTGGGTTCCGCTCCTCTGTTTCCCCTTACGAAAGAAAGGAGCGCCGCCATGACCCGTGGGCGTAGTCTTCTGACGGCTCTCGGGCTGTTGGGATTGCTTCTCGGGGCATGCGCTCCGGCGGCACCGACCCCCACACCGGCGCCGACCCCCACCTTAGCGGCGCCGACCCCAGCGCCAGTGGTGCCGACCCCCACGCCCACTCCAAAGCCCGTGAAGATCGCCATCGTCTCGGACATCGGCGGGCGAGGGGATCTCAGCTTCAACGATATGGCCTTCAAGGGCGGTGATGACGCGAAGCGGGATTTCGGGGTGGAGGTCGTGGAGGTCATCAGCAAGGTCGAAGCGGATTACATCCCCAACCTGACGACCGCCGCCCGGGATCCGGATGTGCAGCTGATCGTGGGGGTGGGTTTCCTCCTGAGCGATGCCCTCGCGGAAGTCGCCCGCAAGTTCCCCGACAAGAACTTCGTCGGCATTGACACGTTCGCGCAGTCCATCGTTCAGCAGAAATATCCCAACGAGTATCCGCTCCCCAACCTGATGGACATCGTTTACGAGGAGCACAAGGGGAGCGCGCTGGTGGGCGCCCTGGCCACCTTCCTGGCCGCCGAATACAAGAAGCCGCACATCGGCGGCGTCTTCGGCATCGAGATCCCCGTCCTCTGGAAGTTCGAGATCGGCTACAAGTGGGGCGCTCGCTGGGCCACGGAGTGGCTGGCGAAAAACAAGCCGGACAAGGCCTTCCCGTACACCAAGGACTTCGTCCTCTGGACCTACACCGGGACCTTCAGCGACATCACCAAGGGCTATGCGGCGGCCAAGGCCATGTACGCGCGGGACGCCGTGGCCGTCTACAACATCGCCGGCCCCTTGGGGCTGGGCATCAACCAGGCGGTGGAGGAGATCGCCCGGGCCCAGGGCCTCAAGAGCGGCCCGCCGTTCTGGATCGGCGTCGATGCCAACCAGGACTGGATCAACCCGGGCTTCGTCATCGCCAGCATGATGAAGCGGGTGGATAAAGGGGTTTACTACGCCACCAAGCTGGTGCTGGATAAGAAGTTCCGGGACATCGTGCAGCGCAACAAGGGCGTCCTGGTGCTGGGCATCGGCACCAAGGTAGACGGCGAGCTGATGGAAGGGATCTCGGTCAGCACCTTAGCGGACCTCGATGAGTTCATCAAGATGGGGGAGACCGCGGAGAAGCTGACCGGGAAGAAGGTCCTCCCGGCCTCGCCGGACGAGATCCGACAGCGGGTCAAGGCGATGCGGGAAGCCCAGCCCGCCTGGATCTGGGAGGCGGTCGCCGAGCTGGAGCGCAAGATCCGCAACGGCGAGGTTCAGGTTCCCATGGTCACCACCGAGGAGGAGATCAAGAAGTGGCGGGATGAGCTCGGTTAAGAGCTCCCGCTGTCCCCCCAGCATCGAGACAACGCATGGAGGGGTGCAGGTGGGCGATCCGCCTGCACCCCTTTTTGCAACCGGAACCCTCTTCTCCTCCACGGCCACAGGCGGTGGAGGAGAGGAACCATAAGTTTGCGGGGCCTCGGGCCTCCATGGCCAGCCCCGGGAAAACCCTTTCAGGATTTCGATCGGCGCACACCTATGGGACCCCGGATCGAGATGCGAGAGATCCATAAGGTCTACCCCGATGGGACGGTAGCGCTGCGCGGGGTGGATTTCCGCCTGGAGCCCGGGGAGATCGTCGGGCTCCTGGGGGAGAACGGCGCAGGCAAGACCACCTTAATGAAGATCCTCTCCGGATTGCTCCCCCCTACGCGGGGGGAGATCCGGATCGATGGCCGCCCGGTCCGTTTCCGGAACCCTGCCGATGCCCTCCGCGCAGGCATCGGGATGGTGCACCAGATCTTCACCCTGGTCCCCCCTTATACGGCCCTGGAGAACATTCTCCTGGGCCAGGAAGGCTCGGCCCTCTGGCTCGCTAAAGATCGCGCCCGGGATCAGGTGCAGCGTCTCCTGGAGGAGCTCGGGCTCTCGATCCCGCTGGATGTGCCCGTGGAATTGCTCCCCATCGGGGTGCAGCAACGGGTGGAGATCGCGAAGGTCCTTTACCGCGGGACCCAGGTGTTGATCCTCGACGAGCCCACCTCGGCCCTCACCCCCCTGGAGGTCGAGGAGCTCTTTCGCTTCCTGCAGCGCCTGAAAGAGGGCGGCCGTTCCATCGTCTTCATCACCCACAAGCTCCGGGAGGTGCTGGAGATCTCCGATCGCATCGTGGTGCTACGGAACGGCCGGGTAACCGGCGAGATCCCCACCCCGGAGGCCACGCCGGAGTTGCTGGCCGAATGGATGGTGGGCCGGGCGGTGGTCCCTCGGGTGAGCCGTTCCCCCCGCCCTCCGGGGGAGCCGGTGCTGGTCGTGCGAGATCTGGAGGTCATGGGGGATCTGGGCCTGCTGGCCGTGAAGGGAGTGTCCTTTGAGGTGCGAGCCGGGGAGATTTTCGGGATCGCCGGGGTGGAAGGGAACGGCCAGAGCGAGCTGGCCCAGGCCCTGGGCGGCCTGCGCCCGATCCATCGCGGCGAGATCCTCCTGGATGGGAAGCCCTTAACCCCCCTTACGCCGATCGAGGCCTATCGCCGGGGGATCGCGCACATCCCGGAGGACCGTCTCCGCTTCGGGATGGCGTTGAACTTCGATGTGGCGGAGAACAGCATCCTGAGCCGCCAGTGGGAGCCGGCCTTCCTGCGCGGGTGGGGGCGTCTGGACTGGACCCGGATCCTGACGTTCGCGGCGGAGTTGCTGCAGCGGTTCCAGGTGATCGCCCCGGGCGTCCGGGCCGTTGCCCGTTCCCTGAGCGGCGGCAACCAGCAGAAGCTCGTGGTGGGGCGGGAGCTCACCAAGGAGCCGCGGCTGATCCTCGCGGTGCACCCCACCCGGGGTCTGGACGTCGCCTCCACCGCTTACATCCGGGAGCTGCTGGTGCAGATGCGGGATGCAGGCAAGGCGGTGCTCCTGATTTCCGCCGATCTGGACGAGGTGCTGGAGTTGAGCGATCGGATCGCGGTGATGTATGAGGGGAAGTTCCTGGGGATGGGTCCTGTAGAGGCCTTCCGTCGGGAAGAGATCGGGCTCATGATGGGAGGCGTTGCCCCTCAGGGGAGGGCCGTATGAGGCGCGCGCGACCGCTCCTGGAATCCCTGCTGGCCATCAGCATCGGGTTGATCGCCGGGGGGCTTCTCATGCTTCCCTTCCGGTATGATCCGCTGAAGGCGTATCAGGCCCTCTTCCAAGGCGCCTTCGGCACGCCTGATGATGTCCTGGAGACCCTTGCCTTCGCGACCCCCCTGATGCTCACCGCGATCACCTTCGCCGTGGGCGTCCGGGCCGGCCTCTTTAACATCGGAGCCGAGGGCCAGATGTATATGGGGGCCGTCAGCGCAGTGTTCGCGGCCAGCTTCCTCCCGCTGCCCCCTGGGGTCCACGTCCTCGTCGCCACACTGGTGGCGATGATCGGCGGCGCCCTCTGGTCCCTCATCCCGGCCCTGCTGAAGATCGGGCGGGGAGTCCATGAGGTGATTTCCACCATCATGTTCAACTGGATCGCCTTCCACCTGGCGACTTACCTGGCGATCTACTACCTGGCCGAGCCTGGCCGGGCGGAGCGGACCCGCCCCGCGCTGCCCACCGCCCGTTACCCGATCCTGGCGGAGGGCTCGACGCTGACGGCGGTGATCTTCGTGGCGATCCTTTTCTGCCTCGCCGTGTATTTCATCCTGTGGGGGACCCGCCTGGGATATGAGCTGCGCCTGGTGGGGGAGAACCCGGAGGCGGCCCGTTATGCGGGGGTGCGGATCGGCCGGGCGTTGCTGTGGAGCTTCCTGATCGGGGGGATGGCCGCCGGGCTGGCAGGGGCCAGCCAGATCATCGGCCGCCCGCCCGCCTGGTCGCTCTATGCCACCCTGGGGAACGTGGCCACCCTGGGCTTCGATGGCATCGGCGTGGCCCTGGTCGGCCGCAATCACCCCCTCGGGGGGATCCTCGCGGCGATCCTGTTCGGCGCCCTCCAGCACGGCGGCCGTTTCATGGAATACCACGCCGGCGTGGTCTCCGAGCTGGTCCGGGCGGTGAACGGGTTGATCGTCATCACCCTGGCAGTCCCCGAGATCTGGACGATGCTCCGAAGGAGGCTGAGGCGATGAAGGGGCTTTTGCGGCGTCTGGGCTGGATCGGGCTGGCCGCCCTGGCCATCGGGCTTCTCGCTTATGGGCTGGAACAGGTGGGGTTGAAGCCGATTTCCCTGTTAGAGGCGGGGCTTCTGGCGATGACCCCCCTGGCGCTGGCGGCGGTTGGGGAGTGCGTGAACGAGAAGGCCGGCGTGGTGAACATCGGCCTGGAGGGCATCCTGCTGATCACCGCCGTGGTGGGGGTGTGGGTGGCGGAGCAGTTTAACAGCGGGACCGCCGGGCTCATCGGCGGAATGGTGGTGGGCGCGCTTATCGGACTGGTCCTGGGCCTGCTGGCCGTCTATGGCCGGGCCGATCAGATCATCGCCGGGATGGGGGTGAACATCTTCGCCTTAGGGTTCACCCCGTATCTCCTGATGAGCCTCTGGGCCTTCCCGGGCATCCATATCTTCCCCCGCGAACTGATGGTCCCCCGCTGGACCACGCCCGTGGGCCAGATCAGCCCGGTCACCCTGGTGGCGGTCCTGCTGGCGATCCTGGCTCACATCCTGCTCCATCACACCGTCCTGGGCTTCCGCATCCGGGCCGTTGGGGAGAAGCCGGAAGCCGTGGATGTGGCCGGGGTGCGGGTGGACCTGCTCCGGCTGTTCACCAGCATCCTGGGCGGGGCGCTCTGCGGCCTGGGCGGGGCCTTTATGCCACTGGCCTGGTTCGGCGGGGTGGTGAAGGAGATCTCCGCCGGCCGGGGGTTCATCGCCTTAGCCTGTGTCGTCTTCGCCGGCCTGGAGCCGTTGCTGGCCCTGGCCGCCGCGTTCCTCTTCGGCCTCACCGAGGGGATCGCCTACGCCGTAGCGGTCACCCCCGGGGTAAAAGAACGGATCCCCTTTTATTTCGTGAACATGCTCCCCTATATCACCACGCTTCTGGTGGTCGCGCTGGTGATCGGGCAGCGCCGGTTCCCGCGCACCATCGGACGACCCTACGCGCGGGAGTGAGCCGGTCGACCGTCCTGTCCCAAATCTGCCTCTCTCTGGAGGACCCTGCATGTCAGAGCCCTCCCGTCTGGTGCTGATGGATATGGACGGTGGCATCGATGATTTCATGGCCCTGGCGCTCCTCATGACCCTCCCTCGGATCGAGGTCGTGGGGGTGCTGGTGACGCCGGCGGATTGCTACCTGGAGCCTGCCCTCTCCGCGGCCCGAAAACTTCTCGCCCTGCTGAACCGCTCGGAGATCCCGCTGGCCCGCAGCCGCGCGCGGGGCCAGAATCCCTTCCCCGCCTTCTTCCGAAAGGACGCCTTCATAGTGGATCTCCTGCCCGTCCTGAACGAGGAGGAGCGGGAGGGGCCGGCCCTGGCGCCGGAGGAGGGACCCGCCTTTCTCATCCGGCGCGTGCGGGAAGCGCCCCGGCCCGTCACCCTGCTGGTGACCGGCCCCCTGACGAATCTGGCCCAGGCGCTGGATCAGGACCCCGGGATCGAAGGCTGCATCGAGGAGGTCCTCTGGATGGGCGGGGCACTGGATGTGCCGGGGAACGTGGATCCTTCGATCGAGCCCGGCCACGATGGGACCGCGGAGTGGAACGCTTACTGGGATCCCCCCGCTGTGCAGCGCGTGCTGGCTTCCACGATCCCCCTTCGTTTGTTCCCGCTGGATGTGACCGAGAAAGTCCCGGTAACCGCAGATTTCCTTCGACGTCTGGCCCGCCAGCGTCGCTACCCCCTCTCGGATCTGGCCGCCCAGAGCTACGCCACCGTCGCGTGGTCCCGCTATTGCATGTGGGATGTCCTCACCACGGCCGCGCTGGCCCGCCCGGAGCTCTTCACCTTTGAGGAGGCGGAGATCGCCGTGCACACCGAAGGCCGGAGTCAGGGTCGCCTCGTGCGGCAGCCCGGCGGGCGGCGGGTCCGGGTGGCGGTGGACGTGGAGGTCGAGGCCTTCTATCGCTTCGTGCTGGAGGCCTGGGCGCGTTAGGAAAGTGCGAGGCGACCAGCGCCCAGGCCGGGATGCCCTCTACGGGGATCACATTCTTGATGAGGTGCAAATTCTCGTAACTACCTACCCTGTAAGTGGGGAAGGGCCCCACCCCCCTTTATATTTTTTGGGGGAATCGCGTGCCTTCGGCGCGCGACTCCCCCCAAACCCCCAGGAGAAAACCAACTGCGTAACTCCTATGTATAAGAAACCCGGGCCGAAAGGCACTTAGCCTGACGGTTCACCAGGCCCAGGCTGCAAGACGTTGGGGTTGCATTCTGCATCTGGAGTTCAGGTCTCCAGAAACGCGGTCTCGCAGGAGCGGGAGGGCGAGGGGCTCACAGCCATCCCCGTCGGCGGAAGAAGAGGGCCAGGCCCGCGCTGACCCCCGCCATCATCAGGAGCGCCATCGGATACCCCCAGGGCCATTCCAGCTCTGGCATATACCGGAAGTTCATTCCATAGATCCCCGCGATGAGGGCGCTGGCCATCAGGATGATCGATGCGATGGTCAGGACCTTGACGATCTCGTTCAGCCGGTTGGACTGCACGGAGAGATAGCTCTCCAGCGCGCCGGACAGCATATCGCGGTAAAGGTCAATGCTCTCCGTCAACCGCACCAGCCGGTCGTAAAGGTCCTGGAAGTAGATCATATCCTCCGGCCGGAAGACGGGCAGCTCTCGCCGGAGCAGGAGGTTGATGACCTCGCGCTCTGGGGCCACCACCCGGCGCAGCTCCAGCAGCGCCTTCCGCATCCGGAAAATCGCCTCGATCAGGCCCCTATCGGATCCGGCGAACAGCCGCTCCTCGATCGCTTCCACTTCCTCCGCAATCCGATCCAGAACCGGGAAGTAGCCGTCCAGGATGGCGTCCAGGAGATCGTAAACGAGGCTCCCGGGGGCGATGGGGCGGGGAAGCTCCGGGCCGACCCAGCGGGCCCTCACGCTTTCGACCTCGGGGATCCGCTGGGGGCGCACGGTGACCAGATAGCGAAGGCCGACGAACAGATGGATGGGATGGAACAACAGTCCGTTCTCCGGATCATAATCCACACCGTAGAAGACGATGAAATAATGATCCGGGTAGGTGTCCAGTTTCGGCCTCTCCCGGGCCCGGAAGGCGTCCTCCAGGGCCAGGGGATGGAAGCCCAGGACCTCTTGAAGGAGCGTCCGGTCGGCTTCCTCCGGGGGGCAGAGATCCAGCCACAGGAATCCCTCGGCCTGGGTCAGGGCTCCCTGGAGCACCTCCGGCGTCACCCGATCCATCCGCTGGGGGCCGGGCCAGACGAGGGCGATGGCCACCGGAATGCCTCCGATGGAGGATGAGCAAGCGCAAGGGCTTTTCCTGTTCGTAGTAGGGCACGTAAGTGCCCGTCCTCGGATTCCGGGGATGAGCGCTCTAAGATCGAGACCTGTTTTCAGGAGGTCGTCGATCATTCCCCCTGTGGGGGCGAAAATTTTTCGCCCCGATTTCATCGCATATTGGGGATCGCGGTTGCGATCGCCCGCAGCGCGCGATCGATGTCCGTGTCATCGATCCAGTAATGCGTCACGGCGCGGAAGCGGCGGGGGCCCCAGCGCAGGATCTTCACCCGCTGGGCCTCGAGGGCCTGCAGGAAGGCCTCATCCGTGAGCGGCACGCGGGGATCCAGCTCGAAGATCACGATGTTGGTCTGCACCCGGTGAGCCTCGATGCGGATGCCCGGGATCTCGGCCAGCCCTTCCGCCAGCCGGCGGGCCCGCCGGTGATCCTCCGCCAGCCGGTCCACCATCGTCTCCAGAGCCACCAGCCCCGCTGCGGCCAGCACCCCGGCCTGCCGCATCCCCCCGCCGACCATCTTGCGGACCCGTCGGGCTTCCCGGATGAAGTCGGCGGGGCCGCAGATCAGGGAGCCCACCGGGGCGCAGAGCCCCTTGCTGAGGCAGAAGGTGACCGTATCCGCATCCCGGGCGAGCGCGGCCGCGGGAACCCCCAGAGCGACGGCGGCGTTGAAGATCCGCGCGCCGTCCACGTGCACCTTCAGACCGTAGCGATCCGCCAGGGCGCGGACCCGGGCCATATATTCCGGGGGAAGCGCCGCGCCCATGCAGCGGTTGTGGGTGTTCTCCAGGGCGATCAGCCGGGTGCGGGGATGATGGATGTCCTCGCTCCGGATGGCGGCCTCGATGTCCTCCAGGCGCAGGGTGCCGTCGGGCTGGTTGGGGATGGGCCGGGGGTGGATGCCGCCTAAGGCGGCCATCCCGCCGACCTCCGAGAGGAAGGTGTGGGCCAGGTCGCCCACGATCACCTCATCCCCGCGTCCGCAGTGGGTGAGGAGGGAGACCAGGTTGGCCATGGTGCCGCTGGCCACGAAGAGGGCCGCCTCCTTCCCCATCCGCCCGGCGGCGGCCTCCTCCAGGCGCCGCACCGTGGGATCCTCGCCGAACACATCGTCGCCCACCTCGGCCCGGGCCATAGCCTCCCGCATCGCCGGGGTGGGATGGGTCACCGTGTCGCTGCGCAGGTCGATCCATCCGTTCAGCATCGCAGGGCTCCGGGAACGGATCACGCCATTTAGATGCAGAGAGCCGGACAGCCCTCGAAGACGGCCTCCGGCCCCCAAAGCTCTGAGCGCCTCTCGTTTGCCAGACTTACACCGCATCGTCCAGGGCCGACCCGGGCAGCTCCTCGCGGAAATACACCCGTCCGCCGCTCTCGATGACAAAGGTGCCCTATTGATGGCTTTGGGGATTTTTCACCCCTTCGTCTCCTCGCTCAGCATCTTCTCCAATAGAGGAATCAGGGGCGGAATGTCCTCCTGGACTGTTCGCCACACAACTGTCAGGTCCACCCCGTGATATTCGTGAATGAGCTTATCGCGCATCCCTGCGATGTCTCGCCAGGGGATTTCAGGATGCCGCAAGCGCATGGCTTCGGGGATTTTCTTCGCCGCCTCGCCCAATACTTCCAGAGAGCGGATGACAGCGTTGGCGGTCTTGCGATCCTTCAAGAACTCCGTTAAGGACATGCCGGCCGTGAACTCCAGCACCTCTTTTGCGGAGAGCAGCATATCTTCCAGGTAATCCCGGTACGTGCGCTTCATACGGGCACGATCTCCTCCAGGATGTGCTGCCCGATATACGGCTTGAGGGCGGAGCGGGTCACCAGTTCCACTTTCACCCCCAGAAGTTCGCTCAACCGGCGCTCCAACGCCAGGAAGCGGAACATCCCGGGCGGCTCCGCGAACTCCACCAGCACATCCAGGTCGCTTTCCGGTCGGGCCTCCCCCCGGGCATAAGAGCCAAAGATGCCCAGCCATTTCACCCCATACTGCTCGGCCAGCTCATCCTGATGGGCCCGCAAGATCTGACGGATTTCCTCCAGGGTCTTCATCGTTGACCCTCCTCCGCCGACAACATGGGGAACGCCCATGGCCCGATGACCTTGAGAGTCATCATCCCTCACCTCCCTGGTCCAGCTGAGTAGGGGCGGAACGGGCTCCGCCCCTACTGCGGCCATGGAGCATGCCCTGCAGCCACGGCTTTTCCCGGTCACCTGCCGGCAGGACCTCACTGATGGCCTGGGCCACCTGATAGAACATTACTCGGCCTCCTTCTGGTAGATTTCTTGAAGCCGTGGCTTGAGAGCATGGATTTCTTCTTTGATCACCTTCCAGACGATTTCGTAATCCACCGTCCAGTAGCCGTGCGAGAGCCTGTCGCGCATGCGCGCCATGCTGCTCCAGGGGACATCGGGGTAACGCTTCCGCACCGCCGCTGGGAGGTTTTTGGTGGCTTAGCCGATGATCTCCAGTTGCCGTATGACCGCGCTGGTCAGCAGCTCGTCCTGGACGAAAGCGTCAAAGGTCGTTCCGCCCATAAACCGCTCAATCCGCTCCATCGCTTCCAGGATATCTTTCAGGAAAAGGGTGTACGCGCGCTTCATAGCATTACCACTTCGCTGAGGATACGCTCCCGCAGTTCCTGGCGGATGGACGCCTTGCGCACCAGGTCCACCCGAACACCCAGGAGACGGGAGAGGTACTCCTCCAGTTCCAGGAATTTGAGGAGACCCGGCACAGTATCAAACTCCACCAGGATGTCCACATCGCTCCGGCGGCGCTGCTCGCCGCGCACATAGGAGCCAAAGAGGCCAATCTCGCGAACGCCGTATTTCTCCCGGAGCTCCGCCTTGTGCTCCCGCAGGATGCGCATAATCTCCTCTCGCCCCTTCATCGCTCGTCCTCCCGATGAGCGTTATAGAACCACGCGCGGTTATTCGGTAATGAGGCGTCTTTATTTTACGTAGGAGTTACGCAGTTCGGGGCTCGCGAGAAGAGGTAGAATGGCCCCACCCCCCTTTATCCCCCCTCCCCACGGCCCACAGGGCCGTAGGGAGGGGGGATAAATATATTTTGGGGGAAGTCGTGCGCCGAAGGCGCGCGACTCCCCCAAAAACCCCCAGGAGAAAATCAACTGCGTAACTCCTATTACGATTGACGCTCATAAGCGGACTCGCTGGGCCTCCCGGATGAAGTCCGCGGGGCTGCAGATCAGGGAGCCCACCGGGGCGCAGAGCCCCTTGCTGAGGCAGAAGATTCCTATAGCGACATCCCGGGCAAGCGCGGCGGTAGGAACCCAGGGCGACAAATGTTAAAGTTATCTGATCGGGCACACAGGGATCGCTCGATCTCCGGCTCCGCGGCCAGGGGTAGTAGATGCAACTTTATTCAACACCTTCCTGCAAATACGCCGGCTTCGGGAAAAGAATCTTCACCGGCTGGCGGAAGGTCGCGTGGCTGATCACGAGCTCCCCTTTTTGCAGGCGTGTGATATTGGCCTTGACCTCTGGATCGAGAAAGCGATACGCGGGCGACGAGAGTTCGGACGAGCCACTGCGGCCGATGACGATCGTCGAGCAGTTGCCCACAACGCGCTCGTGCACGGCGCTCATAAACTGCTCTGCGCCAAAGAGCACCACGCCCAGCGATCGCCCGCGCTCGGCAATGTCCAGCACCTGCTCGATGATAGGTGATTCCCTCTCGCGCGCCGGCGCATATTTGTTCAGCTCATCCACGAAGATGATCACCTTCTCCGGCAGATCCTCCCGTTCGCTTCCCTCCTCTGCGTATAGGGCATAGATGGTGCGCAGGATGTCGCCAAAGACCAGGGTCTGTTCATCATCGGCGAGGCGCGCGATGTCCACCACGATTGTTTCCCCGCCGCGTATTTTGGCGATCTCCTCGCTCAGATTTTTAACGCCCCTGGGACGCTGATCAACAAAGATCCCCGTCTGACGGGTCTGCACGATGCGCCGCAACAGTCGCCGAAAACGCCCGACGGAGACAGCCCGCACGTCCCCCACTTGCTGGGCCTGCCCCTCTTTGACCAGCGGCTCGCCGTTCAGCAGGCTGTTCCAATCGGTCACCCCTTTCCACCTGCCGGAAGGGCCCCACTGCCCCGTCCTGGGGTCCGAAAGCCCCTGGGTGATCTCGCCGATCAGCGCGCCAATGGTATCCCACGGATCAGGGATGTTGGAGAGCAGCAGATCCAGTTTGTTGTAGGTATCTTCGAGCGAATAGGCGTAAAGGGACCAGTTGCGCTCCGGAATGCGGAAACTGTTCGGGCGCCCGGTGGTTCGGGTCTCTTTGCCGTAGGGCAACAGGTAACGCACATTGCTGAAGGGCTTGGGTTCGAGGCCGAGCGCCCGCCATAACTCGTGTTGCTCAGGGGGCAGGCCATGACGCGGCGGCTGATCAATGGTGAGCAGGTCGCCATGCTTAACGTTGAGGATGATCACTCCGATGCGATCACGGTTTTCCACTTTCTGCAGGATGGACTGGATCAGGAAAATCGCATAAGAGGTCTTGGTGGCCAGTCCCGAGATGCCGGTGATGTTGACGTGGGCGCCCTCAGGGCCGAGGATGTAACGGCTATCCAGATAGACGACGGCGCGCGTCCCGTTGGACATCTCGATTAACCCCGCCGGCACACGGTAGCGCTCCGGCACCTGGTCAATGCCCAGGGCGGTGTGAATGCCCGCCTCATCCGCAAAGCGCACCGGCCGGTCGTTCATCACCGGCATGTAGATATCCCGATCGTTGGAAAGGACGGCGACACGAGCGACGGTCGTGCCCTGCCGCGCCGTGTTCGGTTCAACTGTGACCTGCCCGAAGTCATTCGAGATGAAGTTGGAAAGATGTGTCGGCGCGTCGGTGGTGTGCTCCAGGGTGGTCACAATGCCAAACGTGCGGCTGGTCCCCTCATGGGCGACCTGTTCCGCCTCCACGATATCGAACGGATTGACGATGACCCCCGGTGCAAGCCAGAAGGAGAACGCGTTGGATGAGTTAGGTTGATTGGCCGTGGCCGAGGAGAGCCCGATTACGGGGCGTTCATCAGGCATGACTACCTCCATTTCAAGAATTGTTGAACTACCTCGCGCGACACGAGGTTTTCCTTAACCGCGCGCTCGGCAAGGTAGATCGGATACAAATGCGCATGCCAGCGCCGATCCTGACCGTGGGGCGTGACGCTGCGTTCGGCGACCAGCGACTGTGAGATCTCGTCGATCAGGTCGGAGGGCACAGGCTCCCGGGATGGGTTGACCAGTTCCACCTTGACCACACCCATCAGCGGGTAATCCAGGTGTTTTTGCTCTCGTAGCCGCACATACCAGAAGACGACCCTGCCTCCCTGCGCGCTGAAGACGGCGGTGCGATGCTCAGCTTGCAGGTCGGCGAGCAACTTGTAGATCGAACGCCGCTCGGCGCGCGGCCCCCGCCCGAAGACAAACTGCGGATCTTTGCGGAAATTCTTGGATACGCCGATCACCGGCTTGATTTCTTCGCCAGTGCTCAACCGCCTCAGGATAGGATCGAAGAGGAGAGAGCCGTCGGCGATCAGCCAGCGCTCCATGGATAGCCGCGGGAGGATTTGCTCAATGACCTCCGCTTCCAGATTCCGCATGGCGAAGCGCACCTTACCGCCCGCCTTGTTCCGCAAATCAAAATCCGAAAGCACCGCGCTGACGACGTCCTTCTCCATCAGGTCCAGCAGTTTGATGGAGGCAGCGGAGGCGAGGTCTTCCAGTTTCCACCAAACCGCTTTGGAGAGACGTTGTTTGCCCGCCAGGAGGATGTGCTCTACCCGCAGGATCTCGCGCCGCACGGAACCGTCGTCCTCGCGGCGTAATACACAGGCGCCGATCTGGGCGTAATGCACCGGCGATTCGCGCTCGTGTTCCAGCATCGTGCCGAGAAAGTAGGAGCGGAATGAGCCGTCAAGGAAGTAGCGGAAGAGATGCTGTTCGGAGCGCCCCCGCGGCGGCACATGGCGATAAGGGTCCCGAGCAGGCCGTTCAAAGATGGTCTCAAAGACCTTTTCCTCTTCGTTGAGGGCCTGGTCTTCCCGTTCCTCAAAGTCAGGGCGTTCCAGATCCTCCACGGCGCCGCCGACGGCGGGGAGCACCTCCACGTCCTGGGCGATGGTCTTAAGGATATCGCGCAAACCACGTAGCGCCCTCATTCCTCTGCCTCCGCCGACACGTCTGACTCCCCCGCCAGCTCGCGCAGGCTCTGCTGGATTTCGCGCAGTTCGGCCTCGGTGAGGCCCCACAATTGCGCCGCCTGGCGGTCAATCTCGGCCTCGATGCGCGCCAATTCCGCCGTATTCCCCCGCCGCGCCGCCTCGTGCGCCGCCTGCGATAACTCCGCCAGCCGCCGATGCACCGGGTTGGACGGATCGTAGCGTGGGATGCGGATGTGCTCGAGAATGTGGGGGTTCATTTGAATTTCCACAGCGTAAGACCGGGCTATAAACTGTCCAAGGGAGGAATTCAGACAGGCACATACGAAATAGGCTTCCTGCTCACTGGAGCAGTCCACGAGCATCAGTTTGTGATCCGGCACTGTGGCTTTCCCGTCACGCGTCCCGACAACGGCGGCGGTCATCGCGCTTGCCTGCTCCCGCCACACCACCTTCCATGGGGCGAAGGTGCCTGGCCTTCGCATCATGGCGAAAAACGGCTTTCCAGATTCCTTGAAGTAATGGCGATAGTCTGTGCGTTTTTTGAGCACCTCCTCAAAACGCTTGAAATACCCATACGTGTGGGGAAACTTCTGCTGCATTTCCTCGAGGGAAATATCCCTATCTTCCAGGTAAGTCATGATAATCCACGCCGAGGGTTCCGCCCGCCAGCGCTGCACATCCCGCCCCCGCAGGAGAGGGTAGAGCAAATCGGGTTCGATCGGTTCGGTCACCTCCTCCACCTTCACCTTGGCGCCTTCGGTCAGGTTGCGCACCACCACCAGACCATCGGGGCGTCGGAGCACTGGCTCCACCCAGTAGACCGCGTTCGCCCCACCGGTGTTGACGCCTTCATGGGCCTCGTAATCGGATTTGCCCAGGATTTTGCGTATGGCGCGGAGCGCCTTGGAGCGGGCGGTAAGCCAGGGGGAGGTGGGGTCGTTAGGATCCACCGGCTCGGCTTGGAATTGCAGCCGCTCGGTAGCCGCCGTTACATCGTCCAGCGTGCTGTCATAGGTGAAGCGGGCGCCTTTCGTCTTGCGCCACACCGTGTAGGGCACCGGATACTTGGTCGGCTTCCCCTTCTCCAGCACCATCACTGCCGTGCGGTTGGAAGCGCCTTCAAAGGGATTGAGGCTCACCATGTCGTCCACGTGAACGACCCGGATGGGTGTTCCATCTGGAAGCCGGAATTTCCGAAAATCGCGACCTCCCAGGTTCGTTTTAAACGCGGACTGGGTAATTACAAAGCCAAGTCGTCCGCCATCCTTTAGTAGTTGGGCCAGGGCAACCTGAGTCATAAGTAATGAAATGTCCCACTTTTTCCCCAGGTATACAGCGCCTCCTGCGTTCATCTTTTTCCAGAGGTCTTTGATGCTGTCCCGATACTGGTCCGGCAGGTTTTCCCAATTCACCCACGGCGGGTTGCCGACGATGTAGTCAAATTGCCCGACAGTAAGCGGGGCGAAGTTGTTCTTCAAAAGGCGCGCCCAGAGGCCGTTCATGCCGCTTTGGTGCAACTCGAGCATGGTGTTGTAAAGGTCGCGGGTCAGCGCAACGGCATGGTCGTCCCATTCCTTCGGGCGCAGGGAGAGCTCACGCCCACAGCGTTGAATGAACGCATCCGCCCCCAGGCCGGCGCGCAGGCTGTCTTCCAGCAGGTCGCAGAAGCGGTCGAAGCGTCCTGGCGTAGCCAGGGCGGCCGGCACGCGAAACGTCCCGACGGCAGTGGGAAACTCATAGGCCCCATGGCTAAGGAGTTCCTCGCCCAGCGCTGGCGTGCGCACGGAGTCGGCCAGGTAGACAGGGATGGTTACGTCGCCACGTCGATGCTCCAGCAGGTCAGCGATGGCGAGCAGATAGTTCACCCGCGCCGTGAGCACCGCCAGGGGGTTCAGGTCGAAGCCTACGACGTTGTTCAGGATGCTCTCCAGCAGTTCGTGCTCCGGCACGAGGAGCGCCCGGCCCAATTCCACCATCCGGGCGATGATGAGGATGAGGAAGGTGCCGGAGCCGCAGGCCGGGTCGAGGAAGCGGGTGTTCAAAAGCTTCTGGCGCATGCGGCTCTCATTGCGCTTTGGGTCGCCGGTGAAGAATTCATTGTCCACCTGCACCAGCAGCCGTTGGGCGAGCCAGTCGGGGGTGTAGTATTCGCCCAGGTTGTGGCGGATCTCGCGTGGCAGAAGGTAGTGGTAGAGTTTTTTGAACAGGTCGCGCGTCTCCTCCGGCACGAGGGTCAAGGTGGTGGGATCATACTCGTCCAGGCGGCGGATAATCTCCCGAAGCGCTGCCTCGATGTTCCTGTTCCAGGCATGAAGATACCATTCGAAGAAGTCCCCCTCGAGCAGATTGAGGATGCCGTAGGCGCGAAAGATGCCGCCGGCCTCCAGCTCGCGCAGGTGGCGGCGCAGGGTCTCGCTGTCGGCGGTCGCCAGGCCGGCGAAGGATGGCGCACCCAGTTTGACGCCGAGGTGCCGCGAGAGGGCCAGCCAGGCCAGGAGTTTGACCAGCAGGGCGAAGTAGGTGTGCAGGACGAAGAAGAAACGCTCCGCCTCCTCGGCGCTGTGGATGTTCAAACCAGCTTTGCGCACCCACTTTTTCAGCGGCTCCAGCTTGCGGCCACCGAAGGCTTCCGAGTAGTCGATCGCCTCGCTGAAAAAGAGCCGCCACTGCTCAAAGAGTTTAGAGACAATGCCATCCTTCTCGCCGAGAGCAGCGTTGAGCGCCTGAAACAGTTCGCGCAGGATGTTTTGCGTGCGCAGTTGCTCGATGGAAAAATCGCGGTTCAGGTTTTCGGAGGTGAGCGCGATGCCGGAGGAGAGGCTCGCCAGCCACGTCAGGAACCGTTTCAGCGAATGGGGGTTGACCTCAAAAGGGCCTTCCTCCGTCCACCGGCCATGGATAGAGCGGACAAAGATGAGGAAGTAACCGTCAAAGACGACGCCGGCCAGGCGTTCTATCTTGTGGCGCTCTTTTTTCGCCAGGCCGGTGATGTGGTCCTTGACCTGCTGAACCGCACGGCGCGTAGCCGCGTCCGGGGTTTTTTTCAGCACGCCGGGGCGTTCGTACTCGATCACCAGGCGGTTGAAGACGGCGTCGGCGCGGCCGGTGGCGAGGGTGTATTCCGCGTGGACCAGCGGGTTGAGACCGATCTCGGCGCAGAATTCCTCCAGCATCGGGTCAATCGCCCGGCGGAAATCGGCCTCAACGGGGGCCGAGGGCAGCAGATCCCGTAAGCGTTGATAAATTTTTTGGCTCCAAGAGCTGATTTTGGCTTCCATCGCTCAACCTCATTAAAAATCAATGTATCCACAGCTCTGGAAGGAGAAGCGCGCGGCGTTGCAGATGGATGCCTTTGCTGCTGACCTGGGTAGAGATCATCGCCTGAGCCCGTTCCCGGAGCTCCTGTTCGGCACGGATGTGAGCATCGAGGCGCATGCTGCTGTGGAAGGTGACCCCAGCATACCCCAGGCGCCCAGCTTTTCCTTAAGGGTGTCTGCGGGGGCTTTCCCGCTCCCAAAAGGGATAAGATGAGGCGTCGTTGAATTTCACACCAGGACAGGTTTACTAAAAATTTTTAACGAATTCATAAGTGCAGGCAAATCCTCCTCATCCGGAAGAGCTGCACGAGACCCTGGGGTGTGAACTCGGCGGTTCTGGAGCCCCGGGGAAGGCCAGGCGCAGCCGGCTCTTCTTGATCCATGGATAGCGATCGATGATGTGCTCGCGCATATAGCGCCCCTTGGATTCCGCCTGCAGCAGGCCCTCGAAAACCTGGCGGGGGACCCCGAAGTAGAGATAGATCCCTTTGTTGAACGCCACCTCCAGGA
>JAEVEY010000095.1:10928-17844 GCA_016842045.1 Candidatus Thermoflexus sinensis | reverse complement strand
AATCCCCCATCCTGAGGAAGACGGGCCAAAGCCATGGCAGAGCGTATAGAACGAGGGGAGGAACGGCGCTGGATCCTGGCCGCCCGGGAAGGGGATCTGGAGGCCTTTGAGCGGCTGGTCGAGGCTTATATCCGCCCGATTTACAACCTGGCCTATCGGATGCTTGGAGATCCGGAGGAAGCCGAGGACGCCACTCAGGAAACCTTCCTGCGGATCTATCGCAGCCTCGCGACGTATGACCCTGCTCATCCGCCAGCCTCCTGGATCCTTTCCATCGCTGCCCATTATTGCCTGGATCAGCTGCGATCCCGGCGCGCGTCAGTCTCTCTGGAGGCTTCCGGGTGGGAGATGGTCGCTCCCTCGGAGGAGCATCCGGAGTCTATCGTTGAGCAGCGGGAGCAGGAGGAGCAGATCCAGAGAGCCCTGTTGTGTCTGAGCCACGAGGACCGAATGGTCCTCGTTCTGTATTACTGGCACGAGTGCTCCTGCGAGGAGATCGCTTCCATTATGGGGCTCTCCCGGGAAGCGGTCCGGGTCCGTCTGCATCGTGCCCGGCTTCGGCTGGCCAGGCATCTCGATCCACGGGCCCGCATCAGTCCTCAAAGGCCAGTCGAGCATGCCCGGTCCGGAGGAGGTCATGACCTGCGAACAGTTTCAGGAACGAATCGCTGAGATGCTGGAGGGCACGCTTTCCGATGCGGAGGCTCGTGAATGGATAGCCCATCGGGCCGCTTGCTCGACATGCCAGGCCCTCTGGGAGGCGGTGATCGAAATAGATGCCCGGCTTCGATCCGTTCCCATGGCCCTCCCGCCTCCTGATCTTTCCATTCGGATCTCTCGGCGGATTCGCCGGCGGGTCGGGTGGGAACATTGGGGCGCGATGTTGCTATCCCTGGCCGTCGGGCTGGGGATCGCCGGGCTCTGGGCCGGGTCCCTCTGGAGCTTGCGGGGCTGGTTAGAAGAGCTCTGGCGCTGGATCCCCCGTTTCGGCCTTGCGTTCCGGGGTCTGATCCATCCTCCCCTGGTCTACCTGATCCTGATGATGCTGCTCGGCGCGGTGGTTGTGCTGGCTCTGGGGCTCTGGGCATCCATGAAGGCTATCGACCGAATCTCGCATTCCCGGTATTCCGGATGACCGGCTACGGAGGTTCTCATGGCGATCGGGCTGGCGCTGTGGCTGGCGATCTTTGCGGGCCTGGGAAGGGGGATCCTCCTCGCGGATCCTCCGCAGGATCGGATCGTGATCGGCTCCGACTTCGTGTTGCCTGCCGGTTCGCAGATGGAAGGAAACGTGATGATCATCGGCGGGGAAGCTCGCATTGAGGCGGATGCCCGCCTGAACGGAGATCTGATGGTTCTGGGTGGGTCTGTGATCATTGATGGGATGGTGGAGGGAGATGTGGTCGCCCTGGGCCCGCGGGTGCGGCTGGGCACCTCCGCTCGGGTGCGGGGAGATCTGGTCACGCTACCGAGCGCGCTGGAGCGCTCCTCCGGATCGATTGTGGAGGGTAATCTGGTCATGGTCACCGCTCCCCCTCTGGATCTGAGGGAGCTTCTGCCGACCGTTGTGCTTCCGGAGCGGGGGCTGATCGCCTGGGCTGACCGGGCGCTCCGCATGGTGCTGGGCGGATTCGTGCTGATCCTGCTCGCGCTGATCGTAGCCACCCTCTTCCCCGGGCCAGTGGCACAGAACGCCCGCACCCTGGAGCAGGCCCCCATGGCGAGCCTCGGGATCGGGATGCTGGTCCTTCTGCTCGGCGTTTTGGGGATCCTGATCCTGGTCATCACCATCCTCGGCATCCCGCTGGCACTGATCGCCCTGGGACTGCTCATCGGCGCTTTCCTCTTCGGCTTTATCTCCTTCGGTCATCTGGTGGGCACGCGATTGGTGAGCTCTCTCCCTTCCGGATGGCCGCCCGTGACGCCTCTCCTCGTTGGGGTGGCGATCGTCTGGTTGCTCTGGTCACTGGCGGATCTCGCGCCGTTCTGTGGGGGATTCGTGATCCATCTCGCTCTAACTGCGCTGGCGCTGGGGAGCACCTTCCTCAGTCGATTCGGCGCGCGCCCGTATCCACCCCGGCCAGCCGTGCCGTCTGAGACGCAGCAGGAAGGAACTGCGGGGGGATAGAGGCATAGATGGTGTTTCCTTCTCCGGGGAACCTTCCACGGGCCTCCTGACGTCTTGTGCATGGAACTCCGGGTTGGGGAGGATCTGCGATGGATACCGTGATGGGGAAATGTTCCTTCCTGATGCTTGTTTTCCTTCTGCTTTCCACCGGATGCACCCCTGGCCCCCCGCCAGGCCCCCCTGTGCCGACTGCGACCTTCCCCTGGGAGGGAGCGGTTCCGATTGGAGAGCTCCTCGCCCATCCCGATGCTTACCTGGGGCGTGAGGTTGTGGTTGTCGCGTATTACCGGGGATGGGATCTGTTTGGGGAGGTGGGTCACGGCCCACCCCTCACGCGGAGTGATGTGGCCGTGGCCGACGCGACCGGGGCGATCTATATCGCGCCGGCCGGCCCGGAGGCCCTTCCTTCCTTACGTCCCTTCGACCGGGCAGATGCGGATACCTTGCTTCGGCTGCGGGGAAAGGTGGAGCGAAACGAAAGGGGGCTCCTCTATCTGCGGGTGATCGAAGGGGAGGCGGTCGAGGGCCTGCCCGCAGGCGTCCTTCTCCGGATTCGCCGGTCCGGAGGGATTGCGGGCTTCGACCAGGAGGTGATGGTCACCGAGCAGGGAACTGTCTACTTTCTGGATCGACGGCTTCGTCGTCATACGCGATTCTCCGTTGATCCGGATGAGGCCTCTAACATAGCGAGGGATCTTCGTTCGCTCTCCAAAGATGGTGGAGTTTATGGGGTTCCGGTTGCGGATGGGTTCTCTTACGAGGTGAGCTTCTGGGAGGGAGGGAAAGTGCGAGCTCTCACGCTCTATGAGCCGAGCGCAGAGAAGCTGCCTGAGGTGGCGGAGAGGGCCCTGGGAGCCATCGGGCGATGGTTCGGTGAGGGGATGGAGCGCCTGGCGGGTCCGGTCGGTGCCGCGGTGGATGCGCTGGCGGAACGGCTGGGGATCCCGCGGGAGGAAGTGGAGGTGGTTTCCTATGACACCGAGCCGCAGAACTGGCCGGACGCCAGCATGGGATGTCCGGAGCCTGGCCAGGTCTACGCGCAGATGGTTACCTCCGGGTATCGGGTGTTTCTGAGGGCTCGGGGCCAGTCCTATGAGGTCCACGTGGATCAAACCGGAAGCCAGGTGGTCTTCTGTCGGTAACTATTCTGCAGATCTGTAGGAAACTGGACTTTGGACAAACTCCTCCCTTTCCTCGATGAGGAGGGGTTTGCCTCGCACGAGGGGAAGGTCCGAACGAGAAATCAGACCGCTCGTTTGTCCAGAGTTCAAGTAGAAAGGAGGAGGCGATGAAGCGAATCAGGGCCATGGTGTTCGGGTTGAGCCTGCTGGGGCTCGGGATCGCATGCCGGAGGCCGGCGCCTTCTTCTCCTACCCCTCCGCCGGTTCCTTCTCCGACGGAGGTCTCTACCCCCTCTACACTGGAGTGCCCATCCTTTTCCGCCTTCGGCGGGTTGCCCATCCCGCTGCCGGCTCCGGTCCCGCTTCCGGGTGCGGACGTCCGGGGTTCCCCCTCGCCGTCCTCCGACCTGGCGCGTCGAATGGACCAGATCCTGCGCCAGGCGTTTTCAGGGTCAGGCCTGGCGGATCCTCGACGGAGCTGCTTTTTTGAGGTCCGGGCAGAGGGGAAAACCAGCGTCCTGGGGATTTACGAATTCCCTTCTCCGCCCGGGGCGGATGCGGGGGATCGCCTGAAGGAGGCCCTGGAGCGACAGGGAGTGGAGGCCGAGTCCATGGCGCTCACCTCGCCCGGCGGCGCGATGGTGTGGATAGGGCTGAAGTATCCAGAAGGCCAGGTGGGAGGCCTGCTGCTGATGGAGAGGATGGGATGGGGCTGGATCATGCCAGCAGAGGCCGTGCCCGCGTCACCGGAAGCCCCGGAGGCCACGGAGGCGATCGTTCCCACGCCCACTGCGGGTCCAACGAAGGCGCCGCCTACCGTTCAACCGACCGGTCTGGCCCAGGAAGTAGATGCGGTCCTGCGCCCGGCGCTGGAGCGGGCGCTTGAGGTTCGTCTGCGGATGACGGACTTTATGGTGCTATCGATGGGGGAGACCACGCAGGTGAATCTGACCTATGCGCCGGAGGCGGCGATTTCCCTGAGCGGGCGGGGGGAGCGCCTTCGGGAGGAGCTCGGTCGCATCGGGCTCTCAGAGATCAGCACGGTGGAATCGCCGGGAGGGATCGTCGTCAGCATGAACAAAGGGACTGTGGCGGGGCGATCGCTCCAGACCGGAGCCGGGATGATCATCCACCCGAATGGGGTGGAAGTCTATCTGACCCTTCGTTAAGGATCATCCAGTCCGCGCTGTCTTCTGTTCAAAACAGCACGGGGCGCACGGAGGTCTTACCCAACCAGGTTATTTCCAGGCACTCTGTATGCGCTTTGCTGGGGCGGCGAAGCCGCCATTCGGACGGCGCCTGGAGGAGCTCGGGCGGCCCGCCGCCCACAGCATCTTCAACGCGATGCCCGGGATCGCAGGGTGGGTGAGGGCGGGGCCCGGCCCAGGAGGGGCTTGCCCGTTTCTGCCGGGGCGTTATGGCGTATGGGAGATTGAGCCTCCGGCGGGCCCCGACAGCCTTGCGTCCGGTCCGGCCGGACGATATGATCGTCACTGTGCCGGGCGATCTGTTCACCAAACTGGAAGCCCTGGGCCCTGTGTGTCGCCTGCCTCTTTTGATGGAAGGTCTTTGTCCGGATAAAACCGTTGTCTCCGTAGCGCCTCGACGGTGAACGTTCGGATCAGCTGAATCTCATAGATAGGAGTTACGCAGTTGAAAGCTCTAAAGGTGGGACGGAATGGCCCCACCCCCCTTTCTCCCCCTCCCCACGGCCCAAAGGGCCGTGGGGAGGGGGGAGAAAAATCCTTGCCCCCAAGGGAAACGAACTGCGTAAATCCTATCATAGAATTCACAGCCCATATAACCAGGGGCGTTCAGGGCAGAGGGGGCGCCGGTATGGATCCCCAGAATGTGTGGGACGCCACTCTCAGATCCTTCAGGAGCGCAATGGTGGAAAGAGGCAGACAGCCAGCTCATGATCCGGCTGGTTCCTCACTCTGGCTCCTGATTGTCCTCGCTTTTGGGGTTTTCATCGCCGCGGATGACCTCACTGTGGTCAGCACGATGCTCCCCCGGATGATCGTGGACTTTGAGATCCCCATTCCCTCCGGTCTGAAGGACGCCTCCTGGATCGTCTCTGCCTACCTTATCGCCTATGTGGTGGCGATGCCGCTCTTCGGGCGTCTTTCGGATCGTTATGGGCGCCTGCGCGTCTACACGCTCTGCATGGTCCTCTTTCTGGCGGGGTCCGTTCTGGTGCTGCTGGCCCGGGATCTTCCGTTGCTGATTGCCGCCCGGGCGCTTCAGGCGTTCGGCGGTGGGGGCGTGGTGCCAATCGCGATGGCGACGGTGGGCGATCGCTTCCCCGAAGGCCGTCGGGGGAGCGCCATCGGGGTCCTGGCCGCGGTGGACACCCTGGGCTGGATCTGGGGGCCACTCTACGGATCATTGCTCATCCGCTATGGTCCGGAAGCGGGTCGATGGGCGGTGGAGACGCTGGGGACGCCCTCGGGGATGGCCGCCTGGAGCTGGCAATGGCAGTTTGTCCTGAACATCCCCCTTGCCCTGCTCGCGATCGCCATGGCCATTATGCTCCACCGGGCCTTTGCCCCTTCCGATCATGAGGCGCCGCGCATGGATTGGGCGGGCGCGGTATGGCTGAGCGGATCCCTGGTCGCCCTCCATCTGGGCATCATCGAGAGCGGCGGGTCGATGGACATGGGCTCGACCGGTTGGGGCGCTTCGGAGGAGTCTCGACCGCTCGCCGGATGGCCGTGGCTGGTGATCGGTGGCCTTGCCCTGGCGATCTTGGCGATCGTGGAAAACCGGCGGCCTGCTCCGCTGATCCCGGCCGGGCTTTTCCGGCGGCGGAACTTCGCGCTGGCGGGTGCGATCAACTTCCTGGCCGGTGTGGGCCTGATCACGCCGATGGTTCAGGTTCCCCTTTTTATGAACACGCTGCGCTCCTGGGGAGAAACCCCCGAAGCATGGATGGGCCACGCCGCGATCCTGAGCGGCCGGGTTCTCACGGGCCTGACCCTGGCGATGGCCATGGGCTCCCTGATGGGGGGATGGGGAAGCGGGCGGATCGGCTATCGAGGGCCGGCGGTTCTGGGAATCCTGCTGGCCGTCCTGGGCCTGTTCGGAGCTTCCCGGTGGGGGGTCGAAGAACCCCTTGTGGCGATGGCGCTTCAAATGGCGCTGGTGGGGCTGGGGCTGGGCGCGGTCACGGCGGCGATCGGGACGGCGGGGCTGGATGCGGCACCGCCGGATGGGCGCGGGATCGCCTCCGGGCTGTTGCTGATCCTGCGCCTGATCGGGATGAGCACGGGCCTGGCCGGGATCACCACGTGGGGGACCTCGCGCTTCCAGACGCTGGCGGCCGCTTACCCCCTGGAGACGCTGCCTTCGGTGTTGCCCGGGATCACCCTGACGATCATTCAGGAAACCTTTCGGCTTGCAGCGCTCGGCATTGCCCTGGCGCTTCCCATGGCCGTTTTCCTGGGTCGGAAATCTCCGGCGCAGGTGGGGACGCTTTTGACAGCCCCACTCACGCCGGAGGATATCCCTCATTCCGCGAACGGAGGTGAATCATGAACCGCAGACTGGTCCTTCTGATTTTCGTCCCGTTGCTGGTCCTCTCCTGCTGTGTCGCTGGAATAGCCGTTGGCGCGCTGGCGTTCTCCCCGTTGCGCGAGCGGGTGATGGCCCTGTTAGGGCTCCGCCA
>JAEVEY010000095.1:0-10247 GCA_016842045.1 Candidatus Thermoflexus sinensis | reverse complement strand
CGGGCCTTCCGCGGAGCTGGTGAAGGCCATCGAAGCGATCGGCTTCTCCGGGGAGCTGTTGCCGGAGGGCCTCCGCATTCAGGCAGTGAGCCTGGTCCGCCGCGAAGGGCTGTCACCGGAGGCCCAGGCCGCTCTCGATGTTCCACCGATCTCGGAAGGCATGCTCACGCGGATCCCGGAAGACGCGCTGTTCTTCCTCCAGTATCCTCAGGTCGGGAAGCAGTTGAAGCAATCCCTGGATGCGATCCGGGCTCTTCCGGATGCCGCCCAGCAGCTCGAGGCCATGGAGTCCGCCCTGGGGATCCAGCTGGAGCGGGATCTCCTTTCCTGGATGACCGGTGATCTCGCGATCATTGTCGAGCCGGTCCTGGCGACCACAGTGCCCGACCTGCCTGTGGGAGTCTCGGCGCTCATCGGGACCGATCGACCGGACGAGGCCCGCGCGGGGCTGGAGCGAGTGGAGGTCCTGCTTCGGATGAGCGGCGTGACCATCGAGGATGGCGAGTTGCAGGGGCGCCCGATGCGGATGATCCTCGATCCCAATGGGACGCGGGTCGCCGCCTATGCGGTCGGGCCGGAAGCGGTGGGGATCGGGATCCCGCCCGAGGCGTTAGCGAAGAGCCACCCGGAGCACGGGCCGGAGCGGACGATCCGTGAGAACCCGCGGTTCCAGGAGGTCCTCCGCCGCCTTCCGGAGCGTCGGAACTCGCTTCTGTTCGTGGATGCCCGGGCCCTGTGGGATCTCATCGAGAATCAGATCCCGCCTTCGGAGCGGGAGACTTTCCGCAAGGATGCCCGCCCGTTCCTGGATCCCATTCGAGGGATTGGAGCCGCCGGCGAAGCGCTATCCGGCTCTTCCGTCCAGCGTGGCGTGTTCTTCCTCCAGATCACCCCCCCATGATCCATGATGCCTGTCGTTCGCTCCGGAGGCCGGATCGGTTGCCCATAATCCCGCATCCGGCCTCCGGTGGCGTTCGGCTTCCGGGTCCTGCTGTCCACGAGCGGATCAGGGCGGATATGCCGCTGGAAGCCGGTTCCGCTGAGGAGCCCACGCGAGAGGTCTGAACGATGACCCGCTGGGGATGGATCGTGCTGGTGGGGATGCTCCTGATCAGTTGTCGCCGCGCGGAGCCGACGCCGGCCCTCACGGCTTCGGAGATCCTGGCGCGAGCCGCCGCGGCGATGGCCCGGATGCGGAGCGCCCACTTCGTCCTGGAGCGCACGGGAGCGCCGGACTATCTGGACGCGGCCCACACGATGATGCTCCGCCGGGTAGAGGGCGATGTGGTCTACCCGGACGGTCTGCAGGGGGTGGCGCGGATCTTCACCCTGGGGGTGATCACCGAGATCCGCCTGATCCGGCTACGGGATCGCACGTGGATCGCCCTGGCGGGCGTCGAGCGCTGGGAGGAGCTCACGCCGGATCGGGGCGTGGTGATCGACCCCCGGGTGTTTTTTGATTCCGAACGGGGGGTTCCCGCCCTGATGGCCCGCGCCGCTCTGCAGGTAGCGGGCCAGGAGAAATTCGAGGGAAGGCTCGCCTATCGCCTCCAGGGGGAGCTCGAGAGCGGGCCGTTAGAGGAGTGGTCCGTCGGGCTGATCTCCGGTTGGCTGCAGGTGGAGATGTGGGTGGACGCTGAGACCTTCCGGATCCGACGGGTCCGCCTGGTGGAACGGGAGAGCGATCCCCAGGACCCCACGGTCTGGGTCCTCACGCTTTCGGACTTTGATCGTCCTCTGGAGATCCGGCCGCCCGGTGGGGAATAGCCGGGTTGCTCGGTTCCGTGAGGGCTGCGCCGATGTCGGAGACTCTCGCCTGTGAAGCGGCGAGGACCTCGTCTCACAAACAACCCTTCTTCTCTTTACACCAATCGGGGCCCGGTTGGCGGTGACCGGGGCGAACGCCATCGGTATGGGGGTAGAGGCTCACCTTCGATCCGGGGAGGATCCGGATAGCCAACCTGTCTGGGTCCTATAAAATTAATATACACCTGCTGATCTCAATCCGAAGAGGTTGAGGGGCTCCTTCTCTATTCGGAGGTGGAATGAAGACGGAAAGCCTCCGGCCAGCATCCCCTGTCTCAAAATAAAAAATAAGGAGAGGTCTCCATGGATGAGCGTTCCAGGCTGGTCGAGTGGCTGGAGATCGAAAATTTCCGTGGGATCCGGCAGGCCCAGCTTCCGTTCAGCGCGCTGACTGTGCTGGTCGGTTTAAACGGCAGTGGTAAGACAACGATCCTGGAGGCGCTCTATCTGGCCTCCGCGTATCCGGTCGGGACATCCGTCCGTCGGATCCAGAACGAGGAGCACGATCCGGCCGGGCGCTCGCCGATCCTGTATGTCCTTCAACGCCATGCATATAAAGGAGCGAAACAGCGTGCCCCGGATGCCGAGATCTCCCGGCGTTCCGATCCTGCAGGAAGCTGGAAGGCAGACGAAGGAAGAGAGAATCAGCGGTCTCAACCTGAGGGTTCTTCCGGAGAGGCAGGAGACAGCCCCCAGGATCGCGAAGAGGATTATATCCTGCAAATAGGGATGCGGGAAGCAATTGTCAGGAGATTGCTGGAGAGCAGAAACTTCCATCGGGTTCGCCAACCGGAGCGCATCCCTCCGGAAAAGTTTATCCCAAAGCTCATGGAAATCCTTGATCTGCTTCGGAAGCAGAAGATCGAAGTATGCTCCGCCAAGCGCGTGATGGACTTTTATGTTGCGCTGCTGGGCTTCCGCGGAGGGTTCGGAAGGCTGGGGGCGGAGATGATCCAGGGCCTGGACCCCCAGGAAATCGAGGGAGCGTTCGGCGGCCTTCCCCTGCTTTTGCGATCCTTGCTCGATGAGCAGCAAACGGCCTGATGAGGCGATGAGATGAGCGCTCTGGATCCCTTCCTGCTGGCGCAAGCGGTGCTGGAACGTTACGGAAGATCCTTCCTGCAACGATGGGGGGATCGATCGGAGAGCGCCTCGCCGGCCTCCCCTTTTCATTCCGATCCCCACGTGAACACGCGGGCGCGCCTGGCGGATGCGCTCAGCGCGGGCTGGGCTGCCGGGCCGGGCGTGTGGAGCGCGCCGGTCCGGCTGCGCTCTATCTTTGACCGCATCGAGCCGGCGGGTTCCCCGGGACGATCTTCCTTCCACGCTCTCCGGGAGCTCGATCCCCATCGGGAAACCCTGTTCCGGGAAACCCTGTTCCCCGAGCATCCGGGACGGGAGGGGAGAGAGGAAGAATACCGCGCGCTGGCCCGCGGATTGGGCCAGGCTCTCCGGATCGTGGAGGATCTGGCCCGGGGCCACACCGGCGCCCGGATCGCCGGGATGTTGGGGGCCATGGCCCGGTTCGCCTGGTGTGTCCCTGCTTCCTCCGAGGAGGCCTTTGAGGATATCTCCCTCTACGACCACAGCCGGGTCGCCGCCGCATGGGCTGCGGTCCTCGCCGACATGCCGGAGGATCTCCTGCGGTCCTGGGAGGCTATGCCCCGCGACGGCTCCGACGCGCCCCCCATCGCGCTGCTCCTCAAGGGCGATCTCTCCGGGATCCAGGATTTCATCTATCGGGTGAGCGGCAAGGGAACCGCCCGCGGGCTCCGGGGGCGTTCGCTTTATCTGCAGCTGCTCTCCGAGGCCGTCGCGCTGTTCCTTCTGCGTCAGCTTGCCCTGCCGCTCGCCAACCTCCTCTACAGCAGCGGCGGCCATTTCTGGATCCTCGCCCGCCCCACCGATGAGGGCCGCCTCGCTGAGATCCAGCGGAAGATCGAGGAGCATCTGACCGCCTTCCACGGCATGGATCTGGGACTGGTTCTGGCCGCTGTGCCCCTTCGCCCGGCGGATCTCCAGCCCGGCGGCCTGGCTGCTCCGCTGCAGAGACTGGCGGAGCAACTGAGGGCCCAGAAGAGCCGCCGATTCGCCGGGCTTTCCCCCGAGCTCTGGGCGGACCGTTTGTTGCGCACCCAGCCCGGGACAGTGGCCTCCGGGGACTGGACGGATTGTTCGATCTGTGGCCAGGTGGGCCGGATGGGCTATGAGATCCACGAGGCTACCCAGGGCCTCCGCAAATGCAGGCGCTGCCTTTCGTTCGAGGAGCTCGGCCGTCAGGTCCTGGACGCAAGCGCCGTGGCCTGGCTCTGGTTAAGCGGGGATCGTTCCCCTCCGGCCCATTTCGTGACCTCGTTTTCCACGTGGGTGGAGGCCATCGAGGCCTTCGGTCTCCGGCCGGTGCTTTTCGATTCGGGCGGGAGGCCCATCGGAGACCCCTCGATCCCCTCCGGGGCCCAATGGGCGCTGGTATGGGCCGTGGGGTCGCGGGCCTGGGATCCGGACATCCAGCGACAGATCATCCGGCATCTAAAAGGTCTGCCGGCCGCCTTCATCCCCCGCTTCCTGTTGCGCTATGCCCCCCGCGTGACCCAGGAGGACACGGAGCAGTTCCGGGAGCGCTACGAGGCGCGCGGGGAGGAGATGCCGGAGGTGGGCAGCATCCGGGACTTCGAGATCCTGGAGGGGTGGTCTGAGGGGATCCAGCGGCTGGGGGTGTTACGGGCCGATCTGGACAGCGCCGGGGCGCTGTTCAGCGAGGGATTGGGCCCGCGCCTGATCTTCTCCCGCATGGTTGCGCTGAGCGGCGCGATCTCACGGTTCTTTGAGGGCTATGTGGAGGCCCTCTGCAGGCAGGTGGATCCGAAGCGGGGCGGCTCCGGCGTCCTTTACGCGCTGTATTCCGGCGGGGATGATCTGTTCATCGTGGGGGCCTGGGATGCCCTGGTGGAATTCGCCAGGGCGTTGCGCCGGGAGCTGGGCGCCTATACGGGCGGCCATCCGCGGATCGGCCTGAGCGCGGGCCTCACGCTCCATCAGGGCCGTGAATCGGCCCGCCGGATGGCTGAGATCGCCGGCGAGGCGCTGGAGCTGGCGAAGGGCTATCGCGATCCCGCCCGCGGGCGGGAGAAAGACGCGCTCGCCTTCCTGGACCGGGTGCTGCCCTGGAGGGCCGGTGAAACGTTCGAGAAGGTGGATCAGTGGCGGGCCCGTTTCGTGAAGGTGATCCGGGAAGAAGAGGGGGCCCGGGGAGGGGCCGGGCGCGGGCGTAGCATCCTCTTCGCCCTGATCCGCTGGGCGCTCCGCATCCAGCGCGAGCGGGCGCGATACCCGGATGGGCGGATGATCATCGGGCCGTGGCTCTGGCATTTCCCTTATTTCCTCCGCCGATGGATTCATCTGGCCGGAGAGCGGTCTGCGTTGCGGGAGCTCCTGGAGGAGATGCGCGCCGAATGGGAACGCCTGAGCCCCCGGGAGCAGGGGGAGCAGATCGAGATGGTGTGGGGCCCTGCCGCCCGCTGGGCGGAGCTGCTCACCCGACGATCCTGAGCGGCCTCGATGAGGACATGAATCCCATCTGCGTCCGGGAGGGATGAAGATGGCGAATGCGCAGCCTTTTGATCTCCAGCAAATCGATCGGATTATTCGCGAAGGCCATCCGGAGACCCTGGTGGAGGTCAGTCGTGAGCTGGGGGAGAGGCTCGCCAGGGGCGGGCTCACCACCCATCAGCTCCGTAACCTCTACGGCGAGATCCGCCGCATTATGATGGAGGTGGAGCAGGCGGAGGCGGAGGCCTCGGGGGGCTCCTCGAAGCTGTCGCCCCGGGTCTGGTGGCGGATCCTGCTGCTCAAGCCCCGTATGGCGTATCAGGCCTCCCGTATCCAGCGCCGGGATAATCCGATGCTCCTTCTGAAGGAGGTGCTGGAACGGGCCATCGATCAGATCCAGGAGGATTCGAAGCGGTTCCACCGGTTTGTGGATTTCGTGGAAGCGATCCTGGCTTACCATCGTTATTACCAGGAAGGCCGTCAAGGATAGAGGAAGGAGGGTCCGCGATGACAGCGCGCTTCCGATTGCATGGCCGGCTGTTTCTGGAGGCGGAGATCCATCTGGTCACCGGGCTGCATATCGGTGGGGCAGGCGGCAAGATCGCCATCGGTGGGGTGGATAACCCGATCATCCGTGATCCCCTGACCGAGGAGCCCATCATACCGGGCTCCTCCCTCAAGGGGAAGATGCGCAGCCTGCTGGAACGATGGGGCGGCTATGAGCCCAATCATTCCATCGGCCAGGCCAGGATTCATATCTGCAAAGGGGAAGAAGGCCGGAAACGCTACCCCGATTGCGTGGTCTGCAATGTGTTTGGCGTGCCCGGCGAGATCGATTTCGCCTACCCCACCCGCCTGATCGTCCGCGACGCTTTCCTGGATCCCCGGCACAGGGACCGGTTGCGGGCCGCGGACCTGGACCTGCCTTTCAGCGAGGTGAAGTGGGAGGCCGCCATCGACCGGATCACCTCAGCGGCCGTGCCCCGGCAGATCGAACGGGTGCCCGCCGGCGCTGTTTTCCGCGCCTTCTCCATCCGGACATCAGGACCGTCGACCGGCGAGAATGGCCCGGCGGAGCACCTCGCCCCCCTGATGGTGTATAACCTCTATTTCCCGAAGGATCTCGACTGGTTTGCAAAGGTGATCGAGGCGATGGCCCTGGTGGAGGACGATTACCTCGGCGGCTATGGATCCCGGGGCAGCGGCCAGGTGGCCTTCCGCCGCCTGCGGCTGGGCTATAAGGTCAGGACGAACGATGGCTTCTATGCGCCTTCCATCACCTGGCTGGATCCGTTTCCGGATCTCGTGGCGTTCCGGCAAAACCTCCCGGAGATGCTCCGGGGGATCGGGGCGAAGATCCAATGGGAGGCCTCCGGGCAACCGGGGGCGCGCTGACGGGGCCGCCTTCGCCTGGACATGCGAGACGCCAGGATCGAGGAATTCTCAACGCTTGAGGAAGAGAAACGTGGCGTTTCCTGTTTCCATCACAGTCTATCGTCTGATCCCGACGACCCGGTTCCTGCAGATTCGGGCTGCGGGAGGCGAGGGAACGCTGGAGTTCATCCCCTCCGATACGCTTTTCGCGGCCCTTGTGTCCACGCTGGTGGAATGGTGGGGAGATCCGGCTGCAGAGGCGCTGGGGGAAGCTTTCCGGGCAGGGCGGGAGCCGCCGTTCCTGCTGACGGGCGCCTTTCCCGCACTCCCCCGCCTGCGTTTCTTCCCTCGCCCGGCCTCCTGGTCCCCGGGGCCCGGCAAGAAGGCGCGGCGTCTGCGCTGGGTCTCGGAGGGCCTGTTCGCCCGGATTGTGCGGGGGGAGGAGGTGAAGGAGCTCTATCCTTCCGAAGAGCGTAATGAGGGCGAACGGGCCCTGGCTATGGTCGCGCCTTTCCGGCTCCTGGACGAGGAGCGAAGTCAGCTACCAGGGCCCATGCGGCAGGGCCGGCTCGCCGCCTGGCGTCTGTGGGAGCCGGATTTCCAGCGGCCGTCGGTTGCCGTCGGCCGGGTTGGGGGCGGGACGTTTCTATACTTCCTGACCATGGCCCGCTACTCGCCGCGGATCTCATGGTGGGTGGCCTTTGCATGGGGGGAGTCCGCGGAGCAGCCCGCCTGGGCGGGAGGCCCCTCTTTCCGGGCGCTGGTGGAAGAAGGGCTGCGGGCCCTGGGGGAGCGGGGGATCGGCGGGCTGCGCAGCCGGGGCGGGGGAGCCTTCCACCTGGAAGTCGATTCCATCCCATGGTCCCTGGAGGTCGCCCCGGCGCCGTATGTGGTCACCCTGGCCCGCTATCATCCCACCCTGGAGGAGCTCCGGACCGGGATCCTGGCGGATCCCAACGCGGCCTACCGGCTGATTTCGGTGGGCGGCTGGTCCACTGCTCCGGGAAGGCCGGATCAACCCCGGCGGCCGGTGGGGATGATCGAGGCGGGGGCGGTGCTGCGAGCCGCGAATCGGTTCCCGCTGGGCACCCTGGTGGACGCGCGCCTGGATCCGGGGGGATTCCCGCATCCCATCTGGCGATATGGGCTGGCCTTCCCCATCCCTCTGGCCGTGAGGGAGGGGGGTCTCCGTTCGTAGTCAGGTCTGGGCGCGCCGGTTCCCTTCGGGGAGGAAACGAATGGCCTGCTATCGTCTGCACATCACCACCCTCAGTGAGGTTCACATCGGCGATGGGCAGGTGCTGCGCCGGGAGTTCGAGTTCGCCGTCCACGCCGGGCGCTTCTACCGGATCAGCGTTCCCCGGCTCCTGGAGCGCTATACGGAGGCGCCGACGGTCGATCTCCTGGATCGCCTGGTCCACCTCCCGCCCGCTCGCTGGCTGGCCCCGGAGGATTTCTCCCACCCTGAGCTCTTCCCCTACATCCTTGTCGGGGATCCGAAAGTAGGGGAAGTCCGATCCTTCATCAAAGATCCGTGGTTCCGGCCCTACATTCCCGGGAGCAGCCTGAAGGGCGCGCTGCGAACGGCCATCCTGTGGTCGATCTGGCGGGAGCGGGGGGAGCGCCTCCGGCTCCAGCAGCTGGACCGGCGGCGGGAGTGGGCGGGACAGCCCATCGAGCGGGCATGGATGGGGCGGGATCCAAACCACGATCTGCTGCGCGTGCTTCGGCCGCGCGACAGCCAGCCGGTGGAGGCCTCTCAGGCCCTGATCGTGGCGCGGGCGGTGGTGCAGGTGGGAGCGCGTCAGGCGGCCCCGATCTCGGTGGAGGCATTGCGGCCCGGCGTCGTTCTGACGATGACCCTGGTGATCGATGAGGGGCTGCTGGAGATCGGCGAACGACGCCTGGGATGGAAAGATAAGGGGAAATACCTTCGCAATCTGGCGGCCGTCGCCCGCAACTTCGCCCTGGATCGGATCCGCAGGGAGCAGGCGTGGGCCGAGGCCCATGGGCTGGGCGCGCTGCAATCGTTCTACGCGCAGCTCCGGACCCGCCTGGACCGCATGCGGGAGGAGAAAGGCGGCCGGTTCCTCCTGCGGATCGGCTGGGGTGGGGGATGGGAGAGCAAGACCCTGGGGAGGGAGCCCTTCGACGACCCGACCTTTGAGGAGCTGTTGCGGCGCTACATTCGGCCAAGGGGGCGTCGCCGGCCAGGGGATCCTTTTCCGAGGAGCCGGCGGGTGGTGGTGGATGAGCAGGGACGTCCCCTGCGGCCCTTCGGGTGGGTGGAGGTGGCGATGGAGCCGGCAGGATAGACCGGGAGGGAGGGGGAAGCTGCCCCTGGGGGGCGGAAGCCCTGCCGGTGGAGATCCCGAAGCGGGGGGTGGAGGTGGGGATGAGCGGTGGAGGGTCTGTGGATCTGATCAGCCTGGTGTTCGTTGTGCGGCCGGAGGAGGCGGCGTCCCTTCCGCGGTGGCTGGGGTATGCCGTTTATGGGGCGGTTCTGGGGAAGTTGAAGGAGCGGGATTCGGATCTGGCGGCGAGGATCCATGAGGGAGAGGGGCCCTCCGGGCTGACGTGTTCCACCCTGATGGGGCCGCGGGAAGGGGAGATGGTGACGCCTGCGCACCGGTATCGGATCCGGGTGACGGCCTACTGGGGGGAGCTGGCGCGGGCGCTGGACCCGGAGGCGGGGGGGCTATGGCGGGCTGGAGATCGGATCGAGTTAGAGGGGGTTCCTTTCCGGGTGGAGGAAGTCCTTTATGAAGGGGATCCGTGGGTGGGGCGGACGGGGTATGAGGCGCTGGTGGAGACCTATCTGAGTCGGCCGAAGGCGTGGCCGGGGCGGATACGATTACGATTTGCCTCGCCCACTGCTTTTCGGGATGGCGATCGCTGGAATCCTCTTCCGGCGCCGGAGGCGGTTTTCGGGCATCTAATGGAGAAGTGGAACGCGTTCGCGCCGGTTCGATTGCCCTCTGCTGTTCGGGAGATGGCGCGAGCGCGGGTGGGGGTGCTGCGCCTGGATCTTTCCACCCGGACGGCGCAGATCAAGGGGGGGATTCGGGTAGGGAGCATTGGGGTCGTGACGTATGGGGTATTGGGGGAAGATGCCTATCTGAAGGCGGTGATCCGGCTATTGGGGGAGTTTGCGCGGTATGCGGGGGTGGGGATTCTGACCACGATGGGGATGGGTCAGGTGCGCATCGAGGAGGAAGAGAGGGGGGAAAAGTAACCTGAGTTTCCGTGGCGCAAGAAATTCCCGTGGATCCCCATGGGAATTTCGGCGATCGGGGGTTTGCGGGGCCTTTTCATATGATCATTTTCAAACGGTCGGTTTATGGCCTGATCATTGGATTCTACGCTCATACGATTTACAAAAAATGGGGGATGTTTTCTGAAACAGATCGGATCAGTATCATGCCTCCGCAAATGGCGGTATGTGTTCCGGGCCTGCGAAGATCGCGGTGGCTTTCTCATGAGCGCCAATCGGTGCGATGATTGATACAGATCTCCCT
>JAEVEY010000014.1 GCA_016842045.1 Candidatus Thermoflexus sinensis | reverse complement strand
GCGCGCCTTCGGCGCGCGACTCCCCCCAAAAAATATATTTATCCCCCTCCCCACGGCCCAAAGGGCCGTGGGGAGGGGGGATAAAGGGGGGTGGGGCCATTCCACCTCTTCTCGCGAGCCCTGAACTGCGTAACTCCTGAAGGGAATTCAGGAGATGGAGGGCGTGCCCTCACCTCCAGTGGTAAAATCACGAGGACGGTGGTATCTTCCATCGAATGCACCTGGAGTGCCCATGCGATTGCGGGAGTGGATGGAGGCGCTTCCCAAACGGCTCAAGCCCCTTCTCCCGCCTGACCTCAGCGGGTTCCGATGGACGGCCCGGCCATGGCTGGTGCAGATCTATTACCGCGACCCGGCCTTCCACTACGAGGTATGGCACCTGGGGGAGCGGCGGGGGCGCATGGAGGTCGGGCTGCATTTTGAGAGCCGGGATCCAGAGCGGAACCAGGCGGCTCTGGAGTGGGTGAGCCTTCATATCTGGGAGATCCGCCATCATCTGGGTCCTTACGTGGAGGCCGAACCGTGGGATCGCGGATGGGCGAAGGTGTTTGAGACCCATCCGCTTCCGCCACTGGATGAGGAAAGCCTGGCGCGCTTCGCCCAGCGCCTGGCGCTCTGGATCCAGACGCTGGAACCGATCCTCGCCCGCGAACGGACGGGCACCCGCTCGAAATAAAGAATCTGTGTGGGGCGGGCTGCGTAAGCGGCCCGCCCCACACAGAAATCCCGCGAACGATCCATGTTCGCAACTGAGCAAAACGAATCAGAAATCACTCCATTGCCCATGAGCCACCTTCCACCCTTTCTGAGGGACCTGAACCCGAGTCAGCAGGCGGCGGTCACCGCCCCGGATGGGCCGATCCTGGTGCTGGCCGGCCCGGGCAGCGGGAAGACCCGGGTCCTGACTTACCGGATCGCCTATCTGCTCACCGTTCGCCGCGTCTCCCCTTTTCATATCCTGGCCGTCACCTTCACCAACAAAGCGGCGGAGGAGATGCGCTCCCGCCTGGAGGCTCTGTTCGGCGAGCGAGCCGCTGAACTCACCCTGGGAACCTTTCACGCCATCTGCGCCCGCTTCCTGCGACGCGAAGCTGCATTCCTGGGCCTGAACCCTCAATTTGTGATCTACGACGAAGAGGATCAGCTGGAGGCCATCCGCCAGGCGCTGCGAGATCTGAATCTGGATGAGAAGCGCTACCGGCCCGGCGCGCTGCGGGCCGCCATCTCCCGGGCCAAGAACGAGTTCATCCGTCCCGAGGACTATCCCATTCGCACCTATTTCGATGAGATCGTCGCCCGCGTTTACAGCCGCTATGAGGAACGCCTGCGGGCCGCCGATGCCCTGGACTTCGATGATCTCCTGCTGCGGGCAGTCGAGCTGTTCGAAAACCATCCGGAGGTTTCAGCCCGCTACCAGGAGCGTTACCGCCACATCCTGGTGGACGAGTTCCAGGATACGAACACCGTGCAGTATCTCCTGCTGCGGCAGCTAACCTCCCGACATCGCAATCTGTTCTGCGTGGGGGATGAGGATCAGAGCATCTATGGCTGGCGCGGGGCGGATTTCCGTAACGTCATTCGCTTTCGAGAGCACTTCCCCGATGCCCGCATCATCATCCTGGAGGAGAACTACCGATCCACCCAGACCATCCTGGAAGCGGCCCAGTCCGTTATCCGTTTCAACACCGAGCGATACAACGAGAAGCGCCTGGTGGCCGCCCGCGGGCCCGGTTCCCCCATCATGGTCTACGAAGCCTTCGATGAGGAGGATGAAGCCACCTTCGTGGTCCGCCGCGTCCAGGAGCTTATGGAAACCCGCGGGGTTCGGCCTCAGGAGATCGCGGTGATGTATCGGACTAACGCGCAATCCCGGGCGCTGGAGGAGGCCTTCGTGCGGGCCGGGCTCCCCTACCGGCTGGTTGGTGGCGTCCGCTTCTACCAGCGCCGCGAGATCAAGGACCTGCTATCTTACCTTCGACTGGTCCTGAACCCCCATGATGATCTCAGCCTGGTCCGCGTCCTGAATGTGCCCCCACGGGGGATCGGCCCGGCGACGCTCTCCAAACTGACGGCGCTGGCCCAGCGTCAGAAGGCCTCCCTTTTCACAGCCATCGAACAGGCCACAGGGGGCGCAGCCGGGATCTCGCTTTCCCAGAAAATCCGCCACGCCCTCGCCGACTTCGTCGGACGGGTCCGGGCCTGGCAGGCCGTGCGGGACGAGGTGAGCGTAGCGGAGCTATTGCGGCGCATCATCGATGAGATCGGTTACGCGGAATACCTGGAAAGTCTGGAGGAGCAGGACCGGGAGATCGGGGGACGGCGCTGGGATAACGTGCTGGAGCTGTTACGGGTTGCCGCGCCTTATCGCCCGGGCGCTTTCGAAGATCCCCTGGCGGCCTTTCTCGGCGAGGCGGCGCTGATCTCCGATGTGGATACCCTGCGGGACGATGTGGAGGCCCCCATTCTGTTAACGCTCCATGCCGCCAAGGGCCTGGAATTCGCGGTCGTGTTCATCACCGGGCTGGAGGAGGGGTTACTCCCCCACAGTCGTTCGATGGATGAACCCGCAGCCCTGGAGGAAGAGCGGCGCCTGTTCTATGTGGGGATGACCCGGGCCAAAGATCTCCTGGTCCTGACCTATGCCTTCCGCCGCTACGATGAGATCCGCACACCCTCCCGGTTCCTTCGGGAGATCCCGAAGGAGCTGCTGACGGGGGCAACCCCTCGATCCCGGCGAGAGCGCAAGACGGCCGCTCTCCAGGAAACCCCTGTGGTCCCCCCTTCCAGCCTGCGTTTCCGCCCCGGCACACGGGTTCACCATCCCCGGTTTGGGGAAGGGCTGGTCCTGGAGAGCCGGTGGGTTGGATCGGACGAAGAGGTGGTGGTGATGTTCGAAGAGGTCGGCCTCAAGCGGCTTCTGGCCGGCTTCGCCAGCCTGAAAATCCTTCCGGATCCAGCGCGTCCCTCCTCGTAGCGGCTGCGGGCGCCATGGCTTTTCCTGGGACTTATGCCGCTGGCCTCTGGCAAGGAGGAATCAAGGAGCCCCTTTCTCTTCCTCTTCAGCATCCCTCCCGCAGCCCCTCGAGCAGCGGGGAGGGAGCTAAAAGCTGTGCCGGCCTCCGGCGGGGGCGCCTCTACCGCGTGCGGCGCTTCCGGTAGAAATCGCACCAGCGCCGCACCGGGCAAAGATCGCAGCGAGGTCGCTGGGCTTTACAGATCTCCCGGCCATGGCGGATCAGCAGCAGGTGGAAAGGAAGATAACGCCTCGGGGGGACCAGGGCCTCCATCCAGTCGTGAGCTTTCTCCGCGGACATCCCCTCCGGGATCAACCCCAGACGGGTTCCCACGCGATGCACATGGGTGTCCACCGGGAACGCGGGCTTCCAGTGAAAACAGCAGCACGATGGCGGCTGTCTTCGGCCCCACTCCATCCAGCCTCCGCAACCAGGCTTTGGCCTCCTCCACGGGCCAGTCCGCCAGGAAGTCCAGGGACAGCTCCCCGCGCTCTTCGGAGATCCGTTGCAGGATCCGCTGAATACGGGGAGCCTTTTGAGCGGAAAGCCCGGCCGGTCGGATGGCCTCCTGCACAGCCTCCACCGGGGCATCCCGCACCGCCTCCCAGGTGGGGAACCGATCCCGCAGCCGTTCGAAAGCCCGCCAGCTGTTGACGTCGCTGGTGTTCTGAGAGAGGATGGTCAGGATCAATTCGGAGAGCGGATCCAGCCGCCAGCGGGCAGGGATCCCATAGTAGGCTTCCAGTGCGCGATCGATCCGTTCTGCCTTCCGCTTCAGAGCCGCTTGCGGTCGATCCATCTTGACACACCCTGGCAGAAGCTCTATTCCCCAAACCAGGTCCGAAGCCGTTCCGCCTCGAAAGCTCGCTTTTCCTCCAGATACCGTGGAGAAGGATCCGTTAACTCAATCTCCGGCGTCGGCTCGGTCAGGAAGCGACCCCGCACCAGCATTGCCTCGCCCCGGCCCATCTCCAGATAACAGAATCCTTCCCCGCCGAAGGTCGCCTCCGGTTCGCGGCCGGCGAAGGCAGCGGCGATCCGCTCCGCCACCACCTGTCCTTCCGCCTCGGCGAAGACGCCGGCCTTCGGCAACGGCATGCCGTTAGGAAGAAGGATCTCCGTGATATCGCCGATGGCGTAAACACCCGGGAAGCGCGTTTCCATCGTCCGGGGGTTCACACGCACCCAGGCGCCACCATCGGTGAGGCCGCTACGCACCACGACTTCCGGGCAGCGATGAGGTGGGATCCCCAGCAACAGATCGAAGGGTCGCCGCCGCTCCCCAAAGACGACGGCTCCTGCTTCCACCGTCGTGGCCTTATGATTTGGGAGGAAATCGATGCCCTGCTCCGCCAGGCGGCCTTCCAGCACCGAACACCCCGCCGCGCCCAGGACCGGGAGAGACACCGGCTGGGGGGTGAACACCGACAGACGAGCCCGAATGCGACGGGCCTCGAAGAACTCTTTCAGCAGGAAGGCCATCTCATAAGGCGCGGGCGGGCACTTATAAGGGGCCCCGAAAATGCCAATCACCACCTGCCCGCCCTGGAAAGCGCGCACGGCTTCCACCGCCCGGTGGATATCGTTGGGATCATAGACATGGATGGCATGCTCCCGGAACCCTGGGACAGCATCCGGATCCAGCTCCGCCCCCAGCGCCACTACCATCGCGTCCCCCTCCAGCCGCTGGCCCTCCACCTCCACGGCCCGATTCGCCGGATCGATGGCGGTGATCGTCCCCTGGAGAACGCGAACCCCAAGGCGCTCGAGGGCTTTCAGAGGGCGGCGTCCTTCTTCCAGAGTGCCCCGGCCGATCATGGCCCATGTCTTGCGAAGGCCCATCATGAAATACGGGCGCCGCTCGATCAGCACAATTTCATCCTCTGAGGAGAGTCGCTGACGGAGCGCATAAGCAGTCGCCACCCCGCCGAAACCGCCACCCAGGATCAATACGCGTCGCATGTCGCCCCTCCTGAAGATCAGGTTAACGTTTCACCCGGGGATATCCACTCCCCTTCGGGAAGTGGTTTTCGGGCTGAGACCAGGCGCCAAAAGCCACCGGCCCCGGTCCCCAGGCTACCTCTTACACATTACACAGGGAATCCCTCCGTATGCCATCGATCCTCCACAGCCCGGGCCACCTCAACCGCCTCATGTTCCAGACGGACCCCTCCATAGCGCTGGGGGTAAGAGAGATAATCCCGGATATAGGTCAGCAGGAAACCGAGCCAGCCCTTCTCCCGCCACTGGCGGACGTGAACCATCTCGTGAACCAGCAGACGGAATCCAGGCAGGCGATCCAGCGGCCAGTAAGCAGGGTCCATAAAGATATGCCGTCCCAGGGTGACTGCGGCAGGATCCACACCGGGGATTGGATCCGGCATGACCCGCAAGATCATCCGGGAAAGCCAGGTCCCGATATGGAGATGTGCCCGCTCCAGATCCGCCTCAGAAAGCCACGGCGCCGCCAGGGCCCGCAACAGGTCCTGAACGGACTCCGGGATCTTTCCAGAATAAGAGGGCATTCTTCCTCCTTTCGCGGGGTATTTAGGGGCTGGAAGGGCATGTCGAGGAGGCATCTCCAGCCCTCGAACGTGTTCTCTCACTTAACTGAAAAGCCCCACCCACCCCTTTTGATAAGTATAATAATGAGAGGCTTTCCGGGAAGTGGGACAATTGGCTATCCCTCCATATGGAGGCGGCCGATCATCCCCCTGCGGGACCCGGGCAACGTGAAGCCGGAATAGTAGCCGGCAGCCTGAGAGCTTACCTGTGGAGTAGAGCCAATGAGCTGGAGCCGCTATCGTGAGGCGATTCTGGAACAGCTTCAGCGCGCCTTTGAGGCGAATCAGGAAATGATCCGCACAGCTGCCCATCTGATCGCGGATACGGTGGCGGCGGATCGGATTATCCATGTATTTGGTAGCGGCCACTCCCAGCTGGTGGCCCTGGACATCGTGGGGCGCGCCGGAGGACTCGCCAATGTGAATCCCATATTCGATCCGCTTTTCGGGCGGGCCGAGCGCCTGGAGGGCTTTGTTTCCGCCCTGCTGACCGCTCACGCCTTCCATCCTGGCGACGTCCTGATTGTGATCTCCCATTCCGGCCGTAACCCGGCCCCCATCGAAGTTGCGCTGCACGGCAAGCGGCACGGCCTCCCGGTGATCGCGGTGACCGCGGTGGCCTTCAGCCGCTCTCTGCCCTCCCGTCATTCATCCGGCAAGCGCCTTTTTGAGATCGCCGATGTGATCCTGGACACTCTGGGAGCTCCAGGCGATGCTGTGGTCTCCCTGGATGCGGATCTCTCTGTTGGGCCCACTTCCACCGTCATCGGCGCTGCCCTCCTGCAAGCCGTGATCGCCGAGGCCGCTGCTCAATTGCTGAACCGCGGCATTCGCCCGCCCCTCTTCCGATCCGGGAACCTCGAGGGAGCGGATGTCTATAACCAGGAGCTGCGGGACCGCTACCGGGGGCGGGTTTTGTTTTTAATCTGAGGTTGTAACTATTGCTCCCTCCAGATTTGATTTTTGGTTTTGGTCCCCTGGGGGTTTGGGGTGGGGCCATTGGCCCACACCCTCTTATATCTTCAAAACAAATCTGGACGAAGCACTATTCCGCCATTCTCACGCCGTGCAATACGGATATGGGCGTTTCACGCGGGAAATATTTTCATTCCCCTTCCCACGGCCCAGAGGGTCGTGGGAAGGGGAACGAAGGAAGGCAGGCAGGTCCCTTTCACCTCCTTACGTAAGAGCTCTGAACCGAACAGGGCCGGGCTGAATCGTTACCTGAGGTTTAGCCGCCTGACGCTTTTCACCGGGATATGAATTGCCCTCGGTGACTCGAGCTCCACAAAATCCAGGGAAAAATCGCCATCTGAGATGCTGAGGTCTCCACGTCAAACAGGCAGAAAAGAGACGCTGATCGGAATCGGACTGCTTTCTCTCGCGGCCTTCAGCCTCCGAATCTATCGGCTGGATGCCGCTGCTCTGTGGAACGATGAAGGGCTAAGTCTTTATCGGGCTCAAGCACCGTGGGCTGAGACCCTCCGCGGGCGAATCATTTTAAAGGGGCTCCATCCCATAGAGACCATTGATAACCACCCCCCTCTTTATTTCGTTCTCCTTAAAGCCTGGATTGCCTTTGTCGGCGACAGCGAATTCGCCCTGCGCTTCCCATCCGTGTTCGCTTCGATCCTCTTAATTCCACTTGTCTGGGCAACCTGGAAACACCTGAAGAACCCCACCGCTGCCCGGATCGCCGCCGTCCTCCTGGCCATTTCCCCGCTCTATCTCTGGTATGGCCAGGAGGCCCGAATGTATACGCTGCTGGCTCTGGAGAGTGCTGTTCTCCTCCTCATGCTGCTCCGTGTCTGCGAAGGCAGCGATCTGCACATCTCCTCCTTGCTTGCCATCATCGGGACGATGCTGGCCATGTTTCTAACGCACTATACATCTCTTCTGCTATTCCTTGGTCTATGGATCTGGGCGATCTTTCAACCTCAACAAAACTTACGTCGGGTGGCGCTTTCATCGTTTCTCGTCCTCGCAGCATCTCTACCCCTTGTCCCCTTCTTTTATCAAAGACTGCTCAGCGGTGCAGAACGGGATTATCACTTTGTCCCCCTGCCTCAACTCCTGATCGATGTGCTGCGCGCCCCCGGCTTTGGAACTTCCTTTCCTTACGATCATCCTGCGTTCCTGCCGATTCAATGGGCATGGATAGGAAGCATGGCCCTTGGGGCCTGGCACTTCCTGCGTCACAGGCGATCCGCTGGACTCCTGCTGGTGATCTCTTTCCTGACCCCTGTGATCATCCTCTACGGCCTTTCCCATCTGAAACCCCTATATCAAAACATTCGACATCTTTTCCTGATCACCCCCATTGCGTATATCCTGAGCTCCGCTGGCTTGGCCGCTCTGATTCGGCGCCGCTCTTCCCTTGGAAACCTGGTGAGCGTGCTGATATTCGTGGGTATGCTTTTCAGCGATTGGCGTTATTTTTCAGAACCTTATCCCCTTAAGGATGATTGGCGGGGAGCTCTCACATGGGTAAGCGAGAAAGCAACTGCAGAGGATTTAGTGATCCTGCAAGATCTGACGCTAACTCCCCTTGCGGATTACTATTATCGCGGTCCAGCGCCATTGCTTCTGACCAGCCGGGAGAACGGAGAGCAGGAAGATCTGGTGCGAATTCTGGAAACCTATGCTAAGCCGCTGGAGCGTATCTGGCTGATCGCAGGCCTCTCCCAGGAAGATCTGTCCCGGCCAGATCAAGCTCTATTCCATTGGTTAAGCGCCCGGGGGCTCTATTTAACGCAACAGGTCTTCCCAAGCCGCAATATATGGGTCCGGGTGCTGATCTATGAGATGTATCCCCATGATCATCCGCCATCCCTTCAGGCGATCCCGGTCGATCTTCAGTTCCATCCCTACCTTCGTCTTCGATGGCTGGAAGGGCCAGAATTCGCCGGATCCGTTCTCCGCTGGTGGTTCTTCTGGGAGAAAGGGACTGCTTCCTCAATCAATCTCTGGCTGAAGGTTCGATTGGTCGATGAGACAGGAGCGGTCTGGGCGGAGGAAGTCCAACCCATCTGGCCTTCTTATCCACCGGATCGATGGCCGAACGATCAGCTCGTGCGTCAACAGGTGCGCCTGAGCCTGCCCCCGGGTCTCCCGCCGGGAACTTATCGGTTGCAGGTTGAAGCGTTCGATCTGGATCGCCAGATCCTGGCTGGCGAATCACCCGCATGGGAATCGCCGCTCTTCCACCTGGAAGGCCACACCGGGCCTGCGATCTTCCGACCGCCCATCGCCCGATCCACCGGAGGCCTCCAGCTGCTTTCCATAGAGCCGGAGATAACTCCCCCTTATTTCCCCGGCCTGGGCCTGCCGATTCGCTTCCTCTGGCAGTCGGAAGCCACCCCTCCGGTTGTTCGATCGATGGCCCTGTTCTGGCAACAGGGAACGACCCGTCGCCTGCTGCTTCAGGAAACCGTTGGCCCTCCGATCTTCCCGGCCGCCCGCTGGCAGACCGGTCAGATCATCGCGCAACGGCTGGTTCTGCCGCTGCCTCCGGATCTCCGCGGCCGCGGCCAGATCCGGCTGGTCCTCTATGATGAGAAAGGGGAGGAAATCCCCTGGGAAACCCTCTGGCCTTTCTATCGCTCGAGCTATCCGGTTCTCACCCTGAACCTCTCATCGTGGCCTGCCCGCCGCAAGCCTCTCCCTTTCAAGCGGGTGGGGAACGCGTGCTTTGAGGGTTGGATCTGCCTGGACCGCTACGAGATCGTTCCAGAGCAAGCCGCGCCCGGTCAAACCGTGGAGGTCCGCCTGTCCTGGCACGTCCTTCGCCGTCCGGAGCAGCCCGGGGTGGTGTTTGTGCATCTGGGACGCCAGCCGGATCAACCGCCGCTGGCGACGGGCGATGCGCCCCCCCAGCGGGGCCAGCGCCCCATCCTCACCTGGGAGCCGGGAGAATATGTGGAGGATGTGCACGCCCTTTCCATACCGGCTGACCTTCCGGCCGGCCGATACTGGATTTTTGTCGGCTGGTATTCTGGGGAAGGGCGATGGAGGGCGATGGATCGCTCCGGGGAGCGTTATCCGCTGGACGCAGTGCCCCTGGGGGAAATTGATATCCAACCATAAACACAAAGGGACGGATGGTTTGGCCATCCGTCCCTTCCTTTCGCCGCCGATCCGATGAAGGTCACGCCGGCACAGGGACAGGTGTGGGTCCAGGGCCTGGAGCGGGGGCGCTGGATTGAGGCGCCGTCGGTTGAGGCGCCGGGCCTGCCGTTCCAGGCGCCTTCGGCTCCGGAGGCGTCCGCCCTTCCATAATCGCCCGGAAGGTCTCGGCATCCAGCGTCTCCAGCTCCATCAACTTCTGAGCTACGGCTTCCAGCTTGTCCCGGTGCTCCGTGAGGATCCGCTTCGCCCGCTCATAAGCCTCCATCACCAGACGGCGGACCTCGGCGTCGATCTCCTGGGCGACAGCGTCGCTGTAATCCCGCTGCTCGGCGATCTCCTTGCCCAGGAAGATCAGCTCCTCCTTCTTACCGAAGACCATGGGGCCCAGCTTCTCACTCATCCCGTAACGGGTCACCATCGCCCGGGCCAGCTCCGTGACCCGCTCCAGGTCCTCCGCAGCCCCGGTGGTGATATCGCCGAAGACGATCTCCTCCGCCGCGCGTCCGCCCAGGGCCATCGCCATGTCATCCAGGAACTTGGACCGGGTCCACAGGGTGCGATCCTCTTCGGGGAGAGCCAGGGTGTATCCACCCGCCATCCCCCGCGGGATGATCGTAACCTTATGCACGGGATCGCAGTTCGGCAGGTAATAGGCGACCACCGCGTGGCCGGCCTCGTGGTAAGCGATGATTCGCTTCTCCCGATCGGTGATGATCCGGCTCTTGCGCTCCGGGCCAGCGATGACTTTCTCGATCGCCTCCTCAAAATCCTTCATGGAGATCTTCTTCTTGTTCTTACGCGCCGCCAGGATAGCCGCCTCGTTGACCACGTTGGCGATATCCGCCCCCACGAAGCCGGGGGTGGCGCGGGCCAGCACGGACACATCCACATCATCATCCAGCGGCTTGCCCCGCAGGTGCACCCGGAAAATCGCCTCCCGCCCCTTTACATCCGGGCGATCCAGGATCACCCGCCGGTCGAAGCGTCCGGGACGCAACAGGGCGGGATCGAGGATGTCCGGGCGGTTGGTCGCGGCCATGATGATGACATTCGTGTCCGTGTCGAATCCATCCATCTCCACCAGGATCTGGTTAAGGGTCTGTTCCCGTTCATCGTGGCTGCCGCCGATGCCTGCGCCGCGGTAGCGCCCCACCGCGTCGATCTCATCGATGAACACGATGCACGGGCTGTGCCGCTTGGCCTGCTCGAACAGATCCCGCACCCGGGCCGCGCCCACGCCGACGAACATCTCCACGAACTCGGAGCCGGAGATCGAGAAGAACGGCACGCCCGCCTCGCCGGAGACCGCCTTGGCCAGGAGCGTCTTGCCCGTGCCCGGTGGGCCGACCAGGAGAACTCCCTTGGGGATGCGGGCGCCGAGGGCGATGAACTTCTCGGGCTCCTTCAGGAACTCCACCACCTCCTGAAGCTCCTGCTTGGCTTCATCGACCCCAGCCACATCGTCGAAGGTCACCGTGGGCCGTTCGCCGGTGAACATCCGGGCCCGGCTCTTGCTGAAATTGAAGGCCTGGTTCCCGGGAGCCTGGGCCTGGCGCAGGATGAAGTAAAAGAGGCCCACCACCAGAAGGACCGGCAGTCCATAGGTCAGGAAGGCGATGAGGATGCTCCCCCACTCGTTGGGGCGCTCCGGGACATACTGGATGCTCCGGAGCTTATCCTCCGGCACCCCCAGGGCCTTCATCTGATCCAGGAAGGTGGAGCCGCTCTCCTTCACGGTGGTCAGGATCTTGCCGTTTTTCAGCTCCACCTGCACATAGTCCCCGCTGACCACCACTTTCTTGACCTCGCCGGCCTCCAGACGGGCGGCGATATCGGTGAGGGAGACCGACTCCCCACGCCCCCCAGCCCCACGGCCCATGGCCAGGAACACAATCAGTGTGATGGCGATGAGGAGCCAGATCAGCCCATTGCGCAGCCGTGCCGAATTCACAAGCAACCTCCTGTCCTCCGAATTCCACTTTGATTATATCACGCAAATCCTTGAAAATCCTTTTTACGATGCGGGATGGATTCGGGAAATGCCTATCAGCCGGAGATAGAGACCCTCTCCTCCCTGTGGCCCTTTGGACGCAGAAAGGGGAAAACCCCTTTGAGGCCCGAGCGGTCGGGGAAAGGGGGTAAAATGACGTGGGATCACAACCCAGATGCCGGGGGCGGGAGTCGAACCCGCACGGCCTTGCGGCCACCTGATTTTGAGTCAGGCGCGTCTTCCAGTTCCGCCACCCCGGCGCGTTCCTGGCATACTTCATTCTAAAGGGAGCCTCGGATGAGTGTCAAGACGGCGGGGCACGGGATCCCTTATTCCATCCAGTTCCTCACCCTCGGGCTCTGGATCTACGTGATCGGGGCGATCCTGCCTCCCATGATGATGCGGGCCGGGTTCTACCGACCTGCATCCGTGCTTTACACCATCTATTCATTCACATGCCACCAGCTTCCTCAACGCTCTTTTTTCCTGTTCGGAGAGCATCCAGTTTATACGCTGGAGGATCTGAAAGAACGGGTGGGTCTGGAGCGATTACCGGGTTACCCCTGGCCCCGCACCTTCACCGGCGATCCTGAAATCGGGTGGAAAATCGCGCTCTGTCAGCGCGATCTGGCCATTTATGGCACGATGGCGCTGACCGCTACCGCGATGCTCCTCCGAAGGCGTCCCTGGCGCCCGCTGCCCATATGGGCCTTTCTGATGTTCGGCCTGGTTCCCATCGCCCTGGATGGAGGTTCTCAATTCGTATCCTACGTTCTGGCGCTGATCGGGCCCTTCACCCCGCGGGAGAGCACGCCGTTCCTGCGAATCCTCACAGGCGCTTTGTTTGGAAGCACATTCGCCTGGACGCTTTTCTCGCGCCTGTGGCTTCTGGAGTGGGCCGCATGGGAGGAGCGATCCCGCCCGATGGGATGACCGGGAACCGTTCCGCCTGGGAATGAGCGCGTTCATTCTGCTCTGTTGCAAACGGGGAGCTTGATTCACTCCCCTCCCCACGCCGCAAAGCGGCGTGGGGAGGGGCAAACGCTGAACCCGAGGTGGACACCGCCAGGATCGCAACCGAGCATGTTCATCTGAAAATCCATTAGGACTTACGCAGTTCGTTTCCCATAGGGGCAAGGATTTTTCTCCCCCCTCCCCACGGCCCTTTGGGCCGTGGGGAGGGGGGAGAAAGGGGGGTGGGGCCATTCCGTTCCACCTTTAGAGCTTTCAACTGCGTAACTCCTATCCATAAAGGAGGAGACAGGCCCGTGAACGAGCAGGAGCCGACGCTAACTTTCTACGAAGAGGTCCCCCCGGGCCATCGCTCCGGTTTTGTGGCCATCATCGGCAAGCCTAATGTGGGGAAATCCACGCTGCTGAACGCCTATCTCGGCACCAAGATCTCCATCGTATCGCCGAAGCCGCAAACCACCCGGCATCGGATCCTGGGCGTGCTGACGAGGCCGGACGCCCAGGTGATCTTCATGGACACGCCGGGCATCCATCAGCCGTTCCACAAACTGGGAGAATATATGGTGGAGGTCGCCCGTCGCACGATCCCGGACGCCGATGTGATCGTTTTCCTGGTCGATGTCTCCCAGTGGCCGGATGATGAGGATCGCATGATCGCGGATCTGCTGAAGGAACATGCGGCGGATAAGCCGGTGATCCTGGCGCTGAACAAAATTGACCTCCTGAAGTCCGACCGGGAGGGTCGCCTGGCGGCCTACCGGGCGCTGGCCCCCACCCCGCCGGACGCAGAACCACCTTTCCCCTGGGAGGAGATCCAGATCTCGGCCGTTCGAGGCGATAACCTGGATCTCCTGCTGGAACGGATCATCGCGCATCTCCCGGAGGGGCCTCGATATTACGATCCCGACATGCTCACGGATCAGCCGCTCCAGATGATTGTCGCGGAGCTCATCCGTGAGAAAGCCCTGCTCCTGCTGCGCGAGGAGGTCCCTCACGGGATCGCGGTGGAGATCACCGATTGGGTGGATCGCAATCCGAATCTGACCTACATCGCGGCCACGATTTACGTGGAGAAGGAAACCCATAAGCCGATTGTGATCGGCGAGAACGGCCAGATGTTGAAGCGTATCGGGGCCGCCGCACGCCAGGAAATCGAAGCCCTCCTGGGGCACTCCGTGTATCTGGAGCTCTGGGTGAAGGTCCGAAAGAACTGGCGTCGGGATCCCGAGCAGCTGCGCCGCCTGGGCTATGCCCTGCCACGCGAGCGCAAAGGGCGGCGATGAACGAGGGGGAAGCGATGGGTTCATCCCATTGCAGGACCACTGCAAGCAGTGGTCCTACAATGGGCAAGGCCTGTGCATCCTGCGCGCGGAAGCGCCGATTCAACCATGAATAGGAGTTACGCAGTTGAAAGCTCTAAAGGTGGGACGGAATGGCCCCACCCCCCTTTCTCCCCCCTCCCCACGGCCCTTTGGGCCGTGGGGAGGGGGGAGAAAAATCCTTGCCCCCATGGGAAACGAACTGCGTAAGTCCTACCATGAAAACACCTGCCGGGCTGCTGGTGCTGGATAAGCCGCAGGGATGGACCTCCCACGACGCCGTGGATCGGGTCCGACGGCTCACCCGCATCCGGCGCGTCGGCCACGCCGGGACGCTGGATCCCCTGGCGACGGGGGTCTTGGTGCTCCTGCTGGGGCCGGCGACGCGGCTGGCTGAGTTCCTGCTGGGCCACGATAAACGCTATCGGGCGACGATCCGCCTGGGGATCCGGACGGATACCGATGATGCGGAAGGTCGGATCCTGAGCGAGCGGCCCGTCGAGATCTCCCGGGAGTCGTTCGAGGAAACGCTGCGCTCCTTTGTGGGGGAGATCCTGCAAACCCCGCCTGCCTTCTCGGCCATCAAACAGGGTGGGGAGCGCCTTTATGAGAAAGCCCGGCGCGGAGAAGCAGTGGCACCGCCGCCCCGGCGGGTGCGGATCGATGAACTTCGCCTGGTAGCGTGGAACCCGCCGTGGGCAACCATCGAGGTCGCCTGTTCCGCGGGAACTTACATCCGGGCGCTGGCCCGGGATATCGGGGAACGGCTTGGGTGTGGCGCCCATCTGGCGGAGCTGCGCCGGCTGGCCAGCGGCCCCTTCACCCTGGCGGACGCCATCCCCTGGGGGACCTTCGAGGCTGCCGCCCGGGCCGGGGACTGGCTGCGCTATCTCCGGTCGATGGCCGATGCTCTGCCGGATTGGGAGCCGATTACACCGGGGCCTGAGATCCTGAACCCGTTGCGGCACGGACAGCCGATCCCGGTTGAGGCGCTTCCACATCCCGGCTCCCGCCTCCGCGTGCATCGACCGGATGGGACATTGCTGGCCCTGCTGGAGCGCCGAGGGGACCACTGGCAGCCGGTGCGCGTGTTTCCAGAAGATCCCTAAGGGAGCATACCCATGCGGTTCACCCAGCGTTTTGAGGAAATCGAGCCTCTCCCATCGGTAGTGACCGTCGGGGCTTTCGATGGCGTGCACCTGGGCCATCAGGCCCTGATCGGACAGGTGGTGGCGATGGCGCGCGCCCAGGGTTGGCGCTCGGTAGTGGTGACGTTCTTCCCCCATCCGGCGGTGGTTCTGCGTGGGGATCCTCCCTTTTACCTGACCTCGCCGGAGGAGAAGCGGGCGCGCATCGCTCGCCTGGGGGTGGATGTGCTGATCCAGATCCCCTTCACCCTGGAGACCGCCCGTATCCGTGCGGCGGATTTCGTGGAGCGTCTCGTTCGAATCGGCATGCGGGCGCTGTGGGCGGGGCCGGACTTCGCGCTGGGATACCGCCGGGAGGGCACACTGCCGGTGCTGGAGGAGCTGGGGCGCCGCTATGGCTACACCCTTCACATCGCCACGGAATTCCATCTGGGCGGGCGCCCGGTGCGGAGCAGCCGCATCCGGGAGGCGCTGCAAAGGGGGGATGTGCGAGCGGCGGCCGAATGCCTGGGACGGCCGTTCTCGATAAGCGGCGAGGTCGTGGCCGGCGCGGGCCGCGGGCAACGTCTGGGGTTCCCCACCGCCAATCTGAGCATCTGGCCGGAACACGCGCTGCCCGCCAACGGGGTATACGCCTGCTGGGCGGAACTGCCGGAGGGAGTCCGTGCCATGGCCGTTGTGAACATCGGGGTGCGGCCGACTTTCGATCAGAGCAGCGAGCGGGTGGTCGAAGCACACCTGCTGGATTGGGCCGGGGACCTGTATGGACGGACGCTGACGTTGCACTTCGTCGACAGGCTCCGGGAGGAGCGCAGGTTTCCCTCCGTTGCCGAACTGGTGGCCCAGATCTATCGCGACATCGCTCAGGCCCGCGAGATCCTGAGTGCAGCCCCGCTTCCGGCCTTCGCCGATTAAGAGGCCCCAGTGGGGCCGGGCCCCTTCGGCGTCCGGCCCCACCCGAAAAATATTGGGGGAAGACCAACAGCATAACCCCCAGGCCAGGCACTCCCAGGTCAGGAAGCGTGATCACCGAAACCACATGCTCGACCGTGACAACCCATCCCTGGAGGTCAAGATGAACACGCTGAACCGCGCGATCGTGGTACTGATGCTTCTGGTGGCCATTCCCGTGTGCAACGTGCTCCTGATCACGCCCGTGGAGCTCGCCCGCCTGCTCCAGTCCGCCTCCGGCGTCGTGATCGAAACTCTCAACCAGATCCGCCCCGAGATCCGCTACGGCGTGGGGATCCTGCTGGCGCTGGTGCTGAACGCTCTGCTCATCCTGTGGTTGCTGTTTGAGGTGCGACCCCCGCGCCGGATCGTCCGGGTGCCAGCGGTAAGCGGCGCGGTCGTGGCGGTGGCCGTGGACTCCATTCAGGAGCGTCTGAAGTATCACCTGGACCAGCTGGCGGATGTGATTGAGGTGCGCCCCCGGGTGATCCCCCATCGGGAAGGCCTGCGGGTGGAGCTGGATGTCCTGACGACGCCGGAGATCGAAGTCCCCAGCAAAGCGCAGGAAGTCTTACAGATGGCCCGTGTGGTCGTGGAGGACAAGATGGGCCTTCGCCTCCACGGCCAGCCGGTGGTCCGCATCCGCCACGCACCTTACCCGAAGGGAGGGCCCCGCCCGACCCCGCCGGCGGCTTCGTAACCCGTGTTTTGTCGGGGGTGATCTGGACCAAGCCCTTCAAGTCGCGAGGAGGATCTCAAGGACATAAGGGGAACGTGCGAATGACCCGGATCCGTCTGACCCTGGAGCGAATGGCTCACGGAGGAGAGGCCATCGGCCGCCATGAGGGCAAGGTGATCTTCGTCCCCTTCGGCATCCCCGGGGAGATCGTGGACATCGAGGTGGTGGAGGATCGGGGCTCCTACGCTCGGGGGCGGATCCTGGAGGTCATCTCTCCCTCCCCGGCACGAAGGGAGCCTCCCTGCCCTCATTTTGGGGAATGCGGCGGCTGTCATCTCCAGCATATGAGCTACGAAGCCCAGCTGCAATTCAAAGCCGAGATCGTCCGGGACCAGTTGCGACGGATCGGGAAGATCGAGGATCCGCCGGTGCGCCCCACGATCCCCAGCCCCGATCCGCTGGGCTATCGCAATCAGGTCCAGTTTTCTGTAACCCCCGATGGACGTCTGGGCTTCCAGGCCATGCGCTCCCATCGGGTGGTCCCCATCACCCGCTGCTGGATCGCCCATCCGATGCTCCAGGAGCTATATGAGGCCCTGGACATTGAGGGGCTGGACCTGCGGCGGCTCACGCTACGCTGCGGCGTTCGCACCGGAGATCGAATGGTCATTTTCGAAACAGAAGGAGACGAGCTGCCTGTCCTGGAGACCGATCTGCGGGTCTCCCTGGTCCTTCTCACGGAGGATGAGAAGGCCATCCCGTTGATCGGGCTGGATTATCTCACCGAGGAGGTAGGTGGTTTCCTCTTCCGCATCTCGGCCCCCAGCTTCTTTCAGACCAACACCGCCGTGGCCGAACAAATCGTCCATCGCGTCGTGGAGTGGGCGGATCTGCATGGGACAGAGGCGGTCCTGGATGCTTACTGCGGGGTGGGGTTGTTCACCGCCCACCTTGCGCCTTTCGCCCGGCGCGTGGTCGGCATCGAGGCGCATCCGGCCGCTGTGGCCGACGCCCGGCACAACCTGGCCCGCTTCCCCCATGTGGAGATCCTGGCCGGGACCGTTGAGGCCATCGCGCCGACCCTGAAGGAGCTTTTCGAGGTCGTAGTGGTGGATCCGCCGCGAACCGGGTGCTCCCAGGAGGCCCTGGAGGCCCTCCTGCGGCTGGCTCCCCGGCGCTGGATCTATGTTTCCTGCGATCCAGCCACGCTGGCCCGCGACGCCCGTCGGATCCTCGATGCGGGTTATCAATTGCGGGAAGTCCAGCCCTTCGATATGTTTCCGCAAACGTATCATATTGAGACGGTTTCGTTGTTTGAGAAAACGTAGTGCTTCGTCCAGATTTGTTTCGAGTATAAGAGGGTGCGGGCCAATGGCCCCACCCCCCTTTCTCCCCCCTCCCCACGGCCCTTTGGGCCGTGGGGAGGGGGGAGAAAAATCCTTTTGGGGGCGGAGCGGGGCGCCTTCAGCGCCCCGCTCCG
>JAEVEY010000120.1 GCA_016842045.1 Candidatus Thermoflexus sinensis | reverse complement strand
CCGGTGACGGTGGCAGTCGATGGCCAGCGTCGCACCTTCTACACCCGCGGGACCACGGTCCGGGAGGCCCTGGCACAGGCCGGGATCTCTCTGGGGGATCTGGATCGGGTGTCCCCGCCGGAGACGGCCCGGATTACCCCCGGGATGGTGATCACCGTGACCCGGATCACCCAGACGCTGGAGGTTCAGGAGATCCAGATCCCATTTCCCCGCCAGGTTCTCAAGGATGCACGGCTGGCTCCTGGGGAAACCCGCCTGATCCGCCGTGGCGAGCCCGGCGTCGAACACGTGATGATTCGGATCACCTGGGCGGACGGTCAACCCATCGAACGCCAGGAGATCCATCGGGAGCGCATACGGGATCCGGTCCCCGAGATCGTAGCCGTCAGCCTGCAGGGCGAGGTGGCCTCCCTGCCGGTCTCCGGCACGCTGGTCTTCCTGGCCCGTCGGGACGCGTGGCAGATCGTCGGGGAAACCACCCGGATCCTGCGACGGACGAACCTGGGCGATCTCGATGGCCGGATCTTCACGCTATCCCCCGATGGCGATTTTCTCCTGTTCTCCCGGGCATCCCTGACATCCACCCGCACCGTGCTCAACGCGCTGTGGGGGCTTTATCTCCCTGCGGATCCTCCACGCCCGCAGCCGGTGGGCCTGGAGAACGTGCTCTGGCTGGAATGGTCCCCCCAGGGGGATCGCGTGGCGTTCACCACCGGGGAGCCCAGCCCCGGGCCGCCGGGCTGGCGGGCGCATAACGACCTCTGGATTGGCCGATGGGAGAACGGACGGATCGAAGCCCGTCGGGTGCTCACGCCGACCGCTGGCGGCCCTTACGGCTGGTGGGGCATGGCCTGGGCATGGTCTCCGGATGGCCGCCGCCTGGCCTTCGGGCGAACGGATGGGATTGGGATGCTGGATCTGGAGAGCCTGAAAGCAACGGCGCTGCTTACCTTCCCGGTTTATGAGACCCGGAGCGCATGGGCCTGGGTGCCAGCCCTATCGTGGTCCCCCGATGGCCGGTATCTCGCCGCGCTGGTCCACGGCCCTCCGCGTTCCGGAGAGCCTCCGGAACAATCCACGCGGTTCGATCTCTGGATCGTGGCGGTGGATGATGGATGGGCGCGCCCTCTGGTGGAAGACGTGGGACTGTGGGCGGGGATCCTCTGGAGTCCCCAGGGGCTCTTCTTCGGCCAGGCCCGCCAGCCGGAGGCTGGGGACGCCTCGCGCTATGATCTTTACTGGGCCGATCACGATGGCAGCGACCGGCGGCGGGTGTTCCCACCGGAAGGGGAGATCGGGTTTGGCGGTCAGCCGGATATGCGCTGGGCGCCGGATGGACAGGGCCTGCTGATCCGCTACCAGGGCGATCTCTACTATCTGGCGATCCCTTCCGGTCAGGTCTACCGGTTGACCGCGCAGGGGGACATCGCGGCGATGGCGTGGCGTTGAAAGGCACGAATATGCACGAATGGAGGGGCAGCATATCCGCATCCCGCTGATCCCCGACGAGTTAGCTTTTTTCTCCCTCACCTGCTCGGTTGCAGGCCAGAGGCTTTCGGGTGGTGGGGTGGCCAGCTTCGGTAGCCACCCCACCGCATTTGCCCCCCTCTTATTAGGAGTTACGTAGTTGAAAGCTCTAAAGGTGGGACGGAATGGCCCCACCCCCCTTTCTCCCCCCTCCCCACGGCCCAAAGGGCCGTGGGGAGGGGGGAGAAAAATCCTTGCCCCCATGGGAAACGAACTGCGTAAGTCCTATCTTAATTTATTTCATGCTGGGCCATCGCCGAAGGCGCGGCCCAGCCTGAAAAACAGGGACGAGGTCAACGGCGTAAATCCCTTGCGGCAGGTCTCATGCATTTTTATCCCTTCGTCGGGGAAGGTTCCACAGCGGATAGGGTGAGGCGCCTGATCTGACCCCAGGGGCGGAGGTAGCGAGGCCTCGTGAGGGGGAAATCCGCATAAACCCCTCGCCGCTCCGGAGGCAGCAATGCAGCGATCTGGACCATCAATTCATCGGTGGCCTCCCGCAGGGCTTCCCGACTTTTTTCCTCCGGGATCTCCACGTGGAAGGGTTGTCCGAAGACCACCCGAACCGGCGTGCGCCGGAGCCGGCGGATGTTGAACTTGAAGCGATCCGTCCCATCGATCCCCACCGGCACAATCGGCGCTCCCGTGCGCCAGGCCAGATAGATAGCTCCTTCCTTCCCCGGGATCAGCGCGCCGGTGGGACTGCGCGTTCCCTCTGGAGCGATGAGCAGAACCCCGCCCAGCCGAAGAACCTCCAGGGCCGTCTGGACCGCCCGCCGGTCGACTTCCCCTCGCCGGACCGGAAATGCATCGAAGGCGCTTACCAGGGGGCCCAGGACCACGTCACGGAAGACCTCGGCTTTGGCCATAGGGAGCACCTTGCGTCGCAGAAGGCTGACCACCAGGACTGGATCCAGGAAGCTGATGTGATTGATCGCCAAGATCACAGGCCCAGAGGTGGGAATATTCTCCAGCCCTACGACCTCCAGACGCAACACAATCCGGTAAGCGAGATGAAGCAGGAAGGTCAGGAAGCGACGCAGCCAGGAGTGCCGATGGACCCGCGTGGCCGTCGCCCAGCGTGAAGCCCGGTGGAATACCTGTCCGGTCTCCGTCATGTCGGAGTATCCCTCAAGTACATGGTGATCCGGTGATCTCCTGCGCGGCCCTCTGGGACGGCGGGGAAGAGGAAACTCCCTCGGGATACGGGGCCGGGAGCGGAAGGCCCTCAGCCCCCCATCCCCCCAGCATATCTTTGAGGGCGGGGCTTCTCACCGCACCGCCTCCTCCTCCGCCAGCCGACGGGTCTGATCCTCCATGATCAGCGCTTCGATGAGGGGATCCAGATCGCCGTCCAGGATCTCCGGCAGCCGGTACAGCGAGAGGTTGATCCGATGATCGGTCACACGGTTCTGGGGGAAATTATAGGTGCGGATCTTCTCGGCCCGCTCGGCAGTTCCCACCTGAAGGCGGCGGGCCTGGCTGACCTCCGCCTCTCGTTTCCGGCGCTCCAGCTCATACAGGCGGGCCCGCAGGATGGCCAGTGCCCGCTGCTTGTTCTGGAACTGTGAGCGTTCGTCCTGGCATGAGACCACGATCCCGGTGGGGATATGCGTGATCCGCACCGCCGTCTCGTTCTTCTGCATATGCTGCCCGCCCGCCGTCCCCGCCCGGAAGGTCTCGATGATCAGGTCCTTCGGGTCGATCTGCACCTCCACCTCATCCATCTCGGGGAGCACGGCGACGGTGGCCGTGCTGGTATGGATGCGCCCGGAGGCCTCCGTAATGGGAACCCGCTGGACCCGATGGACGCCGCTTTCGTATTTGAGGCGGGAATAAGCGCCGCGGCCACGGATCAGGAAGATCACTTCTTTAAAGCCGCCCAGGCCGGTCTCATTGGCGCTGAGGAGCTCCACCTCCCAGCCCCTCCGCTCCGCGTAGCGGGTATACATCCGGAAGAGATCGGCGGCGAACAGGGCGGCTTCCTCCCCGCCTGCTCCGGCGCGGATCTCCATGATGACGTTCTTTTCATCATTCGGATCGCGGGGAAGCAGGAGACGCCGGAGCTCCTGTTCGAGGCGCTCCTGTTCTTCGGAGAGGCGTTCCACTTCCTCCCGGGCAAGGGCGGCCAGCTCCTCATCCTCTGCTGTCTCCAGCAACTGCCGCGCATCCTCCAGCTGTCGGCTTATCGCCCGGTAGCGGCGGAAAGCCTCCACAATGGGTTCCAGCTCCTCCCGTTCCTGACTGAGCGTCCGGAGTCGTGAAATGTCTGCCGCTACAGCCGGGTCGGCCAGCATCGCGGTCAACTCTTCATATCGCTGTTCAACCGCTTCCAGTTTCTCCAGCCAGCGTCGTTCCATGGAAACCCACCACCCCTGAGGTTTAAGGACTGAACGGGCCGCTGAAGGCAACCCATCCGGGTTCAGTGTTCGTAGGACTTATGCCGTTGATCTCTGGCAATGGGAATTTGGACAAATGGGCCGTCTGATTTCTCGTTCAGGCCCTTCCCTTGCGCGAGGCAAGCCCCTCCCCCCTTCCCCCCTCCCCGCGGCCCAAAGGGCCGCGGGGAGGGGGGATAAATATATTTTTGGGGGAGTCGCGCGCCGAAGGCGCGTGACTCCCCCAAAACCCCCAGGAGAAAACCAATGGCATAACCATTAAGGGTCGGTTTTCCCACCGTTCTCAATCCCCAAACGGATCAGGGCGTTCCGGGCTGCTTCGCGAGTGGCTTCCCGCTTGCTGGTTCCCTGGCCTTCCCCCACCACCTCATCCCCGATCAACACCTGCACCGTGAAGCGGGCGGCATGGGGAGGGCCTTCCACCGCAACCACCCGGTAGACGGGCGTCTTGCCCCGGACGGCCTGGCTCCAGTGCTGCAAGCGGCCTTTGGGATCATGCCACTCCAGATCCCTCAGGGCCTGATCGATGGCCTCCGGGAGCAATCGGCTCATCAATCGTTCCACTGCAGGGAGCCCCCCATCCAGATACACGGCACCCAGCAGCGCCTCGAAGGCGTCTGCCAGAACCGAGGGTCGGGCCCGAGCGCTTTCCGCTTCTCCTTTCCCCAGGCGAAGCCAGCGGCCCAGCTCCAGCGCCTCCGCCCAGGCAGCCAGGCGTTCCCCACGGATCAGAGCGGTGCGCAATTCCGTCAGGCGTCCTTCGGACCAATCGGGGAATCGACGGAACAGGTCCGTGCTGACCACCAGTTGAAGGACGGCGTCTCCCAGGAATTCCAGGCGCTCGTTGTCGCGGATCCCCTCATCGGGATGCTCGTTGACATAGGACCGGTGGGTCAGGGCTTCCAGCAGAAGCGCTCGATTTCGAAAAGACCAGCCCAGGCGTTCCTCCAGGAGCAGGAGAGGGTCTTCTTCGGAAGGGGCAGCCTGGGGCGAAGTGGGGGGCAACCCGCGGGGTGCGCGTTCTTCCTGCCTTTCCTGAAGACGCCCCCAGAGACGTCCGATTCGAATCCACCAGTTCCCCATCAGACCGTTCCCTCAAGGAAGGATAAAACGAAGAAATTTCACAGGGGTGAGAAGCGCGGATGGCACTCTTCCGGGCTTCTCCCCCTTCGCCCGGACCGGATCATCCTTCCCTGAGGGTTTGAGATGGAGTGGGCCACCTTCAGCAACCCACCCCATCCCAAACCCTTCGGGGACCCAGCCTCAAAATAAAGGGGGCAGATCTTCGATCTGCCCCCCGAATGGAGCGGGCGACGGGAATCGAACCCGCGGCCTTTGGCTTGGGAAGCCAACGCTCTACCAACTGAGCTACGCCCGCACGCTCTATATAAAAATTTAGCGGGTCCAGGCTCCTTTGTCAAATCCATCCGCCTCCGCTGGCCTGCGGTCGGCACAGAGAGATCAGGGCTCCCTTTCCCCATAGCCCTCCAGATGATGGGGAAGGCCAGTGGCATAACCCCTCATCTTTCGGGTCGTGAAGGCCACCGCAGGCAGCCTTCACGCTCTGAAAGGCTCCTCTTTAATTGCGCGGCAGGTTGAATCCGTATCTGCAGCCCGGACAATGAGACAGGGGGCGCCCGGAGGCGCCCCCTGCTTCCTGAACGACGGGTGGCCCTCAGGACCACGCTTCAGCGCTTCGTCCGGAAACCCAGGAGCGCGTAGATCGGGCACCAGCCGACCAGAGAGGTGAGGATGAAGATCACGCCGATAACGGTGAGGATGATGCCCAGGGTGTTAAAGCGCAGGACGAAGGCTGAGAGCAGGATGAGGACCACGGCCACGATCAGCCGCACGATTCGATCCCAACCCGCCATGTTCAGCGCCATGGTTTCCCTCCTCATAAAAAGGTGGAGAAAAGCGGTAAGCATCCGGGCCGCCCTAACGGGTTTCACTCCTCCTCTTCGTGATGGTGGTGATGATGGGCGTGAGCGCTGGCGAGCTCATAGCGCATCCGCTCCCAGGCTGCCCGGGCTCGTGCCATCGCCTCCGGATCCATTACCTTCAGGAGCTCGTTGATGAAATAGCCTTCGGGCACGGCCCCTTCGATATGGATCACCTCATTGATCACCGTGCGAGGGACGCCATAGACCCCATAGTAATCAGCCAGCTCCGGGAACTCCATTGCCTCCACCATATCCGCACGGATCCACGGGCTCTCCATCGCCGCCTGATGGGCCAGCCGCACCATTCGCGGGCAGTAAGGGCATGTCGGCGTGACGAAAACCTGGATGTGAACCGGTGTCTGGATCTGGGCCAGCCGCTTGCGACTGGAGGGCGAGAGCCCCGAATCCCGGGCCCCGACCATGCGGATGTCCTCGATCAGCGAGCCGAACTCATACCCCGATGGGATCCCGAAGTAACGGATACCGTAATCCTGGTCCCCCTCAATCACCACCGCCGGTGTCTTATCGATGCCATAGCGCTCCGCGATCTCCTGATCGGTGATCCGGTTATAGACTTCCAGCGTGATCTGATCGGAAAGGGCCGCCACTTCCTCCACGAGCTGCCGGGTTTCCCGGCAATACATGCAATCGATATTTTGCGTGAAGACCAGAAGTCGGACAGGGTTCTTCAGGTCAGTTAGCAGCCGTCGGACTTCCTCTCGGGTGTGCGCATCCAGCAACGCCATACGGACCTCCTCCTGGGGCGAGAGAGTTTCTGGTTCGGTCCGCCGGCCTCCTCCTGGGAGCTCGGAGGGGGTGGGTACTTGCCCACCCCCTCCCCCCAGTCGGAGGGCCCGATGGCGCGGACCGTTGCCCTTCACTTCCCTTAGATGCAGGAAGCGCGGTCAGGTGACACCCTCCTCTCCCTCCGGGTCTCGAACCCGTGCCTTGTCCAGTTATGAATGGGAGAGCAGGGGGATCTGGATCCGCAAGCGAGGATATTTCTCTCCGCTCCCTCCAGGGCCCCCTGGATTTTGAGGAGGGGCTCTTCCGTCCTCCAGATAGATTGAGTTTTCGCGCACCCTCTCCGATCTTGCTGGACTTCGTCAGGAATTCCGACCTGCGATATAATAAAGTTGCAGGGGGGCGAAGAGGGCTCGACGGGGGAGGCAGATCGTCGGTGGCAGGTCGGGGCCGCTCGGACCCCGTGAACAACCCGGGCAAACAACAAGTGCCAACCGCGATTACGCGGCTCTCCCGCTGGCCGCCTAAGCCAGCGTGAGGGGATGGTCCCCCGATGAGGGGACCCGCTCGACCGGACCCATCGCCGACGGGGCCGGATCGGGTGTGACAAAGTCGGCGTGCGGCGGCCCGGCGCCCCGGAAGGCCGCCTAAGACCGAAGGGGCTGGCCGGCCGGAGACCTTGCCGGTTGGAGGACCGGTCGGTGAGAGGGGAAGAACCGGATAAGCCTGTAGACACCGGCGGTCGAATCTTCCGGACGCGGGTTCGATTCCCGCCGCCTCCACTCGCGTTGAAGTGGGCGGGGTCTCGTTGCGGGGCCTCGCCCACTTCGTGTTTATATCCCCATTCATTATGGCCTCTGGATCTGTGAGGGGCTGATTCGGCGAAGCCACGATGGGTGTCACGGATTACTACATCTGGCGGGAATTCGAGGATCGGATTGGCAACGAGCGGATCCGCTGGGCCGGAAAGCCTGGCCTGGAGATCTGGAGCCATATCGATCCGGGAGTCGCCCTCATCGCCCAGGTGATGGAAATCGGCCCCGAGGATCACGTCCTCGATCTGAACTGCGGGGTGGGGTGGCTGGGGGTACTAACTGCCCGACGCACCTCCGGTCGGATCGTCCTGGCCAGCGACCACGGCCTGGCGGTGGAGGCCACCCGACGCACGATGGCGATGAATGGCTTCGAGGGGCGTGCCATCATCCTCCACGGCGATGGCTATCCCCTCCTTGAGCCTGGGACGTTCGACGTGGTTTTTTTGAATATCCCCAAAGGCAAGGAAGTAGCTCAGCGTCTGGTGCGTCTTGCGGCGTGGGCCCTGAAGCCTGGGGGACGGCTCTACCTGGCCGGTCCGAAACGGGGCGGTGTGGAGAGCCTCATCGCCTATGCCCGGGATATCTTCGGCCGGGCTCCGGTGTGGGCTTATGGAAGCGGTTACCGCGTGGCGGTAGCGGCTCGCCCGGCCCATCTGGAGGTAGAGCCGCCGGGCGACGATTTCGTGGAACGGGAGGCGGTTGTTCGGGGCCGCGCATGGCGTTTCATCACCCGCCCTGGGCTGTTCTCGTGGTCCGCCCTGGATGAGGGAACCCGACATCTCATTGAGCAGATGGAGATCCGCCCCGGGGATCACGTCCTGGACCTGGGATGCGGATATGGAATCGTGGGGGTGATCGCCGGCCATGAAGCGCGAGAGGGTCGGGTGGTCATGGTTGATATCAGCGCTGCAGCCCTTGAGGCAAGCCGCCGCACCCTGTCGCTCTATTCCCTGCCGCATGCGGAGGTCCGTCTCAGCGATGTGATCGATGGAGTGCGTGGCGAGCAGTTCGATGTGGTGGTGACCAACCCGCCGATCCATCAAGGCTTTGGGGTCGAGCGGGAGGTGGCCATGCAGTTCGTATATGACGCTCCCTCCGTGTTGCGCCCTGGAGGGCGGCTCTATCTGGTCGGGGCGGTGGTGCTGCCCTATCGCACGATCATTGAGCGGGTCTTTGGGAATGTGGAAATCCTGTTCGATGATCGCCATTATCGGGTTTATCGAGCGATCCATATGCCTCGCCGGATCCGATAGAAGGAAAGAGCCGCTCGCTTCAGGCAATGAGAGCCCTGTTCTCCAGGGCTGGGAAGGCCGTCAAAAGCGCTCAGATCACCCCTGCTATCGTGGTTCGGCCGGGCGTCCTTCAGGCTCCCCAGGCCAGCGATCCTTGCGAACACCGTCCCGCTCGAATTTGAAAGACCTTTTACTTTTAAACTGGGTTCGTTGACATTTTTCCCAGCTTTCACTATATTAGAAAAAGAGGGGCTGGTCGGAGTGGTCGGCGATGAGCGGATCCGGGGGAGGCCTTAGCCTTCCCGTCGCTCAGGAGGTGGCCCATGCAGGCCACGCGAGCTCGCATCCTGCAGATTTTGCGCGAGAAAGGGGAAGCCACTGCCGTTGAACTGGCCACCCGACTCGGCCTTCGGGCGGTGACGGTCCGTCATCACCTCCGGGTGCTTCGAGAGGATGGCCTCATCCGCGAGGTGCGCACGCTCCGTAACGGGCGTGGTCGTCCACGCATTGTCTTCACGCTTACCGAAGCCGCGAACCGTCTGTTCCCCCGAAACTACGAAGGGCTGGTCCGCCACCTTCTCCCGGTTACACTGTCCCCGAAGGAAATCCGGCAGATCGCCCGCAGCATGAGCCAGGAAGCCAACCTGCAGGGGCTGACCGGTCGGGCCCGGCTCTCGGCTGCGATCGCCTTCCTGAACGAGAAGGGCTATCTGGCCCGGCTGGAGACATCCGGGAATGGACCGACCTGGGTGGAGATCCGGAATTGCCCCTATCTGGAGGTGGCCCGGGAGCGGGGGGAGATCTGCGCGCTGGACGCCGCGCTGATGGAGGAGCTGCTCGGAGCGCCGACGGAACGGGTTTCGTGCATTGTCCACGGTGATCCGGCCTGTCGGTATCGTGTTCGCTCCGAAGCCATTTGAGGCCTTCCCGGCAGGGAGCGCAGGGGAAGCTCTCATCCCACCGGGGTTCCGCCGGGCCTCGAAGGCGTCCTGCTCGGCACAGGTCGAGCCGGGTTGTCAGGGTTTCATGAAAATGGGGGCAGGTTCATGGCATGGGGAGGCGTGTTCTCGCTTCTCCGTGTAAATTCTCCTTTTGCGATAACGAGTCAGCGTTGGTCTTCTCTCTATTCCTCCCTGCGGCCCAAAAGGCTGTGGGGAGGAGCCCCCTGACCTCTTCTCCAAAACCCGAGGAAAATCATCCCGACCAGGGAGAGTCGCCCCGGCAGGTCCTGACCTTTGGTTAATAGAGGCCGAGGGCTTGTCCAGCGATTCCCTCGAGCCCGAACCGCCGAAGCAGCATGGGGATCAGGATCACCCCCAGGGTGTTCAAGCGACGGCTCCCGGTCAGCACAGGTAGCCATCCGATGCCGGTAGCGGCCAGAAGGGCGCAGATCCCCGGGAATCCGCCCAGAACCCCCGTGCTCAGGAGGATCAGCCCCAGCGCTCCTCCATACGCCCACCGCCAGGCCGGATGGAGCGTCCATTTCTGCATCCCCCGGGCCAGGGGTTCCAGAAGCCCGAAAGCGAGGGCCCCGGCCAGTCCGGTGGCCGCGATCACGGTCTGATACCGTGCGGGAGTGGCTGGTCCAACCCATGGGGCCAGCATCGCGCCCAACCCTCCCCGCACGGTGGGGGCCTCCGGCAGGACGAGTAACCAGAAGCTCCCGATGATGTAGAGGGCCCGAGCGGCTCCCTGGGAAACCAGAAAGGCCCGATCGTCCCGCTGGGCGGTGGCGTGACCGGCCAGCAACCCGCCGACGCCGGCGGTCACGCCCGGGAAGAGCACGGCGAGCGCCCCGCCCAGCACCCCCGCACCAACCCCCCGTGCCCAGACTCCCCGGGGCAGGCGCTCTCCGGAAGGGAAAGCCCTGGAAGGTCGACCTCCCCTCAAGCCCTGCCACAATCCGGGAACGGCGAACAGGCCCAGGAAAGCGGGGATCAGAGGCTGGCGAGCGAGGGGACCTGAGAGGGGATTCCGAGATAAAAGCAAAACGCCCAGTGCTCCGGAGAGGATGAAGGTCAAAAGACTGGCCCCCAGACGCAACCAGACAGCTCGTAACCGATGGCCCGGTGTGGGCAGGCGCTCATAGCCCCATGGCCATTCGGAGAGCAACATGAAAGCGACGATGGAAAGCAGGATCCAGCCCATATGAGGCGCGAGCACCGCTCGCAACGTCCCCCATCCGCGGGGCCAGAGAGCGGCGGAGAGCAGCATCAGGAGCACGGCCCCCCATGCCCCCCAGCCGGACCATCGAACCGCTTCAAGCCCCCATCCCTCCCGAAGGGCTTTCTGAGCCGGCAGCAGCAATCCGGCCGCCCCTTCATCCGGGGTCTGATAGAACACCGCCGGGGCGAGATGGAAGAACGCATATCCCACAGCCACGCCGACCCCCAACCCTAACCCCATGTTCTCAGGGAAAGACCACCAGTCCCATTGAAGACCAAGGGTCACGACAGCGACCAGGTTGTATGGGTGGAGGCCGGGGACCAGGGCGCTCAGCCCGCTGAGACCCAGGCCGATCCCAACGCCCAGGATGGTTTCGTGGAACGACATGCCGGATGCTCCGTTTTGAGCTCTCTCCCCTCACGCACTCGTGCCCGTTCTCTTTTTGGGAACGCTTAGACGGGCACTCCGCTTCGCTTCGTGCCCTACTACGAACAAGGGGCTTTCCCGTTCGTAGTAGGGCACGTAAGTGCCCGTCCTCTTTTTGTGAACGCTGAGCGAGGATAGCTTCTCAGCCCTTAGATGCCCGTGAGGAGGCAGCCTACCGCTCACTCCGGGGCCTGAGCCTGGAGCCAGCCGGTTTCCGTGAGGATCCATTGAACTCGCCCATCCGCCGGAGTGTGAGGAAGGACATCAATGAGGAAACGGGCGTAAGTGACCCCAACGGTCAGCCCTTTCAGGCGGGGCAACAGGCGATCGAAATATCCTCCACCATAGCCCAGTCGGAACCCATAGCGGTCAAAGGCCACGCCGGGGATGAAGGCCAGCTCGATCTCCTCGGGGTCCACCAAGGGGCACTCCGGCGCGGGTTCCAGCATGCCATATGGGTGTCGCTGCAGGGCGCCGGGCCGATACAGGTGCAGCGCCAGCTCTCCCGGGGCGAGGATGCGCGGCAATACCCAGCGCTTCTCGGGATAGCGCTTCAGGAGGGGAGCCAGGTCGATTTCGTTCCGAAACGCCATATAGGTGAGCACGGTGTGAGCGGCATGGAAAGACGGCCAGGCTTCTATATAATGCCGGATCGCTTCGCTGGCTGCAGCGATGAACTCTGGAGGCAAAGCCATCCGCTCGGCCAGCCACTGCCTCCGCAGCGCGCGCTTGATCGCCTGGATGGAGTCCGGGGAAGAGGACGGATGCATCCCGATCTGAGCTCCTTCTGATTTCATCGGGACCTGGTCAGAAAATTCCTATGGAGCGACCACCGAATCGCTCACGCGATCGGGAAATAGGCAGCGATTTCCTGCAGCCACCGCTCCGCAGCTTCCCGTGCCGCTTCCTGGAAATCCATACGAGGGGAGGCGTAGAGGATCGGCTCTCCTATGAAAACCACCGCCGGGGGCGGCCAGGAGGCCGCCATGGAGAGCGTGGATGGATGGGTCACATCCAGCGCGATCCAGGGGAGATCCTCAAGCTCCCAGGCCGAGATCCCCTCGAAGGCGCTGAAGGCCAGGCCGGCCGGGATCCCCCACCTGCGCGCGTCCTGTGCATGGCGCCGGGCCTGCTGGAAGTCTCCCGCTTCCCTGATCCACCAGAAGACGGCCCCGCCTCGATAAGCAGCGAAGGCGCGTGCCGCTTCCGCCGGGAACTCCGGGGCCACCGTCACCGCGTCCGCGCCCCAGGCATCGAAAGCGGCCCGCGCGCAGCGTTCCGCAGAGCCCGGATCTCGCCACCGCAGATCCAGCAGGATCGGAAGCTCATTGGGCAGATAGCGCATCAGGCGCTCCATAGCCACCATGCCAGCGGCTCCCTCGGCCAGGAACGATATGGCCGGGACCGCGTAGGCGCAAACCCGATGGCCCACCACATCCACGATGGTCCGGCCGAAGGGGAAGACCGGATCATCCACCCGCAACATCGGGGCTGGCATGTGATCCATGCGAATGGGAAGCGCCAGCCCCATACGGGTCCGGCGCTCCTGGCAGGCCTTCCGGAGCTTCCCCCAGAAATCCGGATGTCCCGGCAGCGCCATAAGTCTCCTCCGGCGCGATCTCCAGGGCGATCACCCCGAGCGCTTCTTTTTCTGGAGGATAAAGCGCCCGCAGGGCTTCCAGCAACTGCACCGGTGTCCAGTCCGGTGCGATAGCCGCGGGATCCTCATGGGCCAGCAGCTCTTCGAAATCCCGATAACGGGCGATGCGGCGGATGACAAATCGATACCGGCCGTTCAACAGCAGGCGATCCCCTGCGTTCAGGCGGGTGAGGTTCGGATAAGCAACCCGCACTTCGATGGTTTTTCGGCCCGCGAGAATCCATTGAAGAGGCTCGTCCCGGACCCACAACGTTTTCACTCGCATCTGACCGCAGCCTGAGTTCAATTAATAGGACCCGCCGATGGGCCAGCGGGGTCGATACTGGAGCGCTTCCGCCACGTGATGGGCGCGCAGCAGGTCGGAGCCTTCCAGGTCCGCAATCGTGCGGGCGACCTTCAGGACGCGGTGATAGGCGCGGGCGGAGAGATGGAGCTGCTGCATCGCCGCTTTCAGCAGCGCCTGGGCCTGAGGCTCCATCCGGCAATAGGCCCGGATATGGCCGGGCCCCATCTCCGCGTTGCAGAGGATCCCGGTCCCATGGAAACGCTCCTGCTGGAGCGCCCGGGCGCGTTCCACCCGCTCCCGAATCCGGGCGGAGGGCTCCCCTCTCCGGTCGTCGGAGAGTTTCTCAAACTCCACCCGGGGCACCTCGATCTGGATGTCAATCCGATCCAGCAGGGGGCCGCTCAGGCGTTTCTGGTAACGGGCGACCATCGTGGGGGAACAGGTGCATGGCTTCAGTGGATCCCCATAATAGCCGCACGGGCAGGGGTTCATGGCGGCGACCAGCATAAAGGCGGCCGGAAACTCCAGCGTCCCGGCGGCCCGGCTGATCACCACCCGCTTGTCCTCCAGGGGCTGGCGCAGCACCTCCAGCGCCCGCAGGTCGAACTCCGGCAATTCATCCAGGAAGAGGACACCGCGATGGGCCAGGGAGATTTCCCCGGGTCGCGGGAAGCGCCCGCCGCCGACCAGCCCGGCATGACTGATGGTATGGTGAGGGGCCCGGAACGGCCGCTGGCGGATCAGCGGGGCCTCCGGGGAGAGCAGATCAGCCACGCTGTAAATCCGGGTGACCTCCAGCGCTTCCTCCAGCGAGAGGCGGGGGAGGATCCCGGGTAGCGCGCGGGCCAGCAGCGTCTTCCCGGTGCCGGGAGGACCGATCATCAGTAGATTATGATTGCCTGCTGCGGCCACCTCGAGCGCACGCTTGGCGTGTTCCTGCCCTTTGATATCTGCGAAATCCACCGCCGGCGGCACATCAACCCAGTGGTCCAGCGGCGTCGGAGGTTGAGGGGGGATCGGCTTCTGCCCGAGGAGGTGGGCGATGAGCTCCTGCAGGGTGGCTACCGGATAGATCTCCAGGTCCGGCACCAGCGCGGCCTCCGGCGCATCGGCGGCGGGGACAAAGAGACGCCGCGCGCCCAGGTCCCGGGCCAGCGCGGCCATCACCAGCGCCCCAGGCACATGGCGCACCGTCCCATCCAGCCCCAGCTCCCCCACAACCATCGCGTCCTCCACTGCGTTAAAGGGAAGCTGCTCCGAGGCGATCAACACCCCCAGGGCGATGGGGAGATCATACGCCGGGCCTTCCTTCCGCAGGTCCGCTGGAGCCAGGTTGACCACGATCCGGGCCATGGGGAATGAGAATCCAGCATAGCGGATCGCCGAGCGCACCCGCTCCCGGGCCTCCTGGACCGCGGCGTCGGGCAGCCCTACAATGGTGAAGCCGGGTTGCCCACGGCTGACATCCACCTCCACGGTCACCATCTCTCCGTTCAATCCGATCAACGCGCAGCTGAACAGGCGCGCGAGCATGCCGATTCTCTCCCTGCCTGAGATGCTCAACACGTCCCCGTCCCCGCGTTCGATGGCGGCCCACCGATCGATGAGGGGAAGGAGGGAGGGATGGGCATACCCTCTATGGAAATGATAGCGGATTTGCCTTGCTCGGTTGTGATCCTATCGGTGTCCGCTCGGGTTCCGCGTTTGCCCCTCCCCCCGCCACTTCGCGGCGTGGAGAGGTAAATCAAGCCTCCCGTTTGCAACAGAGCGGGTTTGCCTCTTTGCCTCCCACAGGGGCAGGACTCAGGGGGAGAAGGGGCCGCAGATGAGGGACTCGGAGGGTGGGACTGCCGGTATGCCCCTCGGGCTCCTAAACTTCTCGGAAACATTACGCCATTGCTTTTCTTCCGGGCCGAGCGGGGCGCCGAAGCGCCCAGCAGGAGAAATCAACCAGGGGTCCCTTGTCCATCTCGGGATAAAGCCTGACGGCCCAGGCTTTACAGTGCGAGCACAACCCCATACTCTTGGGATAGGAAAGGTGCCCGTCGAACAGCCCAGGGGACGCCTCACTGGACGCCAATCCCCGAGCGCTTTTTGACAGAGAAGCGTTCTCTCTTTAAAATTTGGGGCCGTTGAAGAGTCATCGGATGGCGAAAGCGATCCGACCCGGAGTCAAATTCGGATATTAAGACCCCGACCCAACCGTGTGGTCTGGCACCGTTGGGTTGACCCGGAGCATCCAGGATCGAAGCGCAAGGAGTGCCCATTCATGGCCGCAGAGCGTGCGATGCATCGTGAGCATGTGGGGTTACGGCGGGAGGTGACGGTCTGGGGGTCGTTCACCTGGGGGTATGCGGATGTGGGGGCGGATGTTTATGTCGCCCTCGGTCTGGTGATGGCCGCCGCCCAGGGGGCCACCCCCCTGGCCTTCCTCATCGCCGGGATCGTTTACATTATGGTTGGCCTGGCCTACACGGAGATGGCCGCCGCCTATCCCTCGGCCGGCGGGGGCCAGTATTTCGTGTTGCGGGGGCTGGGGGATTTCTGGGGGCTGGTGGCGGGGTCGGCCCTGATGCTCGCTTACACGGTGGACGTGGCCCTGTTCGCCATGGCCTCGGCGGGCTATATCAACTTCTTCTTCCCTCAGTTCCGCGAATTCCGGGTTCCGGTTCCGCTGGTGGGTTCGATCAACCTGATCTGGCTGGGGGAAACCCTGCTGCTGATCGCGCTGCTGGTCGTCCTGAACATCCGGGGCATCCGGGAGTCCTCGCTGCTGAACCAGGTTCTCGGCGCCCTGGATATGATACTGGAGACATCGATTGTGGTCATCGGCTTCCTCTTCGCCTGGCGTCCGGAATATTTCCTCCATCAGTGGCAAATGGAATTCCCACCCCTCGAGCGCCTGCTATATGCGACTTCCCTGGCGGTGATCTCATATGTGGGGCTGGAGTCGGTCTCGCAGGCGGCGGAGGAGACCATCCGGCCGGCGGCGGTGATCCCCCGCACCTCCACGGCCCTGATCATCGTCGTTCTACTGTTCGCCCTGGCCTTCCCGGTGGTATCCCTGGGGATCCTCCCATGGGATGAAGTCGGGGGGCGAGAAGGGGACCCGGTGGCTTTGCTGGCCAGCCGGCTGCCTTTCGTGGGGTTCCTGGCCGGTCCGGCGGCGGCGATCCTCGCGGCGACTATTCTGTTGATCTCCGCCAACACCGGAGTCATGGGATCCAGCCGGCTGGCCTACAGCATGGCCCAGCTGGGGTTAATGGGGGAAGGGCTGTCGGAAGTTCATCCCCGGTATCGGACCCCGGTGAAATCGATCATCTTTTTCTCATGTATTTCCGCCGTAATGGCTGTCTTCGCCTTCCTCAGCGGGCGCCGGGCGCTGGAGGCGATGGCAGATGTATATGCCTTCGGAGCGATGCTGGCCTATTTCCTGAGCACCATCGCTCTGGTGGCGCTTCGGATTCGCGAACCGTATGTTCCCCGTCCTTATCGAATGCCTTTGAACCTGCAATGGCGGGGCGCGGAGATCCCGATCCTGGGCGTCCTGGGGATCCTGGGAACGGGGCTGATGCTGTTGGTGGTCATGTGGACCCATCCGATCGCCCAGGTAGCAGGCCCGCTGTGGGTCGCGCTCTGGATCGGATACTACATATGGTATCGTAAGCGAACAGGGCGTCCGATCTGGAAGAGCCTGCCCCGGGATTGGATAGCCGAGCAAATCCGCATTCTGGAAAACAGTGGGGAGTGGGATTTGCTGGAGCGTTTCCGGATCGAGGTGGAGCACTGGCGGCGATCGCAAAAGGGGGCGTGAGAGAATGAGCCCTGTGTGGATGTTCCGTCTGGTTCTGGCGACGCTGATGATCGCCCTGGGGGTTATGATCATCGGGCGCAGTTTCTGGCTGGTCCTGACTCAGGGCCTGGCCCTTTCAAGCCTGTTTTTGCCTGTGGTGGTAGGAATCCTGATGATGGCTCTGGGGGTCCGTCGCTGGCGGAGCTGGATCGATATCCATCGCTCGGGCGGGAGTTGATCGAGCTGGGCTTTGGACGAACGGATGGCATAATAGATCTCTGGGCCTGCCTCCTTCCCATGGCTCCGGTGTCTTTATCCCTCCGGGGGAGCTTTTAACCAGAGGATAGCCGGCACACGGATCAAAGGAGTAAAACAGTTAGGGAGATCTCGAGGCAAACGGAGATGAGTGGACATCCGCTGGGCATTTTTCTGGCTCTTTTCTTTCTAATCGTGCTTGTGCTGACCTTGACCTGGATGCTCCGGGTGCCCCGCCCGGTGCCGATGGAGGTGGCCCGCGCGGTTTATTCGGTGGAAGCCGCCCGCTGCATTGTGGTGCCGATCGTCGAGGGCATCTACTCGGAGCGGGCGGTGGAGCTGGCCTGTCGACTGGGCGAGCGTCAGCAGGCCCGACTGGTCCTGGTGCACGTCCTGGAGGTCCCCTATACGGTGCCGCTGGATACGCCGTTGCCGGATCTGGAAGCCCGCGGACAGCGGGCCCTGGAGACGGCCCGCTTCATCGCCATGCAGCATGGGATGAAGCCGGAGATCCGTCTGGTGCGGCATCGCTCCGCGCCGGAGGGCATCCTCAGCGTGGCCCGCCAGGTTGGGGCGGATCAGATTATCATGGGCATTGGGCTCAAGCGGCGGGCGTCCAGCGACGGCCTGGGCCGGACCGTGCATGAGGTGATGCGGCGGGCCTCCTGCGAGGTCATTGTCGCGAAGGCTCCGATCGTCGAATGAGCATGTCGATCTGCCCCGACTGGAGGAGGCAGCAATGGAGCAGACGATCCAGCGGCGGGTGAAGCTGATCTATCCCCCATCTCTCATCGATGAGCCTCTGCTCTATCGGCTGATCCAGCGTTTCGGATTGATGGTGAATATCCGCCGTGCCCATGTGGAGGCCACCGAGGCCTGGCTGGTGATCGATCTGGAAGGTCCTTCGGACCGCGTCGAGGAGGGTCTCAACTGGATCCAGAAGCAGGGCGTTCTGGTGGAGCTGGTAGAGCAGTTATAAGGCTCGGGCTTTGTTCATTCGCGTTACGCAGCCGGCCTTCTTAATTTTCGTTAGGAGTTACGCAGTTGGTTTTCTCCTGGGGGGTTTGGGGGGAGTCGCGCGCCGAAGGCGCGCGACTCCCC
>JAEVEY010000182.1 GCA_016842045.1 Candidatus Thermoflexus sinensis | reverse complement strand
CGGGCCGGAGCCCGCAGCCACCGCTGGTAGGCCGCCTGCACCTTCGCCTGGGCATACAGCCCCAAAAGCAGCGCCGGCAGCGCAAAGACAAAGTAAAGCGGATCCCACCAGAACCACATCGCTCCCTTCCCCTTTTTATTCACGGGTTCCAGCAACGGCGAAGTCGTTGCTGGAACCCGTCTGATCCGGATCAGACCTGACGGTATTCGCCTTCGACGACCTCACCCTCCCCGGATGGGCGAGAGCCACCCGCGCCGCCAGCCGCCGCCCGCTGGTAGACCGCCTGGCCGATCGCCAGGGCCGCCTGACGCAGCTCCTGGGTCAGCTGGCGGATACGGGCCGTGTTGTCCGTGCCCATCGCCTCCTTCAGCTGGCGGATCAGGTTCTCGATGCGCTCCCGGTCGGCCGGGCTGACCTGATCGCCCAGCTCCCGCAGCGAGCGCTCTACGCTGTAAATCATGTTATCCGCCTCGTTGCGAGCTTCGGCCAGCTCGCGCCGGCGCCGGTCCTCCTCCGCGTAGCGCTCGGCCTCCTTGAGGAGCCGCTCCACCTCCTCCTTGGACAGGTTCGTGGAAGCCGTGATGGTGATCTTGGCTTCCTTCCCGGTGGCCCGGTCACGCGCCGAGACGCTCAGGATGCCGTTGGCGTCGATGTCAAAGGTCACCTCGATCTGCGGCACGCCCCGAGGCGCTGGCGGGATCCCCTCCAGGCGGAACTGGCCCAGGAGGATGTTGTCCGCCGCCATCGGCCGCTCGCCCTGATAGATCTTGATGTCCACCGCCGTCTGGAAGTCCTCCGCGGTGGTGAAGACCTCGGTCTTGCGCACCGGGATCGTGGTGTTGCGCGGGATCAGAACCGTCATCACCCCACCCAGGGTCTCCACGCCCAGGGAGAGCGGCGTCACGTCCAGGAGCAACACGTCGCGGACCTCGCCCGCCAGCACGCCCGCCTGGATGGCTGCGCCGACGGCCACCACCTCGTCCGGATTGACGCCCTTATGGGGCTCCTTGCCGGTCAGCTCCCGGACCAGCTGCTGGACCATCGGCATACGGGTGGCGCCGCCGACCAGGATCACCTCGTCGATCTGCTCCGGGCGCAGCTTGGCATCGCGAAGGGCCTGCTCGAAGGGGCCCTTCAGCCGCTCCACCAGATGGCGGGAGAGCTGCTCGAACTTGGCCCGGGTCAGACGCATCTGGAGGTGCTTGGGCCCATCGGCCGTGGCGGTGATGAACGGCAGGTTGATCTCCGTCTCCATGAGCGTCGAGAGCTCGATCTTCGCCTTCTCGGCTGCCTCCTTCAGCCGCTGCAGGGCTTGGCGGTCCTTCCGGAGGTCGATGCCGTGCTCCTTCATGAACTCCTCGGCCACATAGTCGATGATCACCTGGTCCCAGTCGTCGCCGCCCAGGTGGGTATCACCGGCCGTGGCCTTCACCTCGATCACCCCGTCGCCGACCTCCAGGATGGAGACATCGAAAGTCCCGCCGCCCAGATCCCACACCAGGATGATCTCGTTCTTCTTCTTATCCAGCCCGTAAGCCAGCGCGGCAGCCGTGGGCTCATTGATGATACGCAGCACCTCCAGCCCGGCGATCTTCCCGGCGTCCTTGGTCGCCTGACGCTGGCTATCGTTGAAGTAAGCCGGCACCGTGATCACCGCCTGGGTGACCGGCTCCCCCAGGTAGGCCTCGGCGTCCTGCTTCAGCTTGCGCAGGATCATCGCCGAGATCTCCTGTGGCGTGAACTCCTTGCTTACCGCCGGGATGAAGACCCGGGCATCCCCATTAGGTCCTTCCACCACCTTGTAGGGGACCCGACGGATTTCCTCGGGAACCTCGCTGTAGCGCCGGCCCATGAAGCGCTTGATGGAGAAAACCGTGTTTTCCGGGTTAATAATCGCCTGGCGTTTGGCCGGCAGGCCCACCAAGCGTTCCCCGGTTTTGGTGAAGGCGACCACCGACGGGCAGAGGTTTCCACCCTCAGCGACGGGGATCACCTTGGGCTCCCCGCCCTCCATCACGGCGATCACCGAGTTGGTCGTTCCCAGATCAATGCCGACGATCCGCCCCTTCTTGGCCATCAGAAACCTCCTGTTCGGGGTTAAAGGATTCCTCTCCGGAGTGATCGATCGCCCCGGCGAGGGGAGCTGGCCGCCGGATCAGGACCTCAAGGGCCTGAGGTGGCGTTCGCTGCGCCAGTGTAGCCGGTGCGGTCAGAGAGGGCAACCGGTCATAATCACACTGGCACGGCCCCCCATGAGCGCACCCCAGGCAACAGTAAGGCTGACGATCCACAATCACCGGTTGCCATTCGATCTCAATCCCACAGTTCCGACAGACCAGCGGCACAGACTCCCCCTCCGCCAGGATCGCCTTCCATTCTACGCGGGTTCCATTAGAGGAGCATTAGAGGAAAGCAGGCGTTCCATATATTGACCCTGGTCTTGCCGGGGTAACGAGCCTCTCTTCCGAACCGAGGGGCAGCCGATCTCCCTCGCTTCATGATCCGCGTGGGGCGAATCGCTCCCTCGGAATCCGATCGGCCAGAGGAGTCCCCTGCACCGCTTCCAGCAGGGCCTCAGGAGGGAGGATCCCCGTCTCCTGGAGAACCATCCATAGGGCGTAAAGGGCCGCATATCGCGCGCCCGCGTGCCCCCGGAAGTCCCGGATCCGGACCTCCGCCCCCGTCTCCGGAACCGGCAGCGAGGCGTCCAGCCAGAGTATCCCCCGTTGCATTTCCCGGATCCGACCTTGCTGATTCCGCAACCCATCCATCGAGGTGATCACCACGGCGTCCGGCTCATGGACACCGTGATAAAAAATCGGGGAACGGGAAAGGATCACCTCCGCTGTCGAAAAGCCGACCCCGACGGTCACAGGGTAGCTGCCTTTCTTCGTCACATGGAGGCCCGCGGCCATCGCGGCCCGCGCCAGGATCTCCGCCGCCTGCTGAACCCCTTCCCCCGCCGAGCCGCTCAGGATCAGCGCCCAGCGCCCCTCCAGCAGGGAGGAGAACCGAACCTCCACGGGAGGCAGGTCCAGCAATCCCGCTCCACGCGGGCCCAGGGGTTCCTCCGCCCCAGCCCGCAAACGGAAAACCGGGCGTGGAGAACGGGTCCATACCCCGAGGGTATAACCGGTCTCCTCGGCCAGCGCTTTCAGCCGCAGCCCAGGGTTCCATTTCACCCCATAACTGGTGCAGAGCTCCAGGACCTCCACGAGCGCGAAGCCTTCGATCTCCATGGCCTGACGAAGGACCTCCGAGAAATCCCCCACGCCGAGAACCCGGGCGACATAAGAGGCCCCTGCCTCATAAACCAGCCGGCAGAGATCGTGATGGGGGAGAGGGGATCCATCCGGGGTGATCGCGGTGCGGAAGCCACGGGGCGTCAGGCTGCTGGGCTGGCCACCGGTCATCCCGTAAAGCATATTGTTGTGCACCACCACGGTCAGATCGACGTTCATCCGCGCCGCCTCGAGGATATGCTGCAGGCCGATCGTCGCCCCGCCATCTCCGATGTAGACGATCACCTTCTTGCCGGGGGGAAGCCCCATCGCAATCCCGGCCGCCATGGCCACCGAGCGGCCGTGGAGTCCATGAACCGTATGGGTGGCGAAGTTGCCATCCACAATGCCGTGACAGCCGATGTCAGTCACCAGGATCACATCCGCAGGCCTTACCCCGATGGCCTCCAGGGCCTTCACGGTGCTGCGAACCACATGATGATGCCCACAACCTTTGCAAAAGGGCAGCTCCGGCTGGGTGAGGAATATGCTCATGGGGCAAGGACCTCCCGAGCGATCTCCTCAGGGCGCACCATCCGCCCCACCGCGCCGACCAGACGGATGTTCGGGGGGATCCGTCGGCCGAAGAGCAACCGGGCGAACTGTCCCTGAGCGTTCTCCTCTGCGATCACCACCCGCGAATAGCGATCTATCACCTCGTAATAAATCGCCGGGACCGGCAGGAGCGTGCGGGCCAGGAGGAGGGAAACCGGGACCCCCTGAGCCCGAAGCATCTTTACGGCCTCCCGGGCCGCTCCGCTGGTGATGTCGTAACTCACCACCAGCGTCCGGGCTCCCTCCTGCTCATCGAGGTGATAGAGCACCGGCGTCAGGGCCTCCACCTTTTCCCCCAGACGCCGGGTGTTGGCCATCGCCTCCTCGCTGGTGTGCTGGAGAAGGCCGGAACGATCATGGGTAGAAGCGTTCAGCCGGACCACGTCATGATCGCTGCCAACAGGCAGAAAGGGGGGAACCAGGCCATCGCCAGGATCATACGGGCGATAAGGGCCCGGTCCATGGTAAAAAGCCTGACGCACCGGCTCGATCTCCGGCAACTGGCTCAGGTCGAAACTGGCCTGGGTCATCACCATTTCCTTGGAGCTGAGAAGCACCACCGGTGTGCGCATCTCCACGGCGGCCCGCAGGGCCACCGGCGGCAGGAGCCAGCAATCCTTCAGATCCGAGATGCAGAGGACGGGAAGGGGATAGCCGCCGGAGATCAACCCATCCAGCAACAGCAGATCCCCCTGCGCACCCGCCGTCGCGGTCCCGGTGGATGGCCCAAGCCGCTGGACGAGGATGATCAGCATTGGGAGCTCCATCATATAGGCCATATTGATCGACTCGACCATCAGGGCGAAGCCCGGGAACGAGGTGGCAGTTACCGGGAGATAACCGGCGGCGGAGAGGCCGGCCATCCACTGCAAGGCGGTGATCTCATCGGGAGCCGGCAGGGCAATGGGGAAGCGGCGGCTGGCGTAGGAGAAGATCAGGCTCGCCGGGGTGATCGGATATCCGACGTAAACGTTCGCTCCTGCGCGGACGCAGGATTCCACCACCAGACGAGAGCCATCCAGGAGAACCCGATGGGTATCCATAGGAGGCGCCGCTCCGAAATCGGATATGCGGATAGATTTCGGGAAAGGCTTTCTTCCCCGCCCGGCCCCTCCCGATAGGATCATCTTACGATTGGCTCAGGAAAGCAAACTTCTTCAGGGGTAGGACAACTGCTCGCAGTTGTCCCACAATGGATAGAAGGCTAACGGTGTAACTCCGCAAGATTATTGTAGGAGTTACGCAGTTGAAAGCTCTAAAGGTGGAACGGAATGGCCCCACCCCCCTTTCTCCCCCTCCCCACGGCCCCAAGGGCCGTGGGGAGGGGGGAGAAAAATCCTTGCCCTCAGGGAAACGAACTGCGTAAGTCCTAAGATTATTGAAGAGCCCTGCCGGCTGCCTCAGGCAAAGTCCAGCAGACGGAGTTGGGACTATCATGGAAAAGGAAGTTAATGCAGATCCGCTGGAGATTCCAATGGCCCGAGTGCGGACCCAATATGTCTGTCAGAAATGCGGCGCGGTGCATCCCAAGTGGATGGGACGCTGCCCGGATTGTGGGGAGTGGAACACCCTGGTAGAGGTCACCCCTTCCCCCTCCGTGCGCGCGGTCGGCCTTAAAGGGGCGCCCGGGACCCAGCCGATCCCCCTCCCCGCCGTGGAAGCGACAGGGGTGGAGCGCTGGCCGTTGCCGATCGGGGAATTCGCCCGCGTGCTGGGCGGCGGGGTGGTGCCGGGCTCCCTGATCCTGGTCGCCGGCGATCCAGGCATCGGGAAATCCACCCTGCTCATGCAACTGGCCGATCGGATGGCCGGCCCCGAATTCCCCGTTCTTTACATCTCCGGCGAGGAATCCCTGGGCCAGCTGAAGATGCGTGCCGACCGCCTGGGGCTGCATAATCCTCAGCTCTACCTGTTGAACGAAACCCGCATGGAAGCCCTCGCGGATCACATCCAGGCGATGCGCCCTCGCCTGGTGATCGTGGACTCCATCCAGACCGTTTACGTGGAGGAGATCCCCTCCCCTCCCGGCAGCATCAGCCAGGTCCGCGAATGCGCCGTCCGGTTTCAGGCCCTGGCCAAGAACCTGGGGATCACGATCTTTCTCATCGGCCACGTGACGAAAGCCGGATTGATCGCGGGACCGAAGCTCCTGGAACACATCGTCGACACCGTCCTTTACCTGGAAGGGGATCGTTACCACGCCTTCCGCATGCTCCGCAGCGTGAAGAATCGGTTCGGCGCTACCTCAGAGGTCGGGGTCTTCGAGATGCGAGGGGATGGGATGGCGGAGGTGCCCAATCCTTCCGAGCTCTTCCTGGCCGAGCGCCTGGTCCAGGCCTCCGGCTCCGCCGTGGCGGTGACCATGGAGGGCACCCGCCCGCTGCTGGTGGAGATCCAGGCCCTGGTCAGCCCGGCACCGCCAGGGACGGCCCGCCGCACTGCCAATGGAGTGGATCCCTATCGTCTGCTCCTGCTGGTCGCGGTGCTGACCAAACGGGTGGGCCTGCGTTTGCACGATCACGATCTGTTCGTGAACGTGGTCGGCGGCCTGCGGGTGGATGAGCCGGCAGCGGACCTGGCGGTGGCGATGGCTATTGTCTCCTCGGCCCAGGATCGCCCGCTGCCTCCAGATATGGTGTTTATCGGGGAAGTGGGCCTCTCCGGGGAGCTGCGCGCGGTGGGCCACCTGGAGCTGCGCCTGGCGGAAGCGGCCAAGCTCGGTTTCCGACGCTGTCTCCTGCCCCGCACGGTCCGTCGGCCCCGCGAGGTCCCGGCGGATCTCACGTTGCTCCCCGTGCGAACGCTTGCCGAGGCCCTTTCCATTGTGTTCGCCGGGTAAAAGAGCCCACGCCGGATGGCTGGATCCCATCCGGGGGCTTTACAGCATCTCACGCAACTCCATCGCATTGATCACCGCGTGCCCGAAAGCATCGTTGTTAAAGTAAACATAAACTTCGTGGCCTGCCTCAAGGAAACCCCGGATTCGCTCCGCCCAGAGGGCCAGTTCCTCCCGGCTATAACGGCCTGCGTAGAGCGCTGTGGATCCATGGAAACGGATATAAACGATCGGCCCGGTGACCCAGAGCGGAGGGGAGAGACCTGGCATATCGAAGAGGCAAAAGGAGAGGTGGTAGCGCTCCAGCGTCGCGCGGACGGGCTCCACAAACCATCGGGGGTCCCGGAACTCGAACACATGGAGAAGATCCCGGGGAAGAAGGGCGGCAAACGCGGCCAGACGATCGGGGTCAGCCCCCCAGCCGGGAGGAAGCTGATAGAGGATCGGGCCCAGGCGATCCCCCAGGCGCCGGGCCCGCTCCAGGAACCGCGTTAGAGGCTCCACGCAATCCTTCAGGCGGCGGATATGGGTGAGGTAACGATTCGCCTTTACGGCGTAACGGAAGCCTGCAGGGGCCTGTTCCCGCCAGCGGTCGAAAGCGGCTTCAGAAGGCAGACGGTAGAAGGTGTTGTTGATCTCCACGGTGTCGAAATGAGCCGCGTAATGCGAGAACCACCGGCTCTGCGGGAGGGCGTCCGGGTAAAAGACCCCCCGCCAGTGCGGGTAGATCCATCCAGATGTTCCGATCCAGCATCGGGGGCCTGCCGGGCTCATCGCTGACCTGTGCCGTGAATTCCGAAGGGCAGATGCGGCGAGCCCCTGTCGGAGGAGCCATCGGAAGCCTCCACGATGAGAAAAGAGACCCGGAGGGCCGGGGCTCTCGGGCTTCAGCGATCCGCCCGACCCCCAACCCGGGGAAGCACCACCTCCCTAACGCTCCCCCAGGATGATCGCGCTGCGTTCCGCCCCCCGAGCAATGGTCGGCGCTTCCGGTGACGCCTCCTCCAGCGCCTTCAGCCGCGCTGTCAACCCCTCGATCTCATCCAGATGCAGGCGCAACGTCTCCGCCAGATCTAACAGCGCGCGGATCAGCTGACGCTCAAAGACAAGCCGGAAGGCAGGCAGGGAATCGAAGGAGATCCAACCCACCTTTTCGCCGTGATCGCTGAGCCACATGGCCGCTGCCGGACTGTGGGCCACCTCTTTCACAAAGATCAGCTTTCGCTTCTCCGCCCGAACCGCTCGTGCCCACTCCAGCCCCATGGGGGCCGAGTAATCCATACCCAAAATGAACACGTAAAGATGCGCCGCCTCCACCGCCTCCAGAGCGGGAGCCAGCGCCTCGCCGGGCCGGGGGGTATGCCGGATTTCCCACCCCAATCGAACAGGAAGCCCGGCCACCACCTGCCCCACGATCTCGCGCTCTGCCTCTAACTCCGGGCTGCTGGTCACGAAAAGCCGGATCGGCTCCGCCATAGCGCGATCACCTTCGTCAGACCCCATAACTCAGCGGACATTCAGCAAAGGAGAATTCCCGGATCCCCTCTCTCTCCTTATGGCCCTTCGGGTCACAAGGAGAGAGACCCAGTGCCTTTCACGGATCTGAACCCCACCCCATTTTCACATTTGGTCGGCCCAGCGAATGAGGCCTTTGAGGGCAAATTTACCAGGGCAAGTTCTCCCTTGCGTATCACGAGAGGAGAGATGGACGAGGGAAAGAGAGCAGAGCGGGTTGGGAACCGACCCATACAGGCTTCATGTTCGCTTGGGCATCCGAGGCTTTCCAACATCCCAATTGGGCTGTGTGTTTCCGGGCCCACAATCTTTAACATCTTGGACTTTGGACAAACGGGCAGTCTGATTTCTCGTTCAGGCCCTTCCCTTGCGCGAGGAAAGCCCCACCCACCCCTAATCCCCCATCCTATCGTGCCCGGCCAGGCGCAATCCATCAGCAACTCGGGGGGACAGAGCGTTATCCACGAGAAACTTCATGCTACCCTCAGGGGCAACTCTCGCTCCTGCACCGCTTCGGCGGCATAGCGGAGCGCCTCGCGAATGTCCTCAGGTTCCAGATCCGGGTAGGCTTCGAGAATCTCCTGCTCGCTCATGCCATCTGCCAGCATCCCCACAATTGTAGCCACCGGGATGCGCAGGCCACGGATACACGGAACACCACCCATTTGATTCGGATCAACCGTAATTCGCGTATTTCATTTTGTTCCTCCCGGACGCCGGGAAAGATGGACAGCTGGAGGATGGCCCACCCCTCCTGATTCATCCGACGGATCAGCTCCTCATCGCTTCAAAACGCTCCCACCCTCGGACTTCGCCGCCCGCTCCCACCCACAACGGGTGGGAAAAGCCGGACCAGATCCCCGGGTCTCAGGGGCGTGTCCAGGGTGGCCTGCGTTTCATTGACAAAAACCGCGTGGATCAGCTCGAGGGGAACCCCTAACGCGGCGGCGACATCCCGGGGGGTGCCGTTCTCCGGGACCTCAACGGGAATGCCTTCATCCTGCACCCCAGCGGGACGATAACGGCGGAGGATGGCGTGCAATTTCACGGTCACCTGCATCCCTCACCCCTCCAGGACCGGTCGGATCCCCCGATGCACCACCCGCCCGCCGATTGTCTGCAGGATCTTGCGAGGATCCTCCCATCGACCGGTGCGAGCCTGAAGGGCCTGGGACATCTGTTTCGGCGTCATCGGTTGATTGCCGTTGATCAGCAACAGCCGGAACACGGCATCCGTGAGCGGCGTCTGAGGGGTCAGGAAATCCGGCTGGCGGCTGCAGTGTTGCAGCAGGATATGCCACAGCCCGTCCACCCGCCGGACCTCGGCGGTCTCGGGATCCACCCAATCGATCTCCGCGGCTTCCGGATTCGTCAAGAACTGATCCCGATGTTCCGGGCACAGGTGGCTCATCAGATAGGCCCGGAAGTCCTGTCCTTCCCGCCTCCACCAGTCCAGATCGATGCGGAAAGGGGTATCCGGCGTCGGTTTGATCAGCCGTTGCATCACGGCCTGCGGGCGGTCGCTCATGCTCCCTCCTCCAGCCACCGCCAGTACCCATCGCCCAGGTAAACACACCCGGGCATGCCCATCACCTCTTCGAACAACGACTCCGGCGGTATCCGGATGAGGAGATTCACCGCCTGGTAAAGCGTCCGGGCGTGGACCGTGCCCTGGGGCGTCAGGCTGGCCAGCGCAGGGAAGAGCTGCTGGGCCAGGGCCCGCGCCGGGCGGCTTCGCCAGCGCGGCCACAGCTCCTCCAGCGCCACCGGATCATCCACATAGATCAGACCCTGGTCGTCGAATTCGCCCGGAACCTGGCGGCGGAGCATATCGAAGGTGATGCGTCCCTCCTCCACCCGCGCTACCCGCACCCAATCGCGCCGGCTACGGCCCTGGAGCTGCACCCGGATCACGCCAGGCTCACGGGTTCGTTGAAAGACCACCAGGCATCCTGGCTGGACCTGATGGGCCTGATACCATTCCTTGAGGCCGAAGACATACTTGCGCTCCCGCACCACCCATCCGGGCCAGCGCCGGCCGCTCGTCGGATCCTCGAATTCGAAGCGAATGCGATGGGTTCGACCCAGCGGGAACACCTGGGCGGTGCGCCGGGTCAGGGGCGCTGTCCCGCTGGCCAGATGAGGATACGTGGCGATCCACACCACCTCACCCGCCTCCCCGATCCCGGGGCGGATCTCTTCCGGCACGCTGAGCTCATCATCGATCTCCGCCGCGATCCGGCGCAGGGCCTCATCCAGCCGCTCGCCGGTCCCGGTGTAAGGTCGCCCCTGAAGCCGCGGCGGGGTCTCCAGAACCTCCGGGGGCTCCATCCGGCGCAGGAACCAGAGGAACTGGCCTGCCGGACCGACCTCATCGAAACGCGCATCCCGATAGAGGGCCGCGTTCAGGGAGAAGATTTGCAACGGCCGAGGAACATCGGCCGGCAGCTCCAGATGAGGAAGCAATGCCTCCGGCGGCAGCGGGCCGCCCCCGTGAACGTCGAGGATGGCTTCCACCAGATTCAGATGCCCTTCATGGAGCTCCACCAGCAACGCCTTCGGGAACCAGTGATCCCCCACGCGCACGAAGTCCGGGCTGGATTCCAGCCGGGTGAGGAGCCGGTCCTGGATGCCTCGGCCCCATGTCGCCCAGACCTCATCCAGCCGCAGGCCCTTCTCATCCGGGCCGCGCATCCCATCCAGGTCATTGAGGCGATGGGGGAGAGGGTATTCCGCGGCGAACTCCCGCAGGGTCCCATCGTCCTCAAAGCGAACCTGAATGACTTTAAAGGGGCCGATCTCCGGGTTATGGCCATCCCGGATTCCCACCACGGTCCCGACGGCGAAATTCATATGGGGGAAGAAAAGACGTTCCCCCACCTGGTAACGGTCTTTCGGGCGGAACAGACGAGCGCCAGCCAGAAGGGCACGCCGCTGCTCCTCCAGCTCCTGAAGACGGCGCTGGATCAGAAAACGAGCGAGCTCCTCCGCGGTGCGGGGAAAGGGATCCTCCAGGAACCGGTTTAATAGCGCCTCGAGATCCGCCTCCGTAACTTCCAGACGCTCCCAATCGATCGTCCCGGGCCACACCTTCGCTGCATCCATCTCTTCATCCATCCACCATGAGGTCAACCGGAAGGCGGTGATTCTCCTGGGGCTCAAAGGGCCGTAAAGAGCGCCTTCGAGATCGGAAAACCATACAAGATTATATCCAGTCCGAAGAACAGCAGCAACCCGCGCGCGGAGTCGTATAATTGGGGATTGATGATACGGTCCACATCCTGTGAAAAACTCATCACCGCCTGAGGGCGCAATTTCGCGGGAACGGAGGAGCGATCATGCCCCCGCTTCTACAATCCGTTGCCGATGGCGTCATCCGCATCGATCTTCAGTTCCAGGGCCGTTCGCAGGTCATCGCCGCTTATCTCCTCTATGATGGCCGCGAGGCCGCCCTGGTGGAGACGGGGCCAACCTCCACGGTCGAGCGGCTTCTGGAAGGCCTTCAGGCCGCCGAGGTGCCCCTGGAGGCGGTGCGCCACCTGATTGTCACCCACATCCACCTGGATCACGCCGGGGCCTGCGGAGCTCTGATCCAGCGCCTGCCATGGGCGAACGTTTATGTGCATCCGGTTGGCGCGCCCCATCTGGCCGATCCTTCCCGCCTGATCGCCAGCGCCGCACGGATCTATGGCGATCTGCTGGAGGCCCTGTGGGGGAAGGTGATCCCGGTGCCTTCGGATCGCCTGGTGAGCGTTCCCGATGGGGAGCGATTGCGAGTGGCAGGCCATACGCTGATTGCCTTCGATACCCCCGGCCACGCCCGCCATCACCACGCTTTCCTCGATGAAACCACTGGACTTCTCTTCACCGGCGATATCGCTGGCGTCCGCATGCCCGGGATCCGTTATGTCCGCCCCCCCACCCCGCCACCGGAACTGGATCTCGAGGCCTGGTCCGCCAGCATCACCCGCTTGCGGGCGCTGAAGGCCAGCGCCTTATGCCTGACCCATTTCGACGTGCATCGGGAGGACATCGAATGGCATTGGGAGGATCTGGAGCGGCGCCTCTGGGATTGGGGACATCGGATCCGGGAGATGATGGAAGAGAACCTGGAGGATGCAGAGATCGTGAGGCGCCTTCGGGCTCACGCGGATGAGGAACTGCGCGCCGCCGGAGCGGATCCTGAGTTCTACGATGTGGCGGCCAGCTATGAGAGCGTCGTAGCCGGTTATCTGCGCTACTGGCGGAAACGGGCAGAGGCTGCCCGTTCATAACCCTTTAAGAGGACGGGCCCGCCGCGTCCGCTTCCTCCGGGAGCTCTGAAATTTCCTGCCAGCAGGCTCTGGAGATGAGCGCCCTTCTTCCACCTGAAAGCGGCCCGTGTCCCGCATGCGGGCGGGAGATCGCCTGGGAAGATGGCGTCTGCCCCCACTGCGGAACGACGTTCTGCCCGGCCTGCCGATCGCGGATGCCGGAGACGGCCACGCGTTGCCCAACGTGTGGGACCCTCTGGGTGTGGTTTTGCAGCCATTGCGACGCGCCGGTTCCCCCGGAGGCGGAGACCTGCCCTTCCTGCGGCGCCCCGCTTCGGCCTCGCCCATGCGGCCGCTGCGGCGCGATGGTGCCGCCCGATGAGCCATGCCCAAACTGTGGCGCGGAGCCATGCCCCGATTGCGGCGCCTGGGTCCCGGCTGACGCGACCGCATGCCCGGCCTGCGGGTTGCCGCTCGCCGAAACCTGCGAGCGCTGTGGGGCGCTCCTGCCGGAAGGCGCCACGCGTTGCCCCTCATGCGGCGCATCGATCCAGGAGGCTGTCTGTCCGCAGTGCGGTGAGGCGATCGAACGGGAAATGGGAGTGTGTCCAGCGTGTGGGGCGATCTGGTGCCCCCAGTGTGGGGAGCCCGGGCCGGAGGATCCGCTCACCGCCGAGACCCGATGCCGGTGGTGCGGGTTCGCCCTGGCCTTCGCGTGCCCGGATTGCGGGACGATCCTCCTGAGCGCCGCTCCGGAATGCCCGGATTGTGGACGAGCGTTCGTTCGACGGTGCCCATCCTGCGAACACGCCCTCTTCGGCGCGCCGACGAATTGCCCGAACTGCGGCACCCCGGTGCCGGCGGCTACCACGTCTTCCCCCAAACACGACCTGCCGGGCGGAAGGCCGTTGTGGGAGGCCCTGGCGGCATGCCCGAACTGCGGCACCGTCTTCCGCCCGTCCGAAGGGCCATGTCCGGAGTGTGGGCAGCGCCTCTGCCCTCGCTGCCAGGCCCGGCTCTGGCCGGAGGAAACCGTATGTCCGCGATGCGGCACCGAAACCGGCTGGACCTGCCCGGCATGTCAGGCCGTAATTCCCTATGGTGCTTCCGCCTGCCCTTCATGCAGTGCGGATCTCGGCTTTGCATGCCCTCGCTGTGGGACTCCGGTCGCTGAGGAGACCCTCCGCTGCCCCCAGTGCGGCCTGGATCTCTCCGGGCGCTGTCCGACGTGTGGGGCCGAGCTTCCCGAAGATGTGGACACATGCCCGGCTTGCGGGCAGGCGTTATGCCCGGAATGTGGATCCGCGGTGGCGGACGATGCCACGACGTGCCCGGTATGCGGGGCGGCCTTCACGTATGTGTGTGAAACGTGCGGGGCCGAGCTATCTCCCGGTGAGACCTGTTGCCCTCAGTGTGGGGCATAAGGCTGTGCCCACTTTCTCGCCCGAAGTGCGCAGGGGTTGGGCCGGTGGCCCAAGGCCCTCAGTCCACCGATCCTCCCATCCTCTTCATATTCATAACGGGACAAAGCAATCGTCTGGCCTTTCCGGGGGAAGCGGGGAGCCACAGGACCGACTGCTTTGCCCTCCGTGTCGCGCCTCGGGGCACCCCTGCCAGAGGGATTCACAGGATCCCGGATAGATCGCGGTGCACCAGGAGGATCAGGTGACTGCGGGCGCGGGACATCCCCACATAGGCGACAGTTGGGAGATCGGGGAAGGCGTCCGCATCCAGCTGAGCCAGGATCACCACCGGGCTCTCCAGACCCTTGAAGCGATGCACCGTGGTCCAGAAGATCTCATCCGGACCCGGGGGCCAGCGCTCGGTCAGCGTGAACCTTCCATACCTGGCTCCTGTTCGCAACCACCCCCGGCGATGAGCAGACAGGATCACCACCTGACTAGAAGGAAGCTGCTCCTCCACCACCAGGCGATGGATCAACCGGCGAAGGTGTTGATGGAACTCCTCCTCACTGGCGTAATAAAGGCGCTCCGGCTCCGGTCCCTCCGGGCCGCGGGCTCGGGGAAGGTGACCCGAGCGATAGAAGCGCATAGCCTGGCGATGAATCGGTTGTGTGTTGCGGCAGTTCCATGAGAGATGGAACCGCACCATTGTCCATGGCAGCTGGGGATCCCGCCGGTAGATGTTTTGATTGTCGTCCATGAAGACGTAAACGATCCCGTGATCCGGATCCTTCAACAGCATAGCCAGGGCGGTGAACCAGACTTCGGTGAAATCCTGTCCCTCATCGACGATCAATGCGTCGTATTCGGGCCCCAGCGTTCCCGCCGCTTCCGCCAGCAGCTCCGGGAACACTTCGTGAAACAGACGCTCCTCCGGGACGGCGTGGGCAGCCTGATCCAGCTTCCCGCGAAGCCCCGCCCGATCCACCCAGCGGGAGACCAGGCTGTGGAAGTGGAGGACGTCCACAGCGGGCGGCAACGCCGCCTCTCGCAAGCGATCCGCCAGGGCCCGGTTGTAGCACGTGAGAAGCACCCGGAGTCCTTCCTGGCCCAGGCGGCGCGCCTGCTCCAGGGCCAGCATGGTCTTCCCCGAGCCGGCACACCCTTTGATCAGCACCCGCCGTTCGGCCCTCAGGCAATCCAGCAGGGCGAACTGCTCCTCGGTCAGCTTCACGATCTGATGCTCGGTCTCCTCAACCACTGAACGAAGCAGAAGGCGCAGGGACCATGAGCGAGCGAGCACGTCCATCAGGACGGCCATCCCATCAGATCCCGGCCCACCCATTGAAGGGTGTTCCCCTTTCCAGTACGACAAAACTCGAAAAACCCACCGTCTCACATTCCGCAGATCCAAGCGATCCAGAACGATCGCCCGGGGCAGATCAGGTCCCAGGTCCCGGTCGCCGACCTCAACATCCGGAAAGGCCACTGCATGGCCGAAGAGAATAGGGCGATCTGGCCATCGGGGATGCTCCCCCAGCTTGGCCATGAGGGCGTATTGATTCCGCCTGGCCTGTTTCACCGGATCCCGAATTGAATGGGAACCGCTGAACCACTGGCGGGTCCGCGCGTCGTAGCGGATAGGACCACCTTTGACCTCCAGGACCAAAAGACCATGCGCGGGGTGGACGATGACGAAATCCGCCTCGCCGTTCCAGGCGCCCTGATGCGGCTCCCGCAACAACCAGTTCACGGCGTGAAAGACCACAAAGTCGTTCGGAAGCTGCTTCTGAAACACCTGATACAGGAGCCGTTCAGCCGGGCTCTCGGTCTCCGGATCCAGGCGTTCGGGTAGCATCTGAGCCATTTCTCCCCCCGAAGCTGAACTGTGCCCTCATATCTGCTCCGCTCCGGCGGGCTCCACAGGCCATCGGGTCCCAACCGGACAGTCAGGATCCCGAGATGCGATGACCATCGCCTCCGATGTCCGCGGCTCGAAGACGGCCAGGATCCGGACCCCCGCGTAGGCCCGCGCCAGCGCGGTCCACAGCCAGAGAGGAAGCTTCCCCTCTACGACCAGGAATGCATCTTCGGGGATGGGGGGGACCGGGAGGCCATCGATCTCTTCACGTTCCAGATAGGAATGGGACAGCATCGCTCGCAGCCGCCAGAGGTCCCCGGATTTTTCCACGAGGAAACGAAGCGCCGTGGGTTCCGGGAGCCCAGCCTCGACCCTCAGCTTCGGGGGCTCCACCCATCCCAGCCGGACATCAAATTGAAAAATGGGGGAGGGCAATGCATGGACAGAGAGCGCCGCATATAGCCAGGCAGGGGCTCGATCGTAAAGGGCGAGGGGCTTGCTGGCGGGGAGGGACTCCAGGACCCGGGGGAGGTCTTCCGGGGCCCAGCGGGGTGCCTCACCTTCCATCCGGACGCCCAGCATGCGGGCCAGCCGGTTTAATTCGATCAGCAGATCCACGGAAGGGGCTGTATCCAGATGATAGCGCCGCAACTCCTCCGGATCATACCGGAAGAGGGCCGCGATCTGGTCCACCAGGGCCTCGAACACGGGTCCCTCCGCCATACGGCCCCGGACCAGGCCGGTGATTACCCCCCGAAGCACAGGGGTCCGCCGGATCACCCGGGGAGTTCCTTCTAAACGGGAATCGAGGTCGGCTATGAGGTTCAAGCCGTAGCGCTGGAAACGACGCCGCCACTTCGGGCGGGCGGCCGGATCCCGCGTCAGGAGGATGGCATGGGTGGCCGCGCTGAGGATCCGTTCCTGCTCCGGGGTCGGCATTCCCCCGGCATCCACCAGCAGTGGCAGATGTCGGTTCCGGATATCCCGAACGATCCGGTCCACCCATCGAGCGTCGAAGGCACCTTTCACCCGGAGCCATCGAACCACTGTCGACTCCGCCTCGAGAAACCAGTCCCCCTCCCCATCGGGTGCCGCTCGCAACACATAGTGAGCCACTCCCCGCCTTCGCAACGCCTGTGATAGACTATAAATTAGCACCGACTTACCTGAGTTGGGCGGCCCTCCGATCAGGACAGCTGGAAACAGGTCCATTCCGTTCCTCCGTGCACATCGGTGAATGGGTCTGGGCGGTCTGTCGAATGGTTAAAACACCCTATCCACTCGTCCCTTGGTAGGACAACTGCTCGCAGTTCTCCTACCAGGGCGGCTTGCGACAGGAGGTGATTCATGGACTACAGACCGGCCAGCACGATGATCGCCACGCTGGGCGGGCAGCCTCAGGTGGTCACCTTTGCCCTGGATGCGCTGCTGACGCGCGGCGAGCCGATTGTGGAAACCGTGGTCATCCATTTCGCTCCCCATGATCCCCGAACCCGTCAGGCCCTCGAGCGTCTGGATCGTGAATTTCCGAATGACTTCTACGCCTACGCCAAGCGTTCTATTCGACTGCGCCGCATTATGCTGCGGGACCATCAGGGCCCGCTGGTCGATATCGTGGATGAACGGACCGCCGAGGCCGTTCGGTTTCATATCGCGGAGATCCTCCGCCTGGAGAAAGACCAGGGGCGCCCTCTGCATGTCGTGCTGGCCGGCGGGCGGCGTATCCTGGCCCTGATGCTCTTCCTCACAGCCATCGTTTATCTGGATTACTCGGATCATCTCTGGCATCTCTACACGCCCCGCCCCTTCATGGAGCTGGCACGGGATGGGCAGCGCATGCATGCCCGGCCGGAGGATGGTGTGCGCCTGATCGAAGTGCCCTTCCCCCACTGGGGAGCAGATTTTCCGGGTCTCCGACAGCTTTCCTCGATGCAGCTGCAACAGCCGATCCCGATCTCCCAGGACATCGGACGGTGTCGACAGGCCTGGCAACGCCTGACGCCTGCCCGACGCCGGGTGCTCTACTGGATCGTCCGTGGCGAGCGCCCTCAGCAAGTCGCCGAGCGTCTGGGGATCACCCTCAAGACCGTAGATTCCCATCTGGAAGACATTAAAGCCGTGTGCCGGGAGATCTGGGAGCTACCTCCGGATCAGTCCCTCTCTTATCGGGACCTGCGGGAATGGTTTCGCCCCTTCCAGACGTTCATGACCCTGGATTAGGGCGCTTCGTTCAGAATCCCCGGAGATGGGCTGGCAGCCCGGCTATCCGTCCATTCCCTTTTCCATTCTTTCCCCAACCCGGTGGGACAGGCATCCGGTCCATTCCGGAGAGAAATCTGGTTTTCACCCGATGCCTCCTGGCCGTCCTGTGGGCTACACTGAAAGCACAGGAGGCCGATATGATCCTCATCAACTTCGCACATCCCTTGACAGAGGATCAACTCCATCAGATCGAAGCCCTCACCGGGCGGAAGGTGGAGCGTATCATCGCGATCGATGCTCAGATCGATCCGCAAGAACCTCTGGTTCCCCAGATTGTGGCGATGGTCGACCGGGTGGGGTTTTCGGCGGAGGAATGGCAAACACAGCCCCTGCTCATCGCCCTGCCCTCCCTCAACTACTCCGCAGGGGTGCTGTTAGCTGAACTGCACGGCCGCATGGGGTATTTCCCCCCCATCCTTCGATTGCGGCCGATTCCCGGCGTGATCCCGCCCCGCTTCGAAGTTGCGGAGGTGATCAACCTCCAGGCGGTGCGGGATGCGGCGCGGGCGCGCAGAAGCGAGACCAGGGCTTCCGATCCGAGGCCATAAAAGCAAGATTCTATGAGGAGGTGATCCTCCCCATGGTGAGATCCCCGTGGGGAACGGGCTGTACAGGCAGTCTGCCCCCACAAAAAACATAGCCCGTATGATGAGGAGGTCCACACCTTACGCAATCTCCAGGTTCCTCACGATCAGGAGGGGCGATGCGGCTGAAAATCCTTCTACGATTTCCGAAACCCGCTCTGCTCCCATGGGGCTATCCGGAGTGGCTGCGGGGCCTGGCCTACACGGCGATGGCCCGGGGTTTGCCGCGGGTAGCCCAGCAACTCCACGAGGAGGGATGGAGCCATCCGGAGGGGCGGCGATATAAGCCCCTGACTTACTCCTGGCTCCACGGCCTGCGGCCGGACCGGTTGGGGCTGTGGGCGGAAGAGACAGCCACCTGGTGGGTTTCCTCGCCGATTCCGGCCGTTGTGGAGGCGCTGGCCCTGGGGCTGCTGCTGGAGCCGGAGGTTCGGTTAGGACCCCATCCGGTGATGGTGGAGCGGATCGAAGTGGAGCCGGTGCCGGCCCTCGGCGAGGCCGTGACCTTCACCACCCTCTCGCCCATCACCATCTCCACGGGGGAACGGCGGGCGGACGGCAAG